>NZ_JADIJP010000002.1:0-350344 GCF_017355285.1 Methylobacterium sp. SD274 | reverse complement strand
CTGACGCGGGATGAGTTCCTCGAACTCTTCCTCGAAGACCTGGAACTCCCCGACCTCGCCAAGCGCCGCCTCTCCGTGGTGGAAACCGAGGGACTGCGTCGGGCGGGCTATACGGTGTCCGGCTCGCCCGCCAACCTCGCCCTGACGCGCACCCTGCGCAATTCCATGTCGCGCCGCATCGCCCTGAAGCGGCCGAAGCCGAACGAGATCGCGGAACTCGAGGCGCGGATCGCCGACGCCCACGGGACCGACCCGCTTCTGCCGGATATGAAGCTCGCCCTCGAAGCCCTGCGCGAGCGCACCCGGCGCATTCCCTATGTCGACCCGATCGATCTTCGTTACCGCCGCTTCGAGCCTTATCCGCGCCCCATCGCTCAGGCGGTCATGTTCTGCCTGATGGATGTGTCCGGTTCGATGACCGAGCACATGAAGGATCTGGCCAAGCGCTTCTACATCCTGCTGCACATCTTCCTCACGCGGCGCTACCGCCACGTCGAGATCGTCTTCATCCGCCATACCGACAAAGCGACGGAGGTGGACGAAGAAACGTTCTTCGGCTCGCGCGAGACCGGCGGCACCCTGGTCTCGTCTGCCTTGGTGGAGATGAAGCGCGTTATCACCGAGCGCTACAGCCCGGATGATTGGAACATCTACGCCGCGCAGGCATCTGACGGCGACAACGTCTCCAGCGACGGCCCGACTGCCACGGAATTGCTGCGGGCGCATATCCTGCCCGCCTGTCAGCACTTCGCCTATCTCGAAGTCGGCGACGAGAACGGTCCTCGCGCCGGCTTCGTGGAGCACCGCACCACCCTTTGGCGCACCTATGAGGGGCTCGCTAAATCGGGCGGCGCCATCGCCATGCGCAAGGTCAACCACCGCCGCGACATCTACCCCGTCTTCCGCGACCTGTTCGGGCGAAAGGACGCCCGGGCGGAGGCGGAGGGGTGAGCGGCGCTCTCGCGCGCGACCCTCGTCCCGCTACGGAGGAGGGAAAACCTGTTCCGGCCTCTCGGTCTTCAGCGATGAGGCGGACGGACTATACCGACGCATAGATCGGGACCACGCATGACACTCACGCTTCCCCAAACGATCGCGGGCCGCCAGACACCCCTGTTCAGCGGGAACGACTGGGATTTCGACACCATCCGCCGAATCCATGACGCGTGCGAGGCCGAGGCGCGGGAACTCGGCCTGTCCTGGTACCCGAACCAGATCGAGATCATCACCGCCGAGCAGATGCTCGACGCCTATGCCTCCATCGGCATGCCGCTCTTCTACAAGCACTGGTCCTTCGGCAAGCATTTCGCCCAGCACGAGGCCGGTTACCGGCGGGGGATGATGGGGCTCGCCTACGAGATCGTCATCAATTCCGATCCGTGCATCTCCTACATCATGGAGGAGAACACAGCGACGATGCAGACGCTGGTGATCGCGCATGCCGCCTTCGGCCATAACCACTTCTTCAAGAACAATTACCTGTTCAAGCAATGGACCGATGCCGAGGGTATCCTCGATTACCTCGACTTCGCGAAGGGCTTCATCTCCCGATGCGAGGAGCGCTACGGCCACCATGCCGTGGAGCAAGTGCTGGACGCCGCGCATGCGCTGATGAGCCAGGGCATCCATCGCTATCCCCGCAAGAAACGGCCCGACCTCGCCTCCGAGCAACGTCGCGAGCGGGAGCGGGCCGAGCATGGCGAACAGATCTACAACGATCTCTGGCGAACCCTCCCGCAAAAGACCGCCGGCGCCAGGCCGGACGCCGCCTTGGAGCGCCGCAAGGCGCTGCTGGAGCTACCGCAGGAGAACCTGCTCTATTTTCTCGAGAAGGCCGCCCCCAGGCTCCGGCCCTGGCAGCGCGAGATCCTGCGCATCGTCCGTCTCGTGGCGCAGTATTTCTATCCCCAGCGCCAGACCAAGGTGATGAACGAGGGCTGCGCCACCTACTGCCACTATCGGATCATGACCTCGCTGTCGGAGAAGGGGCTCATCAACGAAGCCGCCTATCTCGAATTCCTGCAGTCGCACACCAACGTCATTCGCCAGCCGAACTACAACGAGCGCGGCTATGGCGGGCACAATCCCTACGCCATCGGCTTCGCGATGATGCAGGACATCGCCCGCATCGTGGAGCAGCCGACGGAGGAAGACCGGCAATGGTTCCCCGAGATCGCCGGCACGGGTGACGCGATGGCGACCCTGCGCGACATCTGGGCGAATTATCGGGACGAGAGCTTCATCGCGCAGTTCCTCAGCCCCAAGCTCATGCGCGACATGCGCCTGTTCCACGTCGTCGACGATCCCGACGAAGCCGAACTGCGCGTCGAGGCGATCCATGACGAGCGTGGTTACCGCAAGCTACGCCGATCCTTCGCACGACAATACGACGTCGCCTGGCTCGATCCCGATATCGAGGTGGTGGATGTCGACCTGGAGGGCGACCGCCGCCTCATCGTCCACCACAAGGCGCTGAACCGCATTACGCTCCAGGCCGACGATGCCAGACGCGTCCTGCAGCATCTGGCGGATCTCTGGGGCTACGACGCGGTGCTGAAAGAAATCGACCCGGCGACGGGCGCGATCCTCGCCGAACATCACGCGGCGGCGCGGCCGATCTTCTTCTGACGGGCCGGAACACACGGGTTTGAGCCGCGATGCATCGTATTTGATCCATCCCGCTCGTCTTTCCTTCGCAGGCGATCACCCATCCTCGAAGGCGCAAATGGCGAGGTTTGTATGAGTGAGCGTCGGATCGATGAGCGGCTCCGCAAGGACGAGGCTGGCCTGATCGCCATAGACGAACACACGACGATCCCCTGCATCGTCTACGACATATCCGCCTCCGGTGTGCGCCTCACCCTCCCGGAAGCCATCCAGGTCCCTGACACGTTCATCCTGTACTCCTCCTGTGTCGCGGGGATGGAAGTCTGCCGCGTGGTATGGCGCGGCGAGGAGACCATCGGTGCGACCTTCAGCAGGGTGACGGCCTAAGGCTCGGTAAATCCGACCTCGCCGGCCGCGTAGCCGTACCCGCAGCTCGATCAGCGTCGGATATCGATTCAGCCGTATCGCGATGCATCCGGAGTCGATGCCGAAATCCGGAATTCTCGGGCAAACGAAAAAGGCCGGGGCTGCGCACCCCGGCCTTTCCGTCAGGACGGACGACATAAGCTCGAAGGCCAATGTCACCGCGTTTTAATGGTCGGAGTAGCAGGACTTGAACCTGCGACCCCCTGTCCCCCAGACAGGTGCGCTACCGGGCTGCGCTATACTCCGTCAAGAACCGTCCTGACTACCGATCGACTGCGAAAAACACCGATCCAGTCCTTGGTCCGAGGACCAACGCGCTGACTGGGCTGCGCTCCGCTTCGACGCCCTGTAACGGGCTGAGGGGTCTTAGCTTCACGGTCCTTCCCGTGCAACCCCTTTTCCGCGAGTCCGGCGCAGAGCTTCATGCGCCGGACCTTGTTGTCTTCACGCGTGCGACGGCGTCGCGTGGGGATCGTGCTTGTCGGGGGTGGTGTCGTGCGGATCCTTGCCACGCTTCTTGGCGAACCAGATCAGTATATTGCGGATCGCCACGTAGAAGACCGGGGTCAGGAACAGCCCGAAGAACGTCGCGCCGATCATACCGAAACAGACGGCGGTTCCGAGAGCCTGACGCATCTCCGCGCCGGGACCGGTGGCGATGACGAGGGGGACCGTACCGAGGATGAAGGCGAAGGCCGTCATCAGGATCGGGCGCAGGCGCAGGCGGCAGGCTTCCACCGCAGCGGCAACCGGCCCCTTCTTCTCCGTCTCCTCGAGCTGGTGGGCGAATTCCACGATCAGGATTGCGTTCTTCGCCGCCAGACCGATGAGCACGATCAGCCCGATCTGGGTCAGGATGTTGTTGTCCTGCCCCCTGAACTGGACCGCGCCCAAGGCCGAGAGCACACCTGTCGGCACGACGAGGATGATCGCCAGCGGCAGCGCCCAGGATTCGTACTGCGCCGCGAGCACCAGGAAGACGAGGAGTACGCCGAGACCGAAGACGTAGATCGCGGTGTTGCCCGTCGCCTTCTGCTGGAAGGCGATCTCGGTCCAGTCGTAGGCGTAGCCCTCCGGCAGGGACTGAGCGATCTTCTCCATCGCCGCGAGCGCCTGGCCGGTCGACACGCCGGGTTTGGCATCGCCCTGGATCGGCACCGAGTAGAACAGGTTGAACCGCTGGACGATCTGCGGCCCGCTGATCTCGCGGATCGACGCGAGGGTTCCCATCGGCACGAGCGCGCCGGTGGAGGAACGCACCTTCAGCCGCTCGATATCGCCCTTCTCCAGGCGGAAGGCCGCGTCGGCCTGGGCACGCACCTGATAGATGCGGCCGAACGTGTTGAAGTCGTTGACGTAGGCACCGCCGAGATTGGTCTGCAGCGTCGCAAAGACCGAAGCGAGCGGCACGTTCAACATCCGCGCCATCGTGCGATCGATGTCGATGAAGAGCTGAGGCGTGTCGTTGCCGAAGGTGGTGAACACGCGCTGGACGTCGTTGCTCTGGTTCGCCTGACCGAGAATCTCGTTCGTGGCGGCCAGCAGCGGAGCGATGGCCGAGTTCTGGCGGCTCTCGATCTGCATCTTGAAGCCGCCGCCGGTACCGAGGCCACGGACGGGCGGCGGCGGAATGAACAGGACGCGGGCCTCTTGGATCGAGGCCGTGGCCTTGAACACGTCGCCGGTGATGGCCGCCGCCGTCCGACCCGTCGTGGCACGCTCCTTTGCCCCCTTCAGGACCAGGAACATCACGGCGCCGTTGGTGGTGTTGGTGAAGGTCGCCCCGTCGAAGCCCGAGATGATGACGGCATCGGCGACGCCGTCGACCTTCAGGGCCATGTCGGCGGCCCGCCGCACCACGGCGGTGGTGCGCTCCAGAGCCGAGCCCGCCGGCAGCTGGACGACGCCGATGAGGTAGCCCTGGTCCTGCTGCGGGATGAAGCCGGTGGGCGTCGTGGTGGCCACATGCAGCGTTCCGGCGATGATCGCGGCATACACCACCATCATACCGAGCAAGCCGATCATGCGTCCGGTCAGGAAGCCGATCGTCGCCGCATACCAATGCGAGAGCTTGTCGAAGCCCCGATTGAACAAGTCGGCGAGCCAGCCGAAGAACCGCGTCAGGAAGAATTTCGGCTTGGCATGTTCGTGGTGGGGCTTCAGCAGCAGCTTGCAGAGCGCCGGTGACAGCGTCAGCGAGTTGAACATCGAGATGATGGTCGAGGCCGCGATGGTCAACGCGAACTGCTTGTAGAACTGGCCGGAAATGCCCGGGATGAACGCCGTCGGGATGAACACCGCCGACAGGACGAGGGCGATGGCGAGTACCGCGCCGCCCACTTCGTCCATGGTCTTGTGCGCGGCGTCTCCGGGCGAGAGCCCCTCGGCCATGTTGCGCTCGACATTCTCCACCACGACGATCGCGTCGTCGACGACGATGCCGATGGCGAGAACGAGCCCGAACAGGGTCAGGTTGTTGATGGAGAAGCCGAAGGCCTGCATGGCCGCGAAGGTTCCGATCAGCGAGACCGGGATCGCGATCACGGGGATCAGCGCCGTGCGCCAGCTCTGCAGGAAGACGATGACCACGACGACCACGAGGGCCACGGCTTCGAACAGGGTCTTGTAGACCTCGTGGACCGATTCTTCGATGAACTCCGTGGGGTTGTAGGCGATACGGTACTCGACCCCCGGCGGGAAGCTCTTCTTGATCGTCTCCATCGTCGCCCGCACCTGCGAGGCGGCTTCGAGTGCGTTCGTCCCCGGACGCTGGAACACGCCGACGCCGACGGCGGGGGTCCCGTTCAGGAAGGACTGCGTGGTGTAGTCCTTCTGGCCCATCTCGGTGCGGGCAATGTCCTTCACGCGCACGAGGCGGCCGTCGCTGGCCTTGACGATGACCTCGGTGAACTCCTCCGGGGTCTGGAAGCGGCCCTGGGACTGGACGACGAGCTGGAAGGCGTTGTCCTTCGGCGCGGGCGGGGCACCGAGGGCGCCGGAAGCGACCTGGACGTTCTGCTCCTGCAGGGCCGAGATGACGTCGGTGGTCGAGAGCCCGTAGGCGGAGAGCTTGTTCGGATCGAGCCAGATGCGGAGCGCGTATTCGCTGCCGCCGAACACGGTAATGTCGCCGACGCCATCGAGGCGCAGCAGTTCGTCACGGATTCGCAGGTAAATGTAGTTCGAGAGGTAGTTCTGGTCGTAGGTGTTGTCGGGCGAGAGCAGGTGCACGACCATCATCAGGTCGGGCGACGACTTACGCACCGTGACGCCGAGGTTGCGCACGTCCGGCGGAAGACGCGGCTGCGCCACCGAAAGGCGGTTCTGCACCAGCACGTTGGCGATATCGAGGTTGGTGCCGACCTTGAAGGTGACGGTCAGCTGCATGTTGCCGTCATTGGTCGACAACGACGTCATGTAGAGCATGTTGTCGACGCCGTTCACCTCCTGCTCGATCGGCGTCGCGATCGTCGCCGCCACCGTCTCGGCATTGGCGCCCGGATAGGAGGCGCGCACGACGACGGTCGGCGGAACGATCTCGGGATATTGCGCGACGGGCAGCGACTCGTAGGAGACGTAGCCGAGGATCAGGAAGATGATCGACGTCACCGACGCGAAGATCGGCCGATCGACGAAGAAGTGGGCAAAGCGCATCGGTCAAACCTCTCGCCGCATAGGAGCCCTGGGCAACCTCTGCGGGAATGTTTCTTCGTTCGCCGTCACGGACCCGCCAGATGTCACGCCCCTGAAACGGAAGGCGGAAACGAGCGGGCCCGGTCTAGAATGGGGTCGCGTCAGCTGCGGCTCGGCGGCAGCGTGCTCGCCTCTGCCGTCACCTTGGCGCCGGGGCGGACGCGGGACAGGCCGTTGACGACGATGTTCTCGTCGCCCTTCAGGCCTTCGCGGATCACGCGGTATCCATCGACCTTCGGCCCGAGCTTCACGTCGCGGGTGCTCACCGAGCCATCATCGGCCACGATGTAGACGATGCGCTTGTCCTGGTTCGCGGAGATGGCCTCGTCGGGGAGCAGGATACCCTGGAACGGCTTCGTCGCCGGCAGCGAAACGATGCCGAACAGGCCCGGCTTGATGAAGCCGTCCGGGTTCTCGACCGTGGCGCGCAGCAGCACCGTACCGGTGGCGTTGTCGACCCGGTTGTCCACGAAGTCGAGCGTGCCCTTGCGGGTCGGCCTGGTCTCGTTGGTCAAGGCGATCAGGATCGGAACGCCCTTGCCCTTCTGGGTCTGGCCCATGCCGATGCCGAGGCTGCCCTGGTATTTCAGGAACGAACGCTCATCGACGGTGAAGCCGAAATAGATCGGGTCCAAGGAGACGATGGTCGTCAGCTGGGTCTGATCAGTGATGACGATGTTGCCCTCGGTGACGAGGCGCTGGCTGATCCGGCCAGAGATCGGGGCGCGGACTTCGGTGAAGTCGTAATTGAGCTGAGCCTGTCGAAGCTGGGCATCGGCGCTGTCGACATTGGCCTGCGCCGTCTGCGACGCCTGACGCCGCTGATCCGTCACCTGCTCTGAGATGTTGCCCGAGCGGCTCAGGGTCTGAGCGCGTTCGAGGTCGGTCTGGGAGAAGGTCAGCCCGGCCTGCGCGGAGGTGAGGGCGGCCTTGGCCTGGTCGAGGGCGGCCTTGTAGGGGCGGCGGTCGATGACGAAGAGCAGGTCGCCCTTCTTCACCGTCGCGCCATCCACGAAGTTGACCTTCTCGAGATAGCCGGTGACCCGCGCCCGCACGTCGACGATCTCTACCGGATCGAACCGCCCGGTATACATGTCGGTTTCGACGATCTCACGCACCACCGGCTTGGCCGTGGTCACTTTGGGAGGCGGCCCGCCGGGCGCCTGCGCGAAGACCGGAGATGCGAAGGCTAGAAATGCTGCGGACAGGAGGATCGCGGACGACCATCCGGAGAGCGGACGCTTGATCATGTTGCTTTTCCCTGCGCCCAGCGAGCTAAAGGCACCGTTCCCGCGATGTCGTGCGCTGCCGCACATAGCCCGTGGAGCGATGGGATTGAGGCGTGGAATAATCGCCGAACCGCCGACCGGCCGGACTTCGGACACCGGATATTCAGGACTCGACCGTTTCGCCGGCACGATACCAGTCCTTGAACCCACCGACATAATGCTCCTCCACCGGGATCCCGGCGGATTGCGCGGCGGCCAAGGCATGAACCGAACGGACACCGGCCGCGCACGAAAAGACCGGGCGGCGCCCGTCCTCGGAGATGAGGGTCGACAACGCTTGCGTGTCGAAGGTCGATAGCGGGTGGGTGACCGAACCCGGAATATGCCCGGCCGAATATTCGTGCGGCTCCCGCACATCGATGAGCAGGATCGAACCGTCGTCGAGCCCGCGTTTGACCATTTCCCGATCGAGATCGACAACCTTCATGCGCCTGGCCCTCGCTTCATCGCCCGGTGTGGCGAATGTTCTTATGCGTCAGGCGTCATCTCGGCAAATCCTCAGCCGGACAAGGCCCAACGCCAATGTTCGGCAATCCGAGCCGGAGGAGGTTCGGCTCGATAGAGCGAAGCTGTTCGAGTGGCACGGATAGGCGCGATGACCGCCAATTCCCGCCGCATCTGTTCGAAGTCTGCGACAGATCCTGGGTAGGCGCAGGACCTGCGCGACCGCATCGCCCGTGCCCCGAGGGTCGTCGCAAACCGCCGAGATCGTAGTTAGGCCGGGTTGAAACCGCTGAGAACGGGCAGTCTTGGATCGGCGATTCCAATGGCCTGGAACAGGCTGCCCATGCCTCGTTTTCCCGATGCGGTGAGCCGATGGAACGCGGTATCGACCGCGTCCGCCTGTGCGCGGCTCGCCCCGACTTTCAGGCGATCAGCGCGCTGGCGCAAACCGAGGTTCAAGAGGAACGCTCCCTGGTCCAGCGGACCGTCGATACGGGCGCCTTCACCCCTGGCCGCTCGGCCGAGGGCGGCGAAATCGACATGGGTCGTCAGATCCGCCTCACCGGGAGACAGCAGGGGATCGGCGAAGCGGTGAGCCGACACCGCTTGGAACGTATCGCCGAATCCGGGTCGCACATGCCCGTAATCGATGGCCAGCAGCGCGCCGCCCTGGGCGACAATCCGCCGGCTCAGATTTCGCGCGATGTCGAGGGCCGGTGCTGGAACGGTCATCAGCAGGCCGACCGGCGCCGGTGCGCTGATCTCGCGATCGGGCTCGGCGGCAAGACCGAACGTGAGACGACCGCCATCCGGCGAAAGGCCGACGAGACGCTCACACCAGCCGCGTTCCGTACGCTGGAACTGGCGAACGGGAAGCGCATCGAAGAATTCGTTTGCAACGACGATCATCGGCCCTTCGGGCAGAGTCTCGATCCCATCGTGCCAGGTCGGAGACACGGCTCCGAGGCGGGAGGCCTGTGCCGCCCGAAGCAGGGGGCTCGTCTCTACGAGATGGACGGCGGGCTGGAAATCCGGCGCCGCCCGGCCTAGCGCCCGCAGGGCATCGGCCATCAACGTACCGCGCCCGGGGCCGAGTTCCGTCAGGACGAGATCGCTCGGCCCTCCCATGGAGGCCCAGGTGACGGCGATCCAGATCCCGATCAACTCGCCGAACATCTGACTGATCTCGGGGGCCGTCACGAAATCGCCGCGTGCGCCGAGGGGATCGCGGGAGCGGTAATAGCCATGGACCGGGTGGCCGAGGCAGAGGGTCATGTAGCGGGCGAGGCTCATCGGCCCCGCCTCGACGATCTCGTCGCGAATCTCGAAGAAGAGCGGCGTGGTCATGCCGTATCAGCCCGCACCGCCTCCTCGACGGGCCGGCGCGGCCGCGTCACGCCGCGGAGCGCGAGAGCGATGTAGGTGAGGCCGATCAGCGCCATGGGCACGCAGAGCAGCATCCCCATGGTGATGCCGCCATAGCGCCAGTCTCCGGTCCCGAACAGGTATCCGAGTTGCCGGTCGGGTTCGCGAAAGAATTCGCAGAACGTGCGGGCGACGGCGTAGCCGAGGACGAAGATCCCGCCGAGGAGACCTGGCTTACGGAAACCGAAGCGACGGACGGCCAGCGCCATCACCACGAAGAGGAGGGCGCCTTCCGTGGCCGCCTCATAGAGCTGGCTGGGATGCCGCGCCAGCGGGCCGCCGGAGGGAAACACGACCGCGTAGGCAAAATCCGGCGCGATCCGCCCCCACAATTCGCCATTCACGAAATTGGCGATGCGGCCGAAGAACAGGCCGATGGGAACGACGACGGCGGCGAGATCGAGAAGGGTATAGGGCGACAGTTTTCGCGATCGGGCGAACAGCACCATCGCCAGCACCGCGCCGAGAAAGCCGCCGTGGAACGACATGCCACCGTTGCGGATCGCCAGGATCTCGAGGGGATCGTCGAGATAGAGCGGCAAATTGTAGAACAGGACGTAGCCGATGCGGCCGCCGAGGACGACGCCGAGGGCGACCCAGACAATGAGGTCGTCGATGTCGTTGAGGCTCGGCCGCCGCACGACACCCCAGAACCGGTCCGCCGCCACCAGCCGGCGGGCATAGAACCAGCCGCCGACGAGGCCGGCAATGTAGGATAGGGCGTACCACTTGATCGTGATCGGGCCGATCGCCACCGCCACCGGATCGATGGCGGGAAAGGGCAGGGCGAGCAACGGCGGCATCGGCTGGCCTCCAATAATGGGGCCGGCTGTGGACGTTCCGGGCCTCCCGCGTCAACCCTCGGTCGACGCGGGGGGCCCATGATGGGTCAGGCGGCCCGCACCGTCGCGAGGAATTGACCGACTTCCGAACGCAGGCTGTCGGACTGTGTCGACAGGTCTTCCGAGGCCACCAGGACCCGGCCGGCGGAGGTGCCGGCCTCGGCCGCCGAGCGGGCGACCTCCTCGATGTCCGTGGTCATCGCGCCGGTCCCGGCCGAAGCCTGCCCCATGTTGCGGACAATCTCCTGGGTGGTGAGACTCTGCTCCTCGACCGCCGCAGCGATGCTGCTGGTCACCATGCTCATGCTCTCGATCCGCGAGACGATGCCCTGGATCGCGCCCGATGCGCCGTTGGTCGCGCCCTGGATCGCCTCCACCTGCTGGTGGATCTCGGCCGTGGCACGGGAGGTCTGCTCGGCGAGGCTCTTCACCTCGGCCGCCACGACGGCGAACCCGCGTCCGGCTTCGCCCGCACGCGCGGCTTCGATGGTCGCGTTGAGGGCCAACAGGTTGGTCTGCGAAGCGATCTGCTGGACCATGCCGACCACGTCACCGATGCGCGTCGCGGCAACCGACAGCGTGCGCATGGTCTCCGCGGTACGGCTCGCCTCCTCGACGGCGGAGCGCGACATATCGGCGGCCTGCTCGACCTGACGGCCGATCTCCTGCACCGTGGCGCCGAGTTCCTCGGCGGCCGCGGCCACCGCGTTGACGTTGCCGGCAGTCTGGTGGGCGGTAGCAGCGACAGAGGTCGAACGGCTGACCGTGCCGTCAACGGTCATGGTCATGCTGTTCGACGCGTCATGCAGGCTCGCCGAGGCGGACGACACGCCGTCGACGATGCGGCCGACGGAGCGCTCGAAATTGTCAGCGAGTTCGTTGAGCAGGGCGCGGCGCTCCATCTCGGCGCGCATGCGGGAGGCCTCGGTGGTTTGAAGCTGCTGGGCAGCGTCTTCCAGCGAAATGTCGCGGATGGTGACGACGGCGCGGGCGATCTCGCCGATCTCGTCGGCACGACGGCTGCCGGGGACCTCGTCGAGGGTCTCACGACGGGCCAAGGCCTGGAGGGCACGCGCCAGGGCACCGAGAGGCCGGACGATGCTGCGGGCGAAGAGCAGGCCGAGAAGAGCCGTGGCGGCGAGAACCGCGAGAGCCGACATGAGCAGCGATTTCGTCAGGCTGTTCACGGAATGCAGCGCCTCGCTCTGGGCCTGCTCGGCGACGATCGTCCAGGGTGAACCCAGCATCGAGATCGAGGCGGTGGCGGCAAGGCGAGCTTTGTCGCCGCTGCCGTAGACGAAGGGCTTGCCGGATTTCAGGCTCTCGGCGTCAAGCCCGGTCATCGTGACGGGCATGCCCGCCTTCACGGCGGAGTTCAGGGGCGGATTACCGCGCAGCAGCCCATCGGAACCGACGGCCATGACCTGTCCCGTATCGCCCAGGCCGTTCCGTTCGGACAGCGAGGCGTCGAAGAGGGCGGGCGTCACGCGCAGCACGAGGAAGCCGATCCGCGAGGCGGCCTGGCCGGTTCCCATGGCGACGTTGGCGCGACGGTAGATGCCACGGCCCATGAAGGCGGAGGGACCGGAATCCGTGGGATATGCGGCGAAGTCCTGCGACAGAACACTGTCGGGCTCGGCGGTCTTCAGGCGCTCGATCAGCTTGGCAAGACCGGATTTCTGCAGGTCCGGCTCCGAGAGACTATGGGTGAAATCCGCGCCCTTCGTCGTGGTGTAGACAATGCGCCCCTCCTCATCGACGAAGAGAAGGTCGGCATAGCCGGGACGCTCCAGGAGTTTGCGGGCGACTTCCTGAACCTTGGCGTGGCGTCGGCCATACATCGTGCCCGTACCCTCGACGGCCATGCGTTCCTGCACGGTCGTCGGGCTGGTGAAGGCCTGAACGAGGCTGGCATAATCGGCCTTATTGGGATCGAGGGCTTCGACCAGATCGCCGACATTGCTGGAGACCTGATTATTGCCGGCGGTAGCGATCAGATCGCCGCGGGCGCGGTCGGCGATCAGTTCCAGCCCGGTCTTACGAGCCGTAGCGGCGAATTCCAGTCGCTCTTGCACAGCGGATGTCAATCCAGACCTAGCCGAATACCAGCTCAGGCTGCCCATGAGGGCAGTACTGACCATTGCCAGACCGACGATCATCACGGGAAGGCGGACGTTGAGACTGCTGGCTATGGACATAAGGAAGTAGGCCCCTGGGAAAACTAGGGCGCAAATTATCCTATGACAAATTTAGAAAGTGTTCCTTATAGTGGGGACTGCGTAATTTTCACGGCCGAGGAATGCTGTTTCGGCATGCCCTTGGCTTACGTGGAAGGACGCCAAGGCAAACATCAAAAAAATGTTTCATCCGAGGCCTCGACGCCTTTCCCTCATTGAAGCGTGCCCGCGCGACCGCGCTTCAACCGAAACTTGCAGCGCCTTCATTAGCCAGAAGTACGATCAGAAACCTCGAGCTCCGACCGGGCAATCTCTCCCGTTGCCAGGAACAGGCGGTAGGCGAGATTGTCCGTTTCATCCACATACGGGTATCCGAGATCGTCCAGGGCGGTATCGAAGCGCTGGCGCTCTTCTCGGGGAACGCTGATTCCAGCGAGCACCCGGCCGTAATCGGCGCCGTGGTTACGATAGTGGAACAGGGTGATGTTGAACCCGTCCGCCAAACCGTCGAGGAACCGCAGGAGGGCACCCGGACGCTCCGGGAACTGGAAGCGGTAGATGCGCTCGTCGGTGAGTTCGGTCGAGCGACCGCCGACCATGTAGCGGATATGCACTTTGGCCATCTCGTTGTCGCTGAGATCGACCACGCTGTAGCCGTCGGCCCTGAGGCCGGCGATGAGGTCGCGCTTCTCAGGGATTCCGCCGGGCAAGTTGATGCCCACGAAGATCTGCGCCTCGGCGGAGGGCGCGTAACGGTAGTTGAACTCGGTGATCGCACGCGGGCCGAGATGGCGGATGAAGGCGCGATAGGAACCCGCCTCTTCGGGGATCGTCACGCCGAGGAGCGCCTCGCGCTGTTCGCCGATCTCGGCACGCTCGGCGATGTGCCGCAGACGATCGAAGTTGAGGTTGGCCCCGGAGGAGATCGCCACCAGCGTCCCCGCCGAGCCGCCCTCGCGCGCCGCATAGACCTTGGCACCGGCCAGAGCCAGGGCTCCGGACGGCTCGGAGACGGCGCGGGTGTCGTCGAAGATGTCCTTGACTGCCGCGCACATGGCGTCAGTATCGACGGTGATGACCCCGTCGAGATGCTCGCGGCAGAGACGGAAGGTTTCCTCGCCGGCCTGGCGCACGGCGACACCGTCGGCGAACAATCCCACGGTCGGCAGAACGACACGCTCATCGGCGGCCAGGGCCGCCGCCATGCAGGCGGCATCGTCCGGCTCGACACCGATGACCTTCGTCTCCGGCCGCAGGTACTTCACGAAAGTCGCGATGCCGGCGGCGAGACCGCCGCCGCCGACCGGCACGAAGATCGCCTCGATCGGCCCGGAATGCTGGGTCAGGATCTCCATGCCGATGGTGCCCTGTCCGGCGATCACATCGGGATCGTCGAACGGGTGAAGGAACGTGAGACCCTGCTCGCCTTCCAATTGGCGGGCATGGCCGAGCGCCTCGTCGAACGTATCGCCGAACAGCACGACCTCGGCTCCGCGCGCGCGGCAAGCATCGACCTTGATGGCAGGGGTCGTGCGCGGCATCACGATGACGGCGCGCACGGTGAGACGCGCTGCCGCCAGGGCGACGCCCTGCGCGTGGTTTCCAGCCGAAGCGCAAACGACCCCGCGCGCCAGGACTTCGGAGGAGAGGCCGGACATCTTGTTGTAAGCACCGCGCAGCTTGAACGAGAAGACCGGCTGCAGATCCTCGCGCTTGAGCAGAATCGGGCGCCCCAGGCGCGCGGACATGCGCGGCATCGGATCGAGCGGACTCTCGATGGCGACGTCGTAGACGCGGGCGGTGAGGATCTTGCGGATATAGTCGGTCAAGGAGACTCGTGCTCCGTCGGGGGTTCAGAATCGATGTCGGGTGTGCCTCGGGATACGCCCGAGGCGACAAAGAAGCGAGGGGCGATCCACCGGCCCGGTGGGACAAGGCGCCGCCCGTAGCGGAGATGGCGAACGAGGGCCGACTTTAAAAGAACCTGTCGACCAGGGCTGCCAGCCACACCAGGGCCGCCACGGCCTGCGCCATGAAGGCCCCGGCGGATGCAAGATCCTTCACCACGCCGATCCGCACATGGTGGTCCGGGTGGAGGTGGTCGCAGAGTTTCTCGATCGCCGTATTCAGGAATTCGGCCGCCAGCATGAGGAGCAGGCTGGCCAGGAGTGCCACGCGGATCCAGAGCGTTCCGCCGAGCAGAAGGGCCGCCGGAACGCCGACCACCAACAGGACGAGCTCCAGGCGCAAGGCCCGTTCCGTCCGGGCGCCGAAGACGAGCCCGCGCCAGGAATTGAGGAAGGCGAAGTAGAGCGCGCGCATGCTTTCAGCGATCCGCCGGAGCGCCGCGCGCGATCCACTTGGCCAGAAGCGGTCCGGTGATCAGGACGACGAACAGGCGCAGGGTCTGCACCGCCAGGACGAAGGAGACGTCGGCCTTCGAGCCGACGGCAATGATCGCCACGGAATCGAGCCCGCCGGGGCTCGTCGCGAGAAACGCCGTGAGGAAGTCCACCGGAAGCAGGAAGGTCAAGCCGAAGGCCCAGCCGCCGCAAAGGGCGATCACCGCAAGGGTGGCGGTAAGGATGCCTGGCAGGGCCGCGACGGTCTCGCGCAACGTCTGCGCGGTGAAACGCAGGCCGACATACCAGCCGATGCAAGCATAGGCGAGATCGAGGAGCAGCTCCGGCAGGGCCATCGAGACGAGCCCCATGGCGTGGAGCACGGCACCCAGGATCATAGGCCCGACGAGAGCACTCGCCGGCAGGCGCAGAAAGCGGGCCAGCACGGCGCCGATCCCGGCGACTGAGAGCGTCACCAGCACAGGGAGGATACCAGTCTCCTCCAGCGATGCGGCCTTTGCCGGAATCGATGTGTCGGTGAGGATGCGGGCGACCACCGAGGCCGACAGGACCACGGCAGCGACGCGGACATATTGCATGAAGGCGACGAGGCGTGGATCCGCGCCGTATTCTTCCGCCATGGCCGTCATGGCGGCGGCTCCGCCAGGGGACGAGCCCCAGGCGGCGGTACTACCCGGGAGGATTCGCAGGCGGGTCAGCGCCCAGCCGACAAGGGCGCCGGCCATGACGGTGACCAGCACCACGGCGAGGATCAGCAGCCCGTCATCGAGAAGTGTCCCGACGATGTCGGCGGTCACGGATTTGGCGACGAGGCAGCCAATGATGGCCTGCGCCGCCTGGAAACCCGGTTTCGCCAACGACAGGCTCGCACCGCCGACCCCGAAAGCGATGGCGACGAGCATCGGCCCCAGGAGGAGCGCCGCCGGGAACTGCGCGAGCGTGAGGCTGTAGGCGATGACCGCCGAGGCGGCGACGAGCGCCGTCCAGAGGCCGAGGGAGCGCGGGCTGATCACGGGAGACCATTCTTGGGAAGGCAGCCGGCGCTACACCGGTTCGGCGACGCTGTCACGACCCGCCGGGGCATCGTCGCGAAACGCCGTTGTCCCGGCGGGCGCGTGCGCCCTGAAGAAGCTCGCCAGATGCGCAAGGCCGCTGGCGCGCGGGTCGCTGGAGCGCCAGGCGAGCGCGATGGTCCGGCCCGGCCCGTCGAGATCGAAGCCGCGCGTCACGGTAAGGCCGCTGGCATCAGCTCCAGCCGGCACGGCGAGCGCGGGGAGCAGGGTGTAGCCGGCGCCGGCCGCCACCATCGAGCGCAGGGTTTCGAGCGAGGTGGCATGGCGACCCGCCGCGGAGCCGGCCCCGCACGCGGCGACGGCCTGATCGCGAAGGCAATTGCCCTCGTCGAGGAGAAGAAGGTCCGGCCCGGCAATGTCCGTCGCCCGCAACGCCCCGCCCTGGGCGAGGGCATGATCGGCGGGACAAGCGAGCAGGAACGGCTCGATGAAGAGCGGCGAGACGGTGAGACCGGACGTGGGGATCGGCAGGGAGATCAAGGCGGCGTCGACCCTGCCGTCCCGCAGCCCCTCCAGGATTTCGGCTGTCTTCGCCTCACTCAACGCCAGGGACAGGATGGGAAACTCCTGCCGCAATGTTCGCAGCACAAGGGGAAACAGATACGGCCCCAGGGTTTGGATGGCGGCCAGGACCAGGCGTCCGGTAAGGGGCGCGCCGCGCCCTTCGCTCGCCAGAGCCAGCAGCCGCTGCGCTTCGGCCAACACCGTGCGGGCCTGGCGGACGATGCTCTGACCCGCCGGCGTCAGCATCACCCGTCGGTTGCCACGTTCGAAGAGAACGAGGCCCAAGGCCTCTTCGAGCTTG
Organism: Methylobacterium sp. SD274; assembly: GCF_017355285.1. Taxonomy (NCBI): domain Bacteria; kingdom Pseudomonadati; phylum Pseudomonadota; class Alphaproteobacteria; order Hyphomicrobiales; family Methylobacteriaceae; genus Methylobacterium; species Methylobacterium sp. SD274. The sequence goes on along the minus strand of NZ_JADIJP010000002.1, from coordinate 333,200 downwards.
CGGACCTGCACGCTGAGTGTGGGCTGGCTCACATTGCAGCGTTCGGCCGCCCGTCCGAAGTGATTCTCCTCGGCGACGGCGACGGCATATTCCAGATCCCGGAGGGACAGACCCGATACGTTCATAGGCTCTATCTATCGCAGCCTTTGCGACGATGCATTAGCCAAACGATCAGGCACGGTTCATAAGGGTGTCTCAGAACGATTCCAGGATGGCGACGCGACACCGCACGCTCGATCCGGATCGTCCCGACATTCTAGGAGAGAGTTCCGCATGAGCGATCAACGCCCGATACTGACCACCCGCCAGGGCCATCCGGTCCGTGACAACCAGAGCACGCGCACGGTCGGCGAGCGGGGACCGGCGACCCTCGAGAACTACCAGTTCATCGAGAAGATCACTCATTTCGACCGCGAGCGCATTCCCGAGCGTGTCGTCCATGCCCGCGGCGCCGGTGCCCATGGCTATTTCGAAGCCTATGGCAAGATCGGCAACGAGCCGGCCTCCAAGTACACCCGCGCCCGCGTGCTGAACGAGACCGGAGTGAAGACTCCGATGTTCGTGCGCTTCTCCACCGTGGCCGGTGCCAAGGAGAGCCCGGAGACCGAGCGCGACCCGCGCGGCTTCGCGGTGAAGTTCAAGACCGTCGATGGCAATTGGGACCTCGTGGGCAACAACCTCAAGGTCTTCTTCATCCGCGACGCGATCAAGTTCCCCGACATGATCCACGCGTTCAAGCCCGACCCGGTGACGAACCGTCAGGAGGCATGGCGCTTCTTCGACTTCGTGTCCCAGCACCCTGAAGCCATCCACATGGTGACTCACCTGAAGTCGCCCTGGGGCATTCCCGCCAACTATCGCGAGATGGAGGGCTCGGGCGTCAACACCTACAAGCTCGTCAATGACCAGGGCGAAGCCGTGCTCTGCAAGTTCCACTGGGAGCCCAAGCAGGGCGTCCGCAACCTGACTTCGACCCAGGCGTCCGAAATCCAGGCCAAGGATGTCGGCCACGCCACGCGTGACCTCTACGACAACATCTCGAAGGGCAACTTCCCCGAGTGGGAATTCTGCGTACAGATCATGCCGGACGGTCCGAACGACCACCTGTCGTTCGATCCCCTCGACGACACCAAGCTGTGGCCGGTCGAGGACTTCCCGCTTCTGCCCGTGGGCCGCATGGTGCTGGACCGCGTGCCGGACAACTTCTTCGCGGAAGTCGAGCAATCGGCCTTCGGTACTGGCGTCCTCGTGGACGGCATCGACTTCTCGGACGACAAGATGCTCCAGGGCCGTACGCTGTCCTATTCGGACACGCAGCGTTACCGCGTCGGCGCCAATTACCTGCAGCTGCCGATCAATGCGCCGCAGCCCGGCGTGAAGGTCTATTCGAACCAGCGTGATGGCCAGATGACCTACTCGGTCGACGGCACCGGTCCGAACCGGCACATCAACTACGAGCCTTCGACGCTGGCCGAGGGCCTGCGCGAGGCTCCGAAGCCCGCCAAGGACTACCACCAGCCGGTCCAGGGCCAGCTCGGCCGCTACCAGACCTCGCGCACCGAGGACGACTACACCCAGGCCGGCGTCCGCTACCGTTCGTTCCAGGATTGGGAGCGTGACGACCTGATCGCCAATCTCGTCGGCGACATGAAGCAGTGCCCGGAAGCCATCCAACTGCGGATGGTCTGGCACTTCTGGCATGCCGACGAGGATTACGGCCGTCGCGTTGCCGAAGGTGCCGGCATCGATCTGGAGAAGGCCAAGGCCCTGCCGCCGCTGCCGGGCCGCGCGGCTCCGGGCAAGCGCCTACAGGCCGAGACCTACACGGATGGCAGCCAGGCGCATCGCGTCGCCGCCGAGTAAGCTCCGGTCGTTCGGACTGAACCATGACCTCCCCGCGATCCTCGTGATCGCGGGGATTTTTTATGCGGTCATTCTGCGGCGGAAGCCGCGCCGACTTTCCGGTCGCGGCCCGCGCCGAGGGCGAAGATTCCGGACGCCAGGGCGATGGCACAGAACAGACCGGCCGAGACGCGCCAGCCCCCGAACAGGTCGTGCGCCAATCCGAACCCCAGCGGGCCGAGAGCGGCGATGGAATAGCCCACTGCCTGGGACATCGCCGAGAGGTCGGCCGCGCCGACCGCATCGCGGGCGCGCAGCACCACGATGGTGAGGGCGAGGCCGAACAAGCCGCCGATTCCGAGACCGAGCCCGATGCCGAACGGGAGTACGAGTGCGACCGGTCCATCGACCAGCGCCAGGAAACTCGCCGCCGACAGGATGAGAAGGGCGATCGCGATACCGCGCTGGTCCCGCAGCCGCGCGGCGAAAGCCGGCACGAGGAGGGCACTCGGCGCCTGCCCGATGCTCATGATGGAGGTAACGAATCCGGCCTCCACCGCAGATAGGCCACGGCTCTGCAGCACGACCGGGAGCCAGCCGAAGGTGATGTAGGCGAGGGACGATTGCAGGCCCATGAACCCGGTGACCTGCCAGGCCAGGGAATCGCGCCAGAGCGGGCGGCGGCGGGCGGGCGACGGCCCCTTCTCGCGATGGGGGACGAAGACGATCCAGGCTATGGCCGCCGCCACGGCCGGTACGGCCCAGGCCGCCATCGCACGCGTCCAGCCTCCGAAGGCATCGGCCAGGGGCACCGCCGATCCGGCGCCCGTCGCCGCGCCGAGGCAGAGAACCATCGTGTAGAGTCCGGTCATCAAACCGGCCTGCCCGGAGAAGTCTCGCTTCACCAATCCGGGCAACAGGACGCCCGCAAGGCCGATCCCGACGGCCGCGATACAGGCCCCGGCGAAAAGGGGAGGGAGCCCTCCGAGCCCGCGCAGGGCCGAGCCGAGGGCGATGACCAGGATCGCGACCAGCACACCACGCTCCGCCCCCGTCCGCCGGACCATGACGGGGCCGAGCACGCAGGCGAGGCCGAGGCATAGGACCGGCAGGGTCGTCAGGAACGCCGCCCCCGCGGCGGTCAGGCCAGTCTCGGCGCGGATGGCGTCGAGTAGGGGACCGAGGGAAGTGAGGGCGGGGCGCATGTTGAACGCGACCAGCATCATCCCGAGCCCGACGAGGACCGGGCGGGCGTTCCGCAAGGTGGGATCGGTCACGCGATGCGGCGCCTTACCAAGAGGGCGATGAGGCCGAGGCCGGCAAGCATCCCGGCGAAGGGCAGGTCACGCAGGACGGCGTAGACCGTGCGGCCGGGCAACCGAACGGGGAGATCCGCATCGAGGATGCCTTCTACCCCCACGGGCAGGCTGGCAGTAATGCGTCCATACGGGTCGACCACCGCCGAGATGCCGGTATTGGCGTCGCGCACCATGGGCAATCCCTCTTCCACGGCCCGCAATCGGGCCTGGGCGAAGTGCTGGCGCGGCCCAGGCGTATCGCCGAACCAGGCATCGTTGGTGACGTTAAGGATCAGCCCCGGAACGGGAGACGACCCGTCGGGCGCGTGTCCGGGCAGGATTTCGCCGGGAAAGATCGCCTCGTAGCAGATCGTCGCGACAACGGGGGGAAGTCCCGCGATGTCGAGCAGACGCTGGCCGGACCGGGCGCCGGGCGTGAATCCGCCGGGAATCGACACGAACTGGCGTAGACCCACCGCCCTCAACGCTGCGTCGAGTGGCCCCGGCAGATACTCGCCGAACGGCACGAGGTGGACCTTGTCGTAGATGTCGCCGAGCTTCGGACCGGACGAGATCGTCAGGATCGAATTGAAGAAACGCGGGCGCTCATTCGGCAACGGCTCCTCGGCGCGGGCCGCGCCGGTGATGAGCTGCCGCCCCGGGGGGAAAGCGGCGGCGATGCGTGCGAGCGAGTCCGGATCGCGCTGGATCAGGAAGGGGAACGCCGATTCGGGCCAGATCACGTGGGTGACGTCAGCAATGCCGGTACGGTCCGGCGCGGCGGCACGATCACTGAGACCGATGTACCAGTCGATGATGTCGGCCCGATTTTCCGGGCGGAACTTCGCGTCCTGGTTGAGGTTCGGCTGCACCAGCCGCAGACGTACCCCTTCTACCGTCGCCGTGGCGGTCGGCGGCAGACGAACGATCCCGAACAGCGCCATCGCGGCGAGTCCGGCAGAGGCCGCCAAGGCCGGTGCGTAACGCCCTCGTGCCGTTGTACCCGTGGCGAGGGTGGCGGGCGCGGCTGCGATCAGGACAGCGAGAAGCGTGAGGCCGTAGAGCCCGATCACCGAGGCGGATTGCATCAGCCAAAGGTTCTGGCCGAGCGCCATGCCGAGCGTGTTCCAGGGAAACCCGGTAAAGAGGTGACCGCGTAGCCACTCAGAAGCAGAGATGCCGACAGCGAGAGCGGCGATACGTACGGGACCCTGTGACCAGAGCACGCGCGCCAGCGCGAAACCCGCGGCGTAGAACAGCGCGAGCACCGCGGGCAGGCCGATCACACCGAGGGGCAGCGCCCATAAGAACTCGTCCGCCTCTACCAAGAACGCGGAGCCGAGCCACCACAGACCGGCGGTGAGGTAGCCGAAGCCCCAGGCCCAGCCGATGACCGCGCAGGCGAGGACCGCGCCACGGTTTCCCCGCCGCCCCGTTGCCGCACCGTCGATCAACCAGACGGCGATGCTCAGCGAAACGACGAGGGCGGGCAGGGCACCGAAAGGCGGCATCGCCAATGCGCCGACGGCGCCGGCGGCGATCGACACAAGCAGGCGACGCCAGCCGGAGGTGAGCATGATCCATTGCGCGAGGTGAGCGAGCGGCCCCGTCGCGCTTCCGCGCAGGGGCGCAGGGCGCGACCCGGCACCGTCGAAGGCGTAGCTCATCTTCGGGTCATCCCGGCTGAGGCATCAGCCCGAGACGTGACCGTCACGTTTCGGGAAAAGCTGATGTGAGACGAAAGCCTGGTGCAGGATCCGGGGCGCTCGATCCGGAACGAGGCGCTACGAGGCTTCGGCGATCGGACTGCTGCTCGGCGGCGGAAGGGCCAGGGGTATGAGCGGGGCGATCTTCATCGGGCCGCGATGCAACCGCAACCGCTTCACCCGGCGCGGGTCGGCATCGAGCACCTCGAATTCGAGGTCGCCCGGCCCGGTGATGAGTTCGCCGCGCGAGGGAACGCGTCCGGCGAGCGTGACGATGAGGCCGCCGATCGTGTCGATCTCCTCGGCCATCTCGCCCACAGCGGCGACGAGATCGACGCCGCTCACCTCGGATACCTCGGCGAGTCCGGCGCGGGCATCGGCGATGAACATGTCGGCATCGCCCTCGACGCGCTGAACCAGGTGGCCTTCGGCCACATCGTGCTCGTCCTCGATATCGCCGACCACCATCTCGATGAGATCTTCGATGGAGATGAGCCCGTCGGTCCCGCCATATTCGTCGATGACGAGGGCCATGTGCGTGCGCGTCGCCTGCATCCGTACCAACAGATCGATGGCCGGCATGGATGGCGGCACGAACAGGACCGGGCGCTGGATCCGGGTCGAGGCCAGGGTCGCCGAAAGATCGACATTGCCGAGGTTGAGTGCCTTCAGGGCACGAGTGCCACGGCGCGGGCGCGGAGGTACCACGGCTGCGACATCGCCCGCCGTATCGGGAAGTGCAGTGGCGATCGCGGCGCTCGGTCGGCGAGTGGTCGCTTCAGCCTTGGCGGCGATGTGATCGACGAAGTCGCGGATGTGGACCATGCCGCGCGGATCGTCGAGCGTCTCGCCGTAAACCGGCAGGCGCGAATGGCCGGCGGTGCGGAACAGCTTCAACAGATCGCCGAGACTCGTCTCCATGGAGACGGCGACGATGTCGGCGCGCGGGATCATCACGTCGTCCACGCGCACCTTGTGCAGCCCGAGAACGTTCTTGAGCATGGCCCGTTCGAGGGGGGAGAACAGGTTCTCACCCGAATCGGGTTCGGCCAGCGCATCCTCGATATCGTCGCGCAACGAATCGCGCGGCCGGAGATGGAAGGCGTGCAGCAGACGGTCGTACCAGGGCTCCCGCGCCTGAGCCTCACCGTCACCGCTACTGGGCGCAGCCTGAGCCGCGCCGCGACTTCGATCGTTCGTCATGTCTCTCTGATCTGGAATTGCGGGCGGAATCGCCCCTCACTCGGCATAGGGGTCGGCGATACCGAGGCCGTGTAAGGCTTCGGTCTCCAAGGCCTCCATGGCGTTCGCGTCCGCGTCGCCGGTTTCGTGGTCCTGGCCGAGAAGATGAAGCGTGCCATGGATCAGAAGATGCGCAAGGTGGTCTTGAAGCGGTTTTCCCTGCTCGGCACTCTCGCGCAGCATCGTGTCATACGCAAGAACGACATCGCCGAGCGGCACCGCGACACCCGCATGGGCGGGTTGCGGCGAAGCGGGAAAAGACAGGACATTGGTGGGCTTGTCTTTGCCACGCCAGGTCCGGTTGAGGTCCTGGACCACCTCATCCGTGGTCAGCAGCACGCTCACCTCGATCGGATGGGCCGGCGTATCGGGCACGATGGCAAGTCCTGCCTCTACCGCCCGGATGACGAAAGCCTCGAGGTCCGGCACCACGGTTTCCCAACGCGGGTCCTCCACGGCGACGTCGATCTCGGATTCGATCTCCGACTTCGGCATCACGAAAGCGGCCTGCGGCGGGACATGGGCGAGCGGTCCGCATCGCCCTCGCCATGGGCAGCCGTCTCGTAGGCGGTGACGATGCGGCGAACGAGGTCATGGCGCACCACGTCCACGTCGCGGAAGGTCACCCGGCCGATCCCCTCGACACCATCGAGGATGTTCACGGCCTCGACGAGCCCGGATTTCTGGCCGGGCGGGAGATCGACCTGACTCGGGTCTCCGGTGATGATCATCCGCGAGTTCTCGCCGAGACGGGTGAGAAACATCTTCATCTGCATCGAGGTGGTGTTCTGAGCCTCGTCGAGGAGAACCACGGCGTTGGTCAGGGTCCGCCCGCGCATGAAGGCCAGCGGCGCGATCTCGATGACGCCGGTCTGCAGGCTGCGGTCCACGTGCCGCGCCTCCATGAAATCGTAGAGCGCGTCGTAGATCGGACGCAGGTACGGATCGACTTTCTCGCGCATGTCGCCGGGCAGGAAGCCGAGACGCTCGCCGGCCTCGACGGCGGGCCGTGACAGGATCAGGCGCTCCACATGGCCCTGTTCCAGCAGGGACACCGCGTAGCCCACCGCGAGCCAGGTCTTACCGGTGCCGGCGGGGCCTTCGGCGAAGACGAGCTCGTGGTTGCGAAGAAGCTTGATATAGGTGTCCTGGGCCGCGTTCCTGGCCCGCACGGCGCCGCGCTTGCGCGTGGCGATCTGGTCGAAATGCGGGCGATCCGGCTCGGCGCTCACCTCCGCGGAGGGGAAGAGGTTGCCCTGAAGCGTCGTCTCCTGGATCGCGCCGTCGACATCGCCGAGGGTTAGGGCGGTGCCGCTGGCCTTCACACGCGCATAGAGCCGTTCGAACACCTTGCGCGCCTTCTCGGCGGCATCCGGCGGTCCCTTCACAACGAGGTGGTTGCCCAGAGCCGTGGCGGTGACGGCCAGACGCCGTTCGATATGGGCGACGTTCTGGTCGTACTGGCCGAAAACGAGGCTGGCGAGCCGGTTGTCATCGAAGGTCAGGGAGACGTCTACCGTCTCCACGATCTCTCCCACCCGCGCCGCCGGTCCACGCCCACGGAGGGGCGCTCCCCGTCCACTCAGACCGTCAGATGCCGGCACGCAGAGGCTCCTTGCTGTGAGTATCGCTGAGCGTCACGAATGGGGTCGGGACGGCATGACGCGGCCATCTCATCTCCCAGGATGAAAATGCGGTTGCGTGGCGTCAGCGTCGTCAAGCGGCCGCCGCCTCGTCGGTAACGGCTTCGCCGAACAGGCTGTTCGAGCCGGCGCGGATCACGCGCACAGGCACGACCGTGCCGATGGTGGCAGGCGGGGCATCGAACTGCACGGGCAGGAGATGCGGTGTCTTGCCGGCGACCTGCCCCGGATGACGTCCGGCCTTCTCCACCAGCACCTCGACGACATGGCCGACGGCGGACGCGTTGAAGGCGTGACGCTGGTCATCGAGCAAGGCCTGGAGTGCTGCGAGGCGCTCGGACTTCACGGCCTCGGGCACGGCGTCCTCGCGCTCGGCGGCCGGCGTACCGGGGCGCGGGCTGTACTTGAAAGAATAGGCCGACGCGAAGCCGATCTCGGCCACGAGGCGCATCGTCTCGTCGAACTCCACGTCGGTCTCGCCGGGGAACCCGACGATGAAGTCGGAGGACAGGGCGATATCCGGGCGCACCCGGCGCACGCGCTCGATGAGCCGGCGATAGGCATCGCCCGTATGCTTGCGGTTCATCGCCTGCAGCACGCGGGTGGAGCCCGACTGAACCGGCAGGTGCAAGTAAGGCATCAGCGCGGCGATTTCCCCATGCGCCCGGATCAGATCGTCAGCCATGTCGTTGGGGTGGCTCGTGGTGTAGCGCAGGCGCAGGAGGCCCGGTATCGCTTCGAGCGCGCGTATCACCGCGGGAAGCGTCACCGATGCGCCATCGGCGCCGACGCCGTGATAGGCGTTGACGTTCTGCCCGATCAGCGTGATCTCGCGAGCACCGCCCCGAACGAGTTTCTGCGCCTCATCCAGGATCGCCTCCACCGAGCGCGAGACCTCGGCCCCGCGCGTATAGGGAACGACGCAGAAGGCGCAGAACTTGTCGCAGCCTTCCTGCACGGTCAGGAACGACGAGACCGCAGCCGTCCGGCGGATGGGCAGATGGTCGAACTTGTCCTCGACGGGAAACTCCGTGTCGACGACGCGCGCCGAGCCGGAACGAGCCAGAAGATCGGGCAGACGATGATAGTTCTGCGGGCCCACGACCACGTCGACGGCGGGTGAACGCGCCAGGATCTCCTTGCCCTCAGCCTGTGCGACGCAGCCCGCGACCACGATCCGTGTGTCCAGCCCAGCCTCGGCACGAGCCGATTTCAGAACGCGCAGTCGGCCGAGTTCGGAATAGACCTTGTCGGCGGCCTTCTCGCGAATGTGGCAGGTATTGAGGATGACGACATCCGCCTCCTCGACGCTTTCCGTGGCGGCATAGCCCTGGCTACCGAGCAGGTCGGACATGCGACCCGCATCGTAGGCATTCATCTGACAGCCGTAGGATTTAACGTAGGCTTTCTTCAACGCGACCGTTCCAGCACCGGATAGACCTCGGGCGTCGCTCGGACGCCCCCTGCTGCCGGCGGTGCTAGCACGTTTCACCCGGCCCGTCGCTTCCTTGCGACATTACGAACACGGCCGAAGGGGTTCAGGCGGCGACATTCGAGGAGGGGAGCGTTGCGATGAGGGGCTCCGCGACGGGCATCGCCACCGCCACGCCCTCCCACCGGCCCGTTACGGATGCCTGCATCGCCCTGCGCACCGAGGCTTCGGCCATGGCGGTGGCGCGCTTGCGGTCGGTGCCGGCCTCGAAGGCGATGGGATCGCCCCAGACGACATGAACGTCGATCGGCCCCTCCCGAAGGAAGACCGCAAGATGCGGCGCCAGCTCCATGTCACCGTACCAGGCGATGCCCGGCCGCTCGGACCGGATCACGGGCAGGCCGTTGCGGCGCGGATAGGTGAGGGCGAGCGGCTGGAGCCGGACGCGGTCGCGGGTGCCGCCCTCGGAATCGATGGCGGCGCGGGCGGCTCCGACGAGGGACGAGCGGAACGGCAGCAGACGTGTCCCGTCCCCCGTCGTGCCTTCGGCAAAGAGGACGATGAGATCGCCATCGGTCAACCGGCTCGCCACCGTGGCGTTGACGCTGGCTGTCGCGGCACGGCGCGCTCTGTCGATGAAGACGGTGCGCTGGAGCCGGGCCAGGGTTCCCACGACGGGCCACCCGGAAATCTCCGATTTCGCCACGAAGGAGAGCGGCCGCAAGGATCCGAGGACGAGGATATCGAGCCAGGAGATGTGGTTGGATAGGACGAGGGCCGGCTCCCCCAGGGCAGGGGGCGTGCCGCTCTGGGTCACTCTCACGGAGAACAGCGCCAGGAAGATCCGGTGGAAGTAGGTCGGCGCATGGGCAGCGATCCGCCCGCGCCCGAATCTCAAGCTGAGGAGATGCGGACCGACCAGCACCCCGAAGGCCAGGACGCAGACGAGAAGCCGAAGGGCGGTGCCGAGACGCGTCATCGTCCGACGTCGATCAAGAAGCGCGGATCACGACAGGGTCGCCGTCATGGTGAAGGCCGTGGCGCGAGTGCCATCGGCGCGGGTGTAATACCCCGTGCGCTCGCCGACGCGCTGGAAGCCGTGCCGAGCATAGAGCTTCAATGCAGCGGCATTGCCCTCGTCCACTTCAAGATGAACATGGCGCACACCGTTCAGGGCGAGATGCCCGAGATGCTCACGTACGAGCTTGTGGCTCAGGCCACCGCCCCGTGCGGCAGGTGCCAGGACGACGGTGAGGATCTCGGCTTCGTCGGCGACGCGGCGCGAAAGAATGAAGCCCTGGATCGTGCCGGCGCGCCAGAGCGCGTGAGCCTCGGTGGAGCGCTCGCACAGCATCCGCTCGAATTCATGGGCATCCCAGGGCCGCGCGAAGGAGGTGGCGTGCAGGCGGGCAAGGGTGGAGGCGGAGGAAGAATCGCGTAGAGGCGTCACGTAGGGCTCGCCGCCCCAGGCGTCCCACCAGGCCAGCCACCAATCGAGAGCCCAAAGCGGAGAGACGGGACGAATCATCGACGGGCCAGCCTCGCGTGATCCTGGGGAGTGGCGTCCGGTCCACGCAGGTAGAGCGGACGCGCCATGGCTTGGGCAGGGTCGGCCAGCATGCCGAGGGAGGCGATCCAGGCAATCTGCGGCGGGCCGGCATCACTGATAGATGCCGCGACGCCACGGGATCTCAGCAGGCTGCTCAGTGCGGGCGCGCCGGATCCAACCAGGGTGACGGGGCTACGCCCGACGTGATCGGCCGCTTCCTCGATCCGCAGGAGGCTTGGGGGCACGACGATGCCTTCCGCCATGTTCATGGCCTGAAAATACACCGAGCCGTGCCGGGCATCGATCGCCGCGGCAATCAGGCCCTGGCCGTTGGTGGCGAGCAAGGGCGCCAGGAGCGCGGACAATGTCGTGACGCCGACCACCGGGACCTGTGTCGCGAGGCCGACGGCGCGAGCGGCCGACAAGCCGACGCGAAGGCCGGTATAGCTCCCTGGACCGACGGTGACCGCGACCCGGTCGAGACTCTCGAACCCGCCTTCGACACGCGCCATCACGCGTTCCAGCATGGGGAGCAACGCTTCGGCATGGCCACGGGCCAAGGTCATGGATTCTTCGGCGAGGAGATCGTCGGAGAGATCCGTCGCGATGCAGACGGAGCAGGCGTCCAGCGCCGTGTCGATAGCCAGGATACGCAACGTCACTCCAGATCGGGATGCCCGTCGGGCGCACGAGTTTACGATGAAAAAGGCCGCCCCGTCAGTGCGGGACGGCCCTCGGAAGCAACGAAGGACGCAGGGTGTTGCGCGCTTGCGACGGCAATCAGACCGCCTGGACCTCGCGCACTTCGGGAAGGAAGTGCTTGAACAGGTTCTGCACCCCATGCCGGAGCGTGGCGGTGGAGGAAGGGCAGCCGGAACAGGCACCCTTCATTTCGAGATAGACCACGCCCTCCTTGAAGCCACGGAACGTGATGTCGCCGCCATCGCTGGCAACCGCAGGGCGCACCCGGGTCTCGAGCAGGTCCTTGATGGTGACGACGGTGTCGTGATCCGCCGCATCGTAGAATTCCTCGGCATCGTCGCTGCCGAGAACGACGCCCTCTGCCAGGACCGGGGCGCCCGACTGGAAATGCTCCATGATCGCGCCGAGGATCGCCGGCTTCACCTGTGGCCAGCCGTGCTCGTTCTCGATCTTGGTCACGGAGATGAAGTCGTGGCCGAAATAAACGCCGGCGACGCCGGGTACGTCGAAGAGGCGCTGGGCCAGCGGCGAGCGAGCAGCGGCTTCGGCATCCCGAGCCTCGAAGGTCGATTCGGGGAGTACCACGCGCCCCGGCAGAAACTTCAGGGTGGCGGGATTAGGAGTAGCTTCGGTCTGGATGAACATGGCTGTGTCGTATCCTCGTCCGCTGCGCCGGTTCAAGGCCGGCCGGGAAGGGCGCGAGGAACGCCCCGCGCTTACCTATCCATGTGGACCGTATGCGGGATTTTCTCAACCTGCACGCACCCGGCGGTGGACAGGCCCGTTCGTGTTCTTCGGCGGGGATGTCGACAAGGGCCGATGCTTCCTGTATGGCCCGCGGCAACTCAAAACAGGATGCCGAAATCCTGACGCACGCATTCCCCTCCTGGGATCGCGGGCGCGCACCGGCAGGAACTTGACCATGAACATCATCCAGCAGCTCGAGCAGGAGCAGATTGCTGCGCTCGGCAAGACCATTCCCGACTTCCAGCCCGGCGACACGGTGACCGTGAACGTGAAGGTGAAGGAAGGCGAGCGTACCCGCGTGCAGGCCTATGAAGGCGTATGCATCGCGCGCTCCGGTGGCGGCCTCAACGAGAGCTTCACCGTCCGCAAGATTTCCTACGGCGAGGGCGTCGAGCGCGTCTTCCCGGTCTATTCGCCGATGATCGATTCGATCGCCGTCGTGCGTCGCGGTAAGGTGCGTCGCGCCAAGCTGTACTACCTGCGCGACCGTCGCGGTAAGTCCGCCCGTATCGTCGAGCGCGCCGACCGCCCCGCCGAGAAGGCCGCCAAGGCCGATGCCTCGAAGGCCAACAAGGACGCCCGCAAGGCCGAGAAGGCCGCGAAGTCCGCTGCCAAGACCGCAGCCGAATAAGCTGTACGGCAAGCCTCGTTAGAATTGCGAAAGGCCGGGCATTGCCCGGCCTTTTTCGTTGGCGGATGGGCGCCGCACCGGCATCCATCCCAAAGCAGTCTCGCATCCCGAGACATGCTCGCCCCCATCCTCGACTGCAACATCTACGAGGACGGATTGGCCGGCACGAGGATCATCTCCATCCGACCACCACGGGGGAAGGGGATCATTTTCATTTCCTGCTTCGGCGCAGGGCTCAACATCCGCGACGGCTCATAGCGCTGCTCGATCGCATGGGTCGCGTCGACATCTTGGTGACGCTGTTGAACGCCGCGCTTCCCCGCCGTCTGGGCAACCGCCGCCGAGGAAGCCGTCGCGAGAATGAGCACGGCAGCAATTGCTACATTTTTATACAGCATGATTTTCCTTAGTGCATGTTTCAGCTACATAAGGGTCAACGGACGGCCAACAATGCCTAATCCTGCGCCAATCAGCCCAGTCTGTGAACAGGGTGCGGCGTCACACGGGCCAAGAGGAAAGGCCTGACATTGTGTTCGAAGGCGCGGATTAACCTCCTGACGCGATCCGAACGTGGTCTCGCCAAGGCAATACGAAGAAGACCATCAGCAAGATGGCGGCACATAGCAAAATAAATAGAGATTTCACTTCCGAAATAGATATCGATAGATATCCGCATCATCTTACTAAAGCGACCAGGCCGCTTGGGTCCAAGTCTTGGGTCCAAGTGATGAGAGGATATCTTCGGACCCATTCCCTCAGGCCGGAGCCCCGGCCGTCATAGCCCGAGGCAGCGACCGGCGCCGCCTCGGAGGATCGGTCAGCTTCATCAGCGTCCCGGAAAGGGCGGATTGGAGGGCGGGTCGGCTGATCGAATGAAGACGTGCCGACCCCTTCACACCACTATCCCCGACGCAGGGCCTCGAGCACCTTTCCACCCGGTCGCCCGGTCTGCGGCATGCCGAGCTTGCGCTCGATGGCCTTGATCGCGTCGCGGGTCTTTGCGCCGACCTTGCCGTCCGGCTCGCCGACATCGTAGCCCTGGGCCGCCAATCTGGTCTGAAGGTCGCGGCGCTCGGCGCGCGACAGGGGCGGATCGTCGGTGGGCCATTCCGCCTGGACGCCGGAGCGGCCGCGCAGGCGGTCGGACAGCACCGCGATGGCCAGACCGTAGGATTCGGCGGCGTTGTAGGAATAGAGCGCGTCGAAATTCCGGGTCACCAGGAAGGCCGGGCCGTTGATACCGGCCGGGAGCAGGATGCCAGCGGGGCCGTCGCCGGAGAGCGGGCGTCCGTCGATCCGGGTGACGCCCATGGAGGCCCAATGCGCCACGGCGTGCTTGTTCTTGCGCCCGGCGGCCCCGGCATTGAAACCCTTCGGCACCCGAACCTCGTAGCCCCAGGGCTGACCGTTCGACCATTTGGCCACGCGCAGGAAGTTGGCGGTGGAGGCCACCGCGTCGGGCACCGAATCCACGAGATCACGGCGCCCGTCGCCGTCGCCGTCGACGGCGAGGCGCTGGTAGGTGGTGGGCATGAACTGGGTCTGGCCAAAGGCGCCGGCCCATGACCCCGTCAAGCGAGACGGGTCGATGTCGCCGCGCTCGATGATCTTCAGGGTCGCCATCAGCTCGCCCTTGAAGAAGCCCGCGCGGCGGTGGTTCGAGCAGATCAGAGTGGCAAAGGACTGAACCAGCGGCATCTTACCGAGGTTCTTGCCGAAATTCGATTCGACGCCCCAGACGGCGGCGATGGTGTAGCGGTCTACGCCATAGCGCGCCTCCGCATTGGCGAGGGCCTGGCCATGCTGCTTCATCGCCGCTTTGCCGTCGTCCACCCGCTCCTCGTCGACGAGGGCGGCCATGTAGTCCCAGATCGGCGTCTTGAATTCGGGCTGCGCCTGGGAGAGTTCGATGACCTTGTCGTCGAAGGCGATGCCGTCGGTCGCCGCGCGGAACGTCTGGGCCGAAATCCCTTGCGCCGCCGCCTCGCCCTGGAGGGAGGCGAGGCAGGAGCGGAAGTCGGCCTTGGCCGGAACGGACGCTGCCGCACTCGCGAGGCAGAGGAGGGCAGTCAGCTTCGCGCGCGACGTCATGGGCAGTCTCCCGGCGGTTTTCGGCGTTTCCCGACCTTTAAGCCGCGCGCATGGTAAACGAACCGTGATGATGTCGGCGCTCAGGCAAATCCGCGCGCGGCGAGCTTCTCCTCGTAGGCGTCGATCTTCGGCGCGCGCTTGAGGGTCAGGCCGATCTCGTCGAGCCCGTTGAGCAGGCTTTCTTTGCGCCCGGCATCGATGTCGAAATGCAGCGTGCCGCCATCAGGCCCCATGATGGTCTGGCTCTCGAGATCAATCGTCAGGGTAGCGTTGGAGCCGCGCTCGGCATCGTCGAACAGCTTCTCCAGATCCTCCGGCGAGACGATGATGGCGAGGATGCCGTTCTTGGCGCAGTTGTTGAAGAAGATATCGGCGAAGCTCGTAGAGATGATGCAGCGGATACCGAAATCGGCGAGCGCCCACGGCGCGTGCTCCCGCGACGAGCCGCAGCCGAAATTGTCGCCGGCTACCAGCACCTTGGCGTTGCGGTAAGCCGGCTGGTTGAGAACGAAATCCGGGTTCTCGGAGCCATCGTCGTTGTAGCGCATCTCGGAGAACAGCCCCTTGCCGAGACCGGTGCGCTTGATCGTCTTCAGATACTGCTTCGGGATGATCCGGTCGGTATCGACATTGGTGATGCGCATCGGCGCGGCAACGCCGGTGAGGGTGGTGAACTTTTCCATGATGCTTCGCCGTTCGTGAACCGGCCCGTCGCCCGCGCCTCTCCCGCGCTCGGGAAAGGAAGGGCAATCACCGGATAATCCTGTTTCCTCTCCTTACCAGTCGCCTCGGCATCTCGAAAGCAGGAGGTGCCATCTCGTAGCCGTCACGCAACTTGGCTATGCTTATCGTCGACGGACAACCGGGGCGACGCGATGAACGAGACGAGCAATCAGTTCAAGAAGGCGCCCAAGCGCAAAAAGGAAAAGGCCCGGAGCGTTTCCGTGTCACCGGAAATGCGCCAGGCCTATGCCGACCTCATCAAGGAGCGCGAAGAACGCGAGGCCTATGCCCAGCACCTGCCGGCCGAGGGCGGCGGCAAGCGCTGAGCACCATCCTCGATCTCAGCGCTTCGGGCCGGCCTCGATCACGTCTTCCAGCGTGCGGAGCCCAGCGCGGGGAGCGTTGACGAGACAGGCCATGTTGCCGGGCGGGTGCTGGTTCTTCCACATCTTGGTGTGCGCCTGGGGGATCTTATCCCACGGGAACACCTCGCTCATGCAGGGGTCGATGCGCTGGTCCAGCACGAACTGGTTGGCGGCCGAAGCCTGCTTCAGATGCGCGAAGTGCGAACCCTGAATACGCTTCTGGCGCATCCAGACGTAACGGGCATCGAAGGTGATGTTGAAGCCGGTGGTACCGGCGCAGAACACCACCATGCCGCCACGCTTCACGACGAGCGCGGAGACCGGGAAGGTCGCCTCACCGGGATGCTCGAAGACGATGTCGACATCGTTGCCCTTGCCGGTGATGTCCCAGATCGCCTTGCCGAACTTGCGCGCTTCCTTGGTCCAGGCGTGGAATTCCGGCGAGTTCACCTTGGGCAGCTGGCCCCAGCAATCGAAGTCCTTGCGGTTGATGACGCCCTTGGCGCCGAGGCTCATCACGTAGTCGCGCTTCGACTCATCCGAGATGACCGCAATGGCGTTCGCACCGGAGGCGGCGCAGAGCTGGACGCCGAACACGCCGAGACCGCCCGAGGCGCCCCAGATCAGCACGTTCTGGCCCGGCTTCACCGTGTGCGGAGCGTGGCCGAACAGCATCCGGTAGGCGGTGGCGAGGGTCAGTGTGTAGCAGGCACCTTCTTCCCAGGTGAGGTGCTGCGGCCGCTTCATCAGCTGGCGCGACTGGACCCTGCAGAACTGCGCGAACGAGCCGTCCGGCGTCTCGTAGCCCCAGATCCGCTGTGAAGGCGAGAACATCGGGTCACCGCCGTTGCACTCTTCGTCGTCGCCGTCGTCGCGGTTACAATGGACGATGACTTCGTCGCCGACCTTCCAGCGCTTCACCTTGGCGCCCACGGCCCAGACGATGCCCGAGGCATCCGAACCGGCGATGTGGTAGTCGGCCTTGTGCACGTCGAAGGGAGAGATCGGCTCGCCGAGGCCGGCCCAGACACCATTGTAGTTGATGCCGGCCGCCATGACGTAGACCAGGACTTCGTCGTCGCCGATCTCCCAGGTCGGCACCACCTCGACCTGCATCGATTCCTCCGGCGGGCCATGGCGCTCGCGCCGGATCGCCCAGGCATACATCTTCGCCGGAACATGGCCGAGGGGCGGAATTTCACCCAGCTCGTAGAGGTCCTTGCCCTCGGTCGTATTCAAGGCAGCACTCGCCGACATCTTGGCTCTCCCATTATTCTTTCTGTGCGACCCTATATCCACGAACCTGGACTGCTCCAAGGCCCCCTAAAAGGCCAGGATCGGGTGCTGCGTCCTCGAGTGCGTGCGCTGACCCGCCGCCTATTGATGTATTCATAATAAAGTCTTTGATGCAGAACGGCTCGTTTTCGATATTCCGCATCGAGGTCAAGGATTTACAGGAATCTCACCTCAGTTGCCGGACAAAGCGCTCTTCAATTCGCTTGATCCTGTCGTCTAGAATTTTTCGAAGCATTCTGGGCCGTCGACCGCCAAGTTGGACCATCGGCCAGATGACGTATGGCCGAGGCTTGGTTAGGGTGCCGCACAATAAGCGTGAGATCGCGCAGCCTTGGAATCGAGTGGAGTCAGTGGAATGAGCGCGAGTGCGACCGTCGCCGAGGTCAAGCGCGACAAGCCATGGATCATCCGGACGTATGCCGGCCATTCCAACGCCAAGGAATCGAACGAACTCTATCGGGGCAATCTGGCAAAGGGGCAGACCGGACTGTCGGTGGCCTTCGATCTGCCGACGCAGACCGGCTACGATCCCGACCACGAATTGGCACGCGGCGAGGTCGGCAAGGTCGGCGTCTCGATCGCTCATCTCGGCGACATGCGGACGCTGTTCGATCAGATTCCGCTGCAGCAGATGAACACCTCGATGACGATCAACGCCACGGCACCGTGGCTGTTGTCGCTCTACCTCGCGGTCGCCGAGGAGCAGGGCGCTCCGCTCAGCGGCCTCCAGGGCACGACGCAGAACGACATCATCAAGGAATACCTGTCGCGCGGCACCTACGTGTTCCCGCCGGCCCCATCCCTTCGCCTGACCAAGGACGTGATCCTGTTCACGACCAAGGAAGTGCCGAAGTGGAACCCGATGAACGTGTGTTCCTACCACCTGCAGGAGGCCGGGGCGACGCCGGTGCAGGAGCTCTCCTACGCGCTGGCCATCGCCATCGCGGTGCTCGACACGGTGCGCGACGACCCGGATTTCGACGAGGCGAGCTTCGCCGACGTGTTCAGCCGCATTTCCTTCTTCGTGAATGCCGGCATGCGGTTCGTCACCGAGATCTGCAAGATGCGGGCGTTCTCCGAACTCTGGGACGAGATCGCCCAGGAGCGCTACGGCATCACCGACCCGAAGAAGCGCATTTTTCGCTATGGCGTTCAGGTCAACAGCCTCGGACTGACGGAACAGCAGCCCGAGAACAACGTCCACCGCATCCTGATCGAGATGCTGGCCGTCACCCTGTCGAAACGCGCCCGCGCCCGTGCGGTGCAGTTGCCGGCCTGGAACGAGGCTCTGGGCCTGCCGCGCCCCTGGGACCAGCAATGGTCCATGCGGATGCAGCAGATCCTCGCCTTCGAGACCGACCTCCTCGAGTACGAGGACATCTTCGACGGTTCGAAGGTCATCGACGCCAAGGTCGAAGCTCTGAAGGAGGAGACCCGCAAGGCCCTCGAAGAGATCGGCGGCATCGGCGGCGCCGTGGCTGCGGTCGAGACCGGCGCCCTCAAGCGCGCTCTCGTGGAATCCAACGCCAAGCGCATCTCGGCCATCGAGGCGGGCGATCAGGTCGTCGTCGGCGTCAACAAGTTCCAGGCCGGTGAGCCCTCGCCGCTCACTGCCGGGGAGGGTGCCATCTTCACGGTCTCCGAGACGGTGGAGATGGAAGCCGAGCAGCGCATCCGCGACTGGCGGGCCAAGCGTGACGGCAAGGCCGTGGAGAAAGCCCTCGACGAGCTCGAGGCTGCCGCGCGCTCGGGCGCCAACATCATGCCGGTCTCGATCGCGGCGGCGAAGGCCGGCGTCACCACCGGCGAATGGGGCACGCGCCTGCGCCAGGTCTTCGGTGAATACCGAGCCCCCACCGGCGTCAGCCTCGAGACGATCTCCTCGGGTGCGGCCGAGGACGCCAAGCTCCTCATCGCCGATCTCGGGGAGCGCCTGGGCGAGACGCCCAAGCTCGTCGTCGGCAAGCCCGGTCTCGACGGCCATTCGAATGGCGCCGAGCAGATCGCGCTCCGCGCCCGCGACGTCGGATTCGACGTGACCTATGACGGCATCCGCCAGACCCCGGCCGAGATCGTGGCGAAAGCCAAGGAGACCGGCGCCCACGTGGTCGGACTGTCGATCCTGTCCGGCAGTCACGTACCCCTGGTGCGCGACGTAAAGGCGAAGATGCGAGAGGCGGGCCTCGACCACGTCCCCCTCGTCGTCGGCGGGATCATCTCGCCGGACGACGAACTCGTCCTCAAGAACATGGGCGTCACGGCGGTCTACACGCCGAAGGACTACATCCTCGATACGATCATGATCGGCATCGCCAAGGTGGTGGGCCGCGCCCTCGACAAGCGCGCCGCAGAGAAGGCGGATGCCGCGGCCGGAATCGGCGGATCCTCCGTCAGGGAGGGCGGCGAAAAGGTGTTCTGACGCTACCACGTACCTTCCTCCCTTTCGGGGGAAGGTGCCTATGCAACCGGCTCGGAGAGGCGGCCTCTCCGAAAGGTGCACTCTCCCCGCCAGCGGCAAAAACGGGTAGGCACTCCGCACGACCTCGCGACATCAGCGGACCCTCACACGACAATGCCTTTCGCGCCGCTCGTCGCCATACCGCTGGCCGCCTGCCTCAGCGCGGTCCTGATCGTGCTGCTCAAACCGATCCTTCAACGCTATGCGCTCGCCCGGCCAAACGCGCGGTCGAGCCACAGCGTGCCGACCCCCCAAGGGGCCGGTATCGCGATCGTCCTCGCCATCCTGGCGACCGGTGGGCTCCTGGCATCCCTGATGCAGCCTATGCCAGCGACGATGGAGGCGCTGGTCCTCGCTCATGCGACGCTGCTCCTCGCCATCGTGGGTGCTGTCGACGATATCAGGCCACTGCCGGCCACGTTGAGACTCGGTCTTCAGACTCTTGCGGTGACCGGCCTCGTCCTGTCGGTGGAGGGACGGCTCCTACCCGAGATTCCGCTCATTGCTGAGCGCGCGCTCGCCGTCCTGGCCGGCGTATGGTTCGTGAATCTGACGAACTTCATGGACGGGCTCGACTGGATGACGGTCTCGGCCATGGTGCCGGTCTCGGCCGCGCTGATGCTCGCCGGACTCGGCGGGGAATTACCGCCGCTGCCGACCCTCGTGGCCGCGTCCCTTCTCGGTGCGCTGATCGGCTTTGCACCCTTCAATCGCCCGGTGGCCCGCCTTTTCCTGGGGGATGTCGGCTCCCTGCCGATCGGCCTTCTGGTGGCGTGGCTGCTCTACCGCCTCGGCCTGCAGCACGGTCTGGCGGCAGCCATCCTTCTTCCGCTCTACTACATCGCCGATTCCACGCTGACGCTGCTGCGCCGTGCGGCCAAGGGCGAGCCGGTCTGGAAGGCGCATCGCAGCCATTACTACCAGCGCGCCACCTCGAACGGCTTCACGGTGACGGAGGTGGTCGGGCGGGTCTTCGTCCTCAATACAATGCTAGCGGTCCTGGCGGGCGCCACCTTGTTTTGGCCGTCCCGGCTTGTCACGGTCGCGGCCCTTGCTGCAGGCGCGGCTCTGGTCGCCGCGACGCTGCGTCGGTTCTCGACCTTGCGAGAAGGAACCGCCGCTTGAGCGGAAACGTCATCGCGCTCACCGGTGCCACCGGCTTCATCGGCCGTCACCTCCTGCGCTCGCTCTCGGATCAGGGTTACCGGGTCCGGGTGCTGCTGCGACGCCCAGTCGAGTTGCCGCCCGGCGCCAGCGGCGCCGTGGTGGGCGATTTGAGCCGGCCCATGAACATGGCGGCGGCACTTTCTGGCGTCGACGCCATCGTCCATTCCGCCGGCCTCGCCCATGCCATGTCCGGCACGCCGGAGGACGATTACCGATCCTCGAACATCGACGCGACCCGACGTCTCGCTGAAGCCGCGGCCAAGGCGCGTATCGGCCGCTTCGTCTTCCTCTCCTCGATCAGGGCACAGACCGGCATCAGCGCGGCCGGAACCGTCACCGAAGTCGATCATCCAAATCCCACCGACGCCTATGGCCGCTCGAAACTCGCCGCTGAGGAAGCCTTGGCCGAGATCGGGATCGACTGGGTCGCCCTGCGCCCTGTCCTCGTCTATGGCGCTGGGGTGAAAGGCAACATGGCCGCGCTCCTGCGGCTCGCGCGAACGCCCTATCCCCTCCCACTCGCGAGCCTGACGGGGCGTCGGTCCCTGATCTCGGTGGAGAACCTCTCGGCAGCCATCGTCACGGTGCTTCGTCACGAAGGACCGCTTGGCCGGGCGCTGGTGGCGGCAGAGCCGGACGCCTTGACCTTGCCCGGCATGATCGCGGCCTTACGCGCCGGCCTCGACCGCCGCGCCGGTCTTGTACACTGTCCGCCGAGCCTGTTCGGCCTCGCCTGCCGGATGACGGGTCGGCGGGAGATCTTCGAGCGCCTTTCGGGCGACCTCGTGGTGCACTCCAAGGGGCTGTCTGCGTTGGGTTGGTCCCCGCAATTGACCTCATCCCAGGGGCTTACAGCCCTGGCCCGCACGGAGGGTGCAGCCTAGGCGGGGATGGTCATCGGCGCAGGTTGTGACACGGGAACCGCTTTCGGCCGGTTGCGGTAATCCGGAATAGCGGTTTCGAACACCAGATCGGCGGCGGCCCTGTCATGTGTGGCGACCGCCTGTTTCAGCGCGGCGATCCAACCCTCCAGCACGGTACGGTCGGCGAAGACGGGCTTGGCCGCCATGACACCGTCGATCCCGTCGAGGGCGACACGCGGCTCCTCGCGGGCGAACAGGATCTCGTTCAAACGCTCCCCCGGCCGCGAGCCGGTGAAGACCACCTCGATGTCTTCGCCGGGCTCGAAACCAGCGAGCCGGATCATCCGCTCGGCGAGATCGAGAATGCGCACGGGCTGACCCATCTTCAAAACGTAGACTGCAGCCCGCTGGTCGGATTCGGGGGCGGTCAGAGACAGGCAGCGTCCCTCGCGGTCGCCATGCGAGGCTGCGGTCAGAACGAGGTCGGCGGCCTCGCGCACGGTCATGAAGTAGCGCACCATTTCCGAATCGGTGACCGTGACCGGGCCGCCTCGGGCGATCTGCGCCTTGAACACCGGCACCACCGAACCGACCGAGCCGAGCACGTTGCCGAACCGCACCGCGATCAGACGAGTCGGCTTGCCCTGCGACGCGGTCGCTTGCTCGGCATCGAGCGCCTGGGCCACCATCTCGGCGAAGCGCTTGGTGACGCCGAGTTGGGAGACGGGCTCGATCGCCTTGTCGGTGGAAATCATCACCATGGCGCGCGCACGAGCCGCTACCGTCGCATCCGCGACGTTGATGGAACCCAGGACGTTGGTCTTGATGCCCTCCGACCAGTCCCGCTCCAGATACGGCACCTGCTTCAGGGCTGCGGCGTGGAACACGTAATCCGGTCGGAAACCGGCGAAGACCTCGTGCAGACGTTCACGGTCGCGAATATCGCAGAGTGCACCGGTGACATCGGCCGCTGCGATGGCTGGCTGGCTCAGGATGCCATGCAGGGCAGGCTCTGAATTCTCCACGACAAGGACGGATGCTGCGCCGAAGGCCACGGCCCGGGCGACGATCTCGGAGCCGATGGAACCCCCACCACCCGTGACGATGACGCGCGTCCCATTAAGGAAACGCTCGAGGCGCGGCCGGTCGATGGAGACAGTGGGTCGCAAGAGGAGATCCTCGATCTCCAGGGGCGCCAGTTCGGCATCGCGCATGCCCTCGCCGAGACTGGTGACCCGCGACAGCGGAAGGCCGAGTCGACGGGCGCGGGCGATCAGGTCGTCGGGCTCCGCCTCCGGTGTCAGGGCATTTGGAACGGCGACGAGGCGGCGTACCGGGGTACCCTCACTGGCTAGGTTAGCGACGACTCGCTCAAGGTCGGAGAAGGCCCCCAGGATGGGGACGCCGCGCATGATCTGGCCGGTCTCGTTTGCGCGTGGCGCAAGGATGCCCTTGGGGGACAGGCGCCGCACCGAGCCCGCTTCGATGGCGCGAAGCAGGAGTTCGATATCCCTGCCACGCCCGAGCAGCAGCGTCGGGGTCGTGGCGCTACGAGCTTGGCTCTGCCGCGAACGCGTGTATTTCAGATAGCGGAAGGCGAGCCGGGTGCCCCCCAACAGGAAGATCTGCAGCACCCAGTACAGGGCAATGGCGATCTTTCCGAAAAAGTAGAATCCATACATGTCCGCCGAAACGAGCACGTAGTCGACGACGAGGAGCGTGAGGGCGAGGACGCTCGCCGCCTTGACGATTCCGGCGAGGTCGGGGAGCGAGGCGAAGCGCCACTTTGTCCGGTAGAGCTTGAACCGACCGTAGACCAGCGCGGCGAAAGCCACGAAGGGCGGCAGCAGAAGTGGAAGCGCGTCGAGGCGTTCGGCGAGCAACTCACCGTTGAAGCGGAAAACGAAGGTGAGTGTCACGGCTAGGACGGTCGCCACGCAATCGTGGACCACCATCACCGCTGTCTTGTAGATGCGCTGCTGCATGGGCTCCGGGCCGGGCGCGGTATCGGCGACGGAACGCCCCTCTGTCAACGCACCCCACGAACCACGGGGCTACACATCAGTTCAGATTGCGCACGGCACGCAGGACGGCATCGTCGGTTTCGTCGAGATCCGGTGCGTCGATGTGGCGGTACCAGGCTTGGATCAGGCCATACACGCCAAAGGCGAGATGCCCGGCGGCGACGATGCCAAGAAGGACGGAACCGTAGGGCTGAGCTCGCAAGGCGGAGAAAGCGCCTGCCAAACCCTTCACCTCCGAGGAGGCTTGGTACCACGCGGCGACCAGCACGAAGCCGCCGATGATCACGAACGCGACCCCACGCGCAGCGTATCCGAACTGACCCAACGGCTTGACCCATCGGCAATGGGCCTCGTCGAGAGAGAGCCGGTCGGTGACATCGCCCTTCCCGGCCTTCACCAGGAAGGCGATTCCTCCGCCGATGATGCCAAGGCCGATGAGGCCGACCAGCCATGGGCCGAATGGCTTGGCCAGCAGCCACGCGGTCCAATCCTGCAATCCTCCGCCGCCGCTGGCGCGTCTGCCGAGGCCGAGGGCGAGACTGGCCGCCGTGATGCCGAGGCCGACAGCCACGATGCCGCTGCCGAAATGCGCCAGCCGAACGACGAGCCCCTTCGCCGAGGTGCCGTGGCGGTCGGCGTCGGTGACGGATTCGACGAACCTCCAGGCGGCGAAACAAAACAGTCCCAACGCTATGAGCCCGACGAGGATGGCCCCGAACGGTCCGAGGAAGACCCACCGGATCGCACTCTCGCTATCGCCCGCCCGACCGCCCTGGCCCAGAGCGGCTAGAAGCGCCAGCCCGCCGACGATGCAATAGACGATGCCTCTCGCACCGAACCCCATGCGGGCGAGACGCTCGATCGTATTGCGGCCCATTCGCTTCACGAGGAGACTTTCACGATGACCTGTGGCGGAGACGAGCGGACGGACCGCGTTCCCTCCAACGCCGTT
The DNA here is from genome assembly GCF_017355285.1 of Methylobacterium sp. SD274. Lineage (NCBI taxonomy): Bacteria > Pseudomonadati > Pseudomonadota > Alphaproteobacteria > Hyphomicrobiales > Methylobacteriaceae > Methylobacterium > Methylobacterium sp. SD274. Next base: position 308,469 of record NZ_JADIJP010000002.1, on the reverse strand, counting down.
CGGGCTCGGACCGCTCCGGCATGGCCGTCATTTCTTTGCCGGCGCGAGACCGGAGCCTCCTAGTCGCCGGCGCGTGTCGCTTTGCCGGCGAGCGCGACGTAGAAGCCGAGGCCATCGCCGGCCGGAAGCGTCTGAAGTCGATCGACGATGCCCTTGCGCTTCGCGTCCAGCAACAGCCTGCCGACGGGCTGGAACAGGGTCTCTCCGCCGCCTTCCGGCGGGGGATCGAAGCGGATTGCCACAGTTTTGCCTTTGCCGAAGCGGCTGCGCTCCAGCATGTCGTTCAAGGATGCTTCGGCCGTCGGACGGTTCGTCCCACGCAGGTCGAGAACGGATTCCGCATCGGTGACTCCTAGAGAACCGCGCAGCTTGTCGGCGTAGAAATCTTCAAAGTGGGGCAAGGGCGGGACCTGACGCGGCGAGGGCGATGGGAGGCTCAGAGAGGCAGTCCGGTATAGAGGGCGCCCACCGGCACGGCGCCACCGAGTTCGGGAAGGTCGAGGCTGTCGTCACGGTACAGGGCCTCGACCGTCCGGCTCCCCGCCTCGGTCCGGCGCCAGGCCTCGACCCTGACCTCGTCCTGCGAAACGATGAGGAATGCCCGCAGGCACGGCACAGAGCGGTAGAAATCGGTCTTGCGGCCACGATCGAGACTCATCGTGCTCGGGGACAGAACCTCGGCCACCAGAAAAGGGTCGCTAGTATGTCCATCCTGACCCAGTGGGCCGCAGGTCACGACGATGTCGGGGATCGGCGCGACATCGTCCATCGCCGCGCTGAGCACGCCGAGGCCGGGAAGCGCGTTGCGGCCCCGGCGTTCCGCGAGCTCGTCGAGGCGTCGGATCAGGTTGGAAACGATGCGCTGGTGGCGCGCGGAAGGCGGCGACATCAGCAGGGCTATGCCGTCGATCAGTTCCCAGCGTTCCTCGTCGGGCCGGGGCTCGGCCCAGAGGCGGAACTCGGCGACGGTCATGCGGGTATCGCGGCGCGCGGCGACGGCCATGGCGGGGGCTCCCGATCGGATACGGGATGGTAGCATCCCGCCGAAACCCTGCAACATCCGTGCAGAGGAAGCCGCTATGCAGTCGTGCTCGGGCGGGATCCCGGGCTCCACAGCGCGGCCCGGGAAAAGACGTGGCGTTGGTCCTCGCCCATCATGGCCTGACCCTTGGCGCCAAGCAGAGGGCACGGAGCGCGGGGAGTACGATCCCGCGCTCCGTTCGTCCATTCAGCTCTGAACGAGGACGTTCCGGAACTGCCAGGGGTCGCTCTCGTCGATGTTCTCGGGGAACAGACCGGGGCGCCCGCTCAGCGGGGTCCAGTCGGTGTACACGCCGACGACGGGACCGAGATACGGCATCTGGACTTCGAGGCAGCGACGGAAGTCCATCTCGTCGGCCTCGACGATGCCGGCTTCGGGGTTCTCAAGCGCCCAGACCATGCCCGCGAGCACCGCCGAGGTGACCTGAAGGCCGGTAGCGTTCTGGTAAGGCGCGATCCGACGAGTCTCCTCGATGGAGAGCTGCGAACCGAACCAATAGGCGTTCTTTTCGTGGCCGTAGAGGAGCACGCCGAGTTCATCGATTCCATCGACGATCTCGTTCTCGTCGAGGATGTGGTGCTTCTCCTGCACTTCGGCAGCCTTGCCGAACATCTCGTGGAGCGAGAGCACCGCGTCGTTGCAGGGGTGGTAAGCGTAGTGACAGGTCGGGCGGTAGGCAGCGCGCTCGCCCTCCAGCACGGTGTAATAGTCGGAGATCGAAACCGCCTCGTTATGCGTCACGAGGAAGCCGAACTGGCTCTGGGCCGTCGGCGTCCACGACCGCACGCGGGTGTCGGCACCGGGCTGGAGAAGGTAGATCGCGCAGCGCGAGCCTTTCTCCTGATCACGGGCATTGTCCGGGCGCCAGGTCTCGTGGGTTCCCCAGCCGAGTTCGGCCGGCTGGTTGCCCTCGGAAACGAAGCCTTCCACCGACCAGGTGTTGACGAAGACGCCCATGGGCTTCGGGCCCTTGGCGCGCTGGGTGTCGCGCTCGGCGATATGAATGCCCTTGACGCCGACCTCGCGCATGAGGGCGGCCCACTGGTCACGGGTCTTCGGCTCGGGCGTGGTCAGGCCGAGATCGGACGCGACGTTGAGGAGCCCCTGCTTCACGAACCAGGAAACCATGCCTGGATTGGCGCCACAGCACGAGACGGCGGTGGTGCCACCGGGGTTCGCGGCGCGCGCGTCGAGAATGTCCTGGCGCAGGGCGTAGTTGGTGCGGTCGCCCTGGCCCTTGGACTTGTCGAAATAGAAGCCGGGCCAGGGCTCGGCGACGGTGTCGATGTAGAAGGCGCCGAGTTCACGGCACAATTCCATGATGGCGCGGGAATAGGTGTCCACGGACACGTTCACGCAGAAGCCCTGGCCGCCGCCCTCGGTGAGGAGGGGCGTGAGGATCTCGCGGTAATTGTCCTTGGTCAGCGCCACCTGCTCGAAGCGGAGGCCATGTTGATCGGCCAGGGCCTTATGCGCATCGGAGGGCTCGACGACGGTGAAGCGCGCCTTGTCGTACTCGAAATGACGCTCGATGAGCGGAAGGGTCCCGCGGCCGATCGAGCCGAAGCCGATCATCACGATGGGACCGCTGATGCGGCCGTGGACGGGCCAGGAGGTGGCGGCTTCGGTCATGCGGGCAATCCTTCTTCTCGGCCCCGCTCGAACTCACGAGCGAGGCACGTCCTTAGTCGGCGGAAATGACGGTCAGGCGACGGGCTAGTGGCCGGTTGAGGGCGTGCGGTCAACCGCATCGCCGGCTTCAGCCTCGTGGACCACGAGTGGTCCACGAGGGAAGATCATTAACATGAAGTTACGTCGACGCATGATTCAGACGCGGGTCGCCTTCCCGTTGGGCACCGTTGCGAATGATCCGCGACACGCCGATATTGCAATGCAACAAACACGACATCGACACACCTACGGGACGGGAAACGCCAGAACGCCAAATCACGGAGTTCCGATGTTATCCTTGTTTATCGCCAATACCCCCGCGCCGGCCGAAGAGCCGATCGATCGCGATCCTGGCGTCATCACCCTCGCGGCGGCTCTGATCCGTGCCGTTCGCCGCCAGCACGATGCAGCCTTCCGCCGCCGCTGCGAGCAGGCGAAGACCACGACCGCCGTCTAGCGCTCACGCCGCCTGTCGTCGTGAATCCAATTCCTCCGGACAGGCAGCCTCATCCAGGATGCCTGAAGCGGAGAGGATGCCGGTCGCGCCGTCGAGCGCGCCCCTGCGCAGGTTGACACCGAGCAACCGCGTCCTTTCGAACGGGCCCGGCATGGACAACCCACTCATGAGATCACCGGAAAAACCGAAGCGGGCGTAATACGGCGCATCGCCGACGAGGACGATGGCGCCGTGACCGAGGGCGCGTGCCTTACCGATCGAGGCCCACATCAAGGTGCTGCCGAGGCCATGGCCCTGGAGCGAGGGATCGACCGCGAGTGGCCCCAGAAGCAAGGCAGGCCGTCCACGTCCCGCTTCCACATGCCAGAGACGGACGGCGCCGACGATCCGGCCATTCAGTTCCGCGGTCAGTGACAATCCGTGAGCGGGAAGGCGCCCCTCGCGCAGCCGCTCGGACGTCTTGAGGAATCGCGCCGGGCCGAAGCAAGTATCGAGCAATTGCTCCCGAGCCGAAACATCGGTCGGCCGTTCGTCACGAATCTCGATCAAGGCCGTGCCCTTTCCCAGTCCTGGCTGGTCAACCCATCTGACGTGACGGCGCGGATCCCGCACCAGTCACATGCGATGGAACCGTCCTCGCCCGCTGCCGGGCGGCGGTTAAGCCGCCCGAGCTCCGATTATATGGCGGTCAGATGACGTATTGCTGAAGGGGGGGGAAGCCGTTGAACGCCACCGCCGCGTAGGTGGTGGTGTACGCTCCGGCCCCTTCGATCAGCACCTTGTCGCCGATGGAAAGCGAGACGGGGAGCGGGTAGGGCACCTTCTCGTAGAGGACGTCGGCTGAATCACAGGTCGGTCCCGCGAGCACGCAGGGGGCCATGCGGTCCTCGTCATGCTCCGTCCGGATCGCGTAACGGATCGACTCGTCCATGGTTTCGGCCAGGCCGCCGAACTTTCCGATATCGAGATAGACCCAGCGGATCTCGTCCTCGGCATCGGACTTCTTCGAGACCAGGATCACCTCGGCTTCGATCATGCCGGCATTGCCGACCATGCCGCGACCGGGCTCGATGATCGTCTCCGGCAGCTGGTTGCCGAAATGCTTGGTGAGGGCGCGGAAGATCGCATCGCCGTAGGATTCCACGCCAGGCACCGCCTTCAGGTACTTGGCGGGGAAGCCGCCGCCGAGATTGACCATGGACAGGGTGATGCCCCGGTCGGCGCATTCACGGAAGATCGTGGAGGCCGAAGCGAGCGCCCCGTCCCAGGCTTCGGTGTTGCCCTGCTGCGAACCCACATGGAACGACACGCCGTAAGCATGCAGACCCTGGCGGCAGGCATGCTCCAGAACATCGACGGCCATCTCCGGCACGCAGCCGAACTTGCGTGACAGGGGCCATTCGGCGCCGGCACCGTCGCAGAGAATGCGGCAGAACACCTGCACCGAGCCGAGTTCGACCTCGGCGGCCTCGGCAGCACGGGCGATCTTCTCGACCTCGACCTGACAATCGACGGCGAACAGGCGAACGCCGAGCTTGAGCGCACGGGTGATGCAGCGCTCTTTCTTGATGGTGTTGCCGAATGAGATCCGGTCGGCGGTGGCACCGCTGGCCAGAGCCATCTCCACCTCGACCACGGAGGCCGTGTCGAAGCAGGAGCCCATCTCGGCAAGCAGACGCAAGACTTCCGGCGCCGGATTCGCCTTCACGGCATAGAAGACGCGGGTATCGGGCAGCGCGCGGGCGAAGGCGGTGAAGTTGTCGCGCACGACATCGAGGTCGAGCACCATCACCGGGCCTTCGTCCTGGCCCATGTCACGGCGAGCGCGAAGAAAATCGCGGATACGATCGGTCATGGTCGTTCCAACCCACAGGTTCGCGAGCGCCCGTTCGTGGGGCGCGCTATCGAAATCTGGACGGCCATGAGCCGTCCGGCGTCTGGGGGCGACGCGACGCGATACGCGACGTGCTTTGGAGACACGTCGTCGACCGCGGGCGCATCAGCACCCGGAAGCTGCCGTGGATTGGAAGGGAGATCCCCACCGCACGCCGGGCAAAGAGAAACAAGCCTCTTCGGTGCCGGCCTTTGGAGGGCCGACGAGACCAAAAAAGCCCGTTCGTCGTTGCTTTAAGCTGCGTCCCCCGTGGAGAGCGGGGTTCGCCGGTTTCGCCTCCGGCTGCCGGTTGTTGTCGGGGTCCGGTGTTGCCACCTGGATGCCGGCCGGAGGGAATCCACCCTGTCGACCATCGATCCTTTAAGACCCCTGGCGGCTGTCCGGCAGTTGGCCGGATGCCCACCAACCGACACGCGGCCACAGGCACGTGCGAAATTGGGCAAGGCGCATATACGTTCGATGCGTCTCCGCGACAAGGAAAAACCGGTTTTCTCTCACCCGAAACCCGACCTTACCGCCTCAATGTGACCCAAAAAGCGCACCCGGGTCGGTAGGCCCTTTCCAAGGCGTCACGAACGGGTCATTGAGCAGGCGGTTTTCATGCTGATCGAACCAGTCCGATCCACCGCCTCATCCCGAGGTGCCAGAGCGTAGCGGAGGCCTCGAGGCAGGGCTCCATCACGCATTGCGACCTCTGGGAGGCTCCTACGAGGCCCGCTCAGATGGGCACCTCGGGGTGAGGTGGGCTGGATGGGACCGTGCGGGGAAGCCCGATCGTCCCTCACCACCGACCAGAGCCGCAGGACCATGACCGAGCCCACCCGCCGCGCGCTTCTCACCGGTATCGCCGCCCTGTCCGTCGCCGGCACAGCGTCGACGGCGCAGGAGGGGCGTGCACCCAAGCCCTTCGATTTCGAGGAGGTGGAGCGTCGCGCCGAAGAGCTCGCCAAGGTCGCCTACGATGCGCGGGTACCGCCCCTTCCGGCTCCCATCGCAAAGCTCGATTACGACGCCTGGCGTGACATCCGTTTCAAGCCCGACAAGGCCTTTCTCGGCGGAGAGAACAGTCCGTTCCGGCTGCAGCTCTTCCATGTCGGCTTCCTCTATAACCGGCCCGTCACGGTGAACCTCGTGCGTCGCGGCATCGCGACGCCGATCGCCTATCAGTCGAGCCTGTTCGACATGGGACGGACGAAGCTCGACAAGCCGCTGCCGGTCGATCTCGGCTTCGCCGGTCTCCGCTTCCACAGCTACCTCAACAAGCCGAACCTGCTCGACGAACTCATCGTGTTTCTCGGCGCCAGCTATTACCGCTTCCTTGGACGCGATCAGCTGTATGGCCTATCCGCCCGTGGGCTCGCGCTCAACGTCGAGGGGGAGGGCGCTCCGGAGGAATTCCCGGTCTTCCGCGAATTCTGGGTGACGATGCCGGAGACCAACGCCGATTCGCTGCTGATTCATGCCCTTCTCGATAGCCCCTCGGTGACGGGTGCCTTCACCTTCACGGTAAAGCCGGGCGACGAGACCAGCGTCGCCGTTCGCTCGACGCTTTTCCCGCGGGCCGCGCTCCCATCGGTGGGCGTCGCACCGCTCACCTCGATGTTCTTCATCGGCGAGAACGACCGGCACCATTCCGACGATTACCGGCCCGAGCTCCACGATTCCGATGGTCTTCAGATCGCGGCCGGATCGGGCGAATGGCTCTGGCGCCCCCTGGACAATCCGAAGGCACGACGCATCTCGTCCTTCGTCGATCGCGATCCGAAGGGGTTCGGACTGATGCAGCGGGACCGCGCCTTCGAATCCTACCAAGACCTCGAAGCCTCCTATGGTCGGAGGCCGAGCTACTTCGTCGAACCCGAGGGTGACTGGGGCGAGGGCGCCGTGACCTTGATCGAACTGCCGACCGATACCGAGGTCAACGATAACATCGTCGCCTATTGGCGTCCGAAGCAGCCTTATCCGGCTGGCGAACCGGTCCGCATGTCGTACCGCGTGCGCGCCAGGAGTTCGAACACCAGACTACATCCGGGCGGATATGTGGCCAATACCTTCCTGGCCGCCACAAGCCCCAGCGGTGCCGCCAAGGGGGAGGAGGCGAAAGGGACGCTGAGCCGCCGCTTCCTCATCGATTTCGCCGGCGGCGAGCTGCCCTATTATCTCTCGGACCCGAGTAAGGTGGAGGTGGTAGCCGGCGCTTCACAGGGACGGATCACCGCCACTTCGCTCACTCCGAACCCGCATATCGGAGGATTGCGGGCAGCAATCGACATCACCCTCGACGCGGCGGACCAATCCACCGATCTCCGCGCCTTCCTGCGCGTCAGCGGTCGGGCATTGTCGGAAACTTGGGTCTATCCCTGGACCACAGCGTGAGCGCCCAAGCCCACAAACGGCAGACGGTCGCTCCGGTCACCATCCGTCCGGCGACATTGGGCGACCTCGACGCCCTGGTCGCCCTGGAACACGCGGCGTTTTCGGGAGACCGGGCGGAACGGCGGGCGATCCGCCATGCCATCGGCTCTCCGTCGATGTCGCTGCTGGTCGCTCTGGATGCCGAAGACCGCTCGATCCTGGTGGCGGCGGCCACGCTGGAGCGCCGCAAGGGAAGCCGCAGTTGCAGGCTCTCCTCCATCGCGGTGTCTCCCGGACGCGCGGGTCAGGGCCTTGGCGGCATCATGCTCGATGCCGCGGAAGACGACGCACGAGCGCATGGATGCACGAAGCTGCGACTCGAAGTAAGAGCCGATAACGGTGCCGGCATCCGACTCTACGAGCGCCACGGCTACGTGCGCTTCGCTGTCCTCGAAGAGTACTACGAGGACAGCATGGAAGCCTGGCGCTACGAGAAGCCTCTGTAGGCCGTTGCCCCTCCCCGGTATCGGGGAGGGAGCGGGAAGGGCTTAGTCGCAGTTCTCGCGGGTGACGGTCTTGCGGTCACCGACTTCGTTCTCGCGGGTGACCGACTTCACGCGGCAGCCGTCACGGGTCTCGCGCGTCTCCACGGTACGGGACTCAGATTCCGGCCGCTCGACGATGACGCGCTCGGGCGCCTCGCGCTCGATGATCGTGGTCTGGGCCTGAACCGCCGAAACTCCGAAGAGCGTCAGCAGGGCAGCAGTGGCAAGCATGGAATGACGCATGGCAATCTCCTTCAAAACCATGCGCCCAACGGCGATACGAGCTAGACCGTTCCCATTTCGCACCCCAACCTGCCAAATTCTCCCATCGCAGGTAGGGTCGCGCACTATCCTTCGATCTTCGAGAAGTCTGCGACCTCCAGGGTCGCCGCCCGCAAAGCGTTGAGCAAGGCGAGGCGATTCTCACGCAGGGCCGGATCGTCGGCATTGACGATGACCTTCTCGAAGAAAGCATCAACGGGCGCGCGCAGGATCGACAAAGCGCGCATGGCCCCGGAGAAATCCTCGGCCGCCACGGCCGCAAACGCGGCTTCCCGGGCGGTCACCAGCGCCTCGGACAGAGCCTGCTCCTCCGGCTCGCCGGAGGCGGCGATGGAGACGCGGTCGGGCTCGGCCTCGTAGCTGCGCCCGTCCTTCTTCTCCTCGATCCGCAGGATGTTGGCCGCGCGCTTGTAGCCTGCGAGCAGGTTCCTACCGTCATCGGTCTCGAGGAACTTGCCCAGCGCCTCGACCCGACGCACGACCATCAGGAGGTCGTCCTGGCCGGGCAGGGCGAAGACGGCGTCGATCAGGTCGTGGCGGGCGCCTTGGTCGCGAAGATAGACCTTCAGGCGGTCGGCGAAGAAGTTGAGGAGATCGCCAGGCATGGGGTTGTCGAGGCTGCCATGGTTCTCAAGCGCGGCCATATCGTGCTCGTCATTCCCGGAAAGGGATATGACGACGACGTGACGGTTCTTCTGAACATAAAAGGCGTCCTCCAGCACATTCTCTCGGAGGTTCAGACGTAATCCATTCTCAAGAATCAGCCGGAGCACGCCAAGGGCTGCCCTACGAAGCGCGTAGGGATCCTTGCTGCCGGTGGGCCTTTCATCGATGGACCAGAAACCCGCAAGGGTGTCGAACTTATCGGCCAGGGCCACGGCGATCGAAACAGGATCGGTCGGTACTCGGTCGGATGGACCGACGGGCTTGTAATGCTCTTCCACCGCCGCGCAGACACTCGGATGTTCGCCTTGAAGCGCCGCATACTTGCGGCCCATGAGGCCCTGAAGCTCGGGAAACTCTCCAACCATCTCGGTCACGAGATCGGCCTTCGCAAGTTGAGCGCCGCGACTGGCGAGTTGTACATCCGCGCCGATATTGGGTGCTATCCCGCGCGCCAGCGACGCGATGCGCTTCACCCGCTCGCCCTGGGTTCCGAGCTTTTCATGGAAGACGATGCTGTCGAGCTTCGGCAGACGGTCTTCCAGACTGATCGCCTTGTCGGTCTCCCAGAAGAACTTCGCGTCCGAGAGGCGGGCACGCACCACGCGCTCGTTGCCGCCGGTGATCGCGAGGCCGCCATCGCTGGCGATCAGGTTCGAGACCAGGATGAAGGCGGGAGCCAGCGTGTCAGTGCCCGTTTCACGCAGCACGAAGCACTTCTGGTTGGCGCGGATGGTGGCACGGATCGCCTCGGCCGGGATGTCGAGGAAGCTCGGATCGAAGGTGCCGAGCAGCACGACGGGCCATTCGACCAGGCCGGCGACCTCGTCGAGCAGGCCCTCGTCTTCCACGAGTTCGAGACCGCGCGCAAAGGCCAGGTCACGCGCATCGTGCAGGATGATGTCCTTGCGCCGATCCGGGTCGAGCACGACCTTGGCGCGCTCCAGCGCCTGGATGTAATCGTCGAACCGCCGCACCTCGATGGCCTCGGGCGCGAGGAACCGGTGTCCGTAGGTAGTGGTGCCGGCGGTGATTCCGTCCACCGAGAACGGTACGGTCTCGGGCGTCTCGGTCTCGGGGCCGAAGGTCGCCACGATGGATTGCAGCGGCCGCACCCAGCGCAGGCTCCCCGGCTGGGAAGACGCTGCGCCCCAGCGCATGGATTTCGGCCAGGGGAAGCTCTTGATGATGGCGGGCAGGATCTCGGCCAGCACGTCGAGCGTCTCGCGGCCGGCCCGCTCGATCACGGCGACATAGAATTCGCCCTTTTTCGGATCGGTGACGATGGTCGCCTGATCGAGACTCGCGAGACCGGCGCTCTTGAGAAATCCCTGAATTGCTCCGTCCGGCGCGCCGACGCGGGGCCCTTTGCGTTCCTCGCGGACGTCCTTCCCGCGTGGCGGGAGGCCTGCCACATGCAAAGCCAGTCGGCGCGGGGTCGAGAAGGCCTTCGCTCCCTCGTAGAGGAAGCCGCGTTCCACCAATGCGTCGGTGACGAGCTTCTTCAGATCTTCCGCGGCACGCCGCTGCATGCGGGCAGGAATCTCTTCGGAGCGCAGTTCGAGGAGAAGATCAGGCATGGGGAGCGGGCGTCCGAGATGTTGTTCCAGGATGTCGTCGGCGCCAAGGGCGCGCCCGACGATCATCATGCGAAGGTAAGAGAATGACCGGGCATGTCACGAAGACGATGCCGGGCGCCTGAAGTCGTGCAAGGGCAGCAGTGCCGCGACTCAACCCGCTCCGCCGCCCGCCGTCTTCAGCCAGGCGGCCCCGCAGGCCTTGGCCAGTTCGCGCACGCGCAGGATATAGCTCTGGCGCTCGGTCACCGAGATGACGCCGCGAGCGTCGAGCAGATTGAAGACGTGGCTCGCCTTGATGCACTGGTCGTAGGCAGGCTGGACCATCCGGTGGGTTCCCGAATCTTCCGCCGGCGCGCCCGCATCCAGATAGGTGCGGCAGGCCTTCTCCGCGTCGGTGAACTGGCGGAACAACATCGCGGTATCCGCCGCCTCGAAATTGTGGCGCGAGTATTCCTGCTCGGCCTGGAGGAAGACATCACCGTAGGTGACCTTCTCGTCGCCCGCACCGCCATTGAAATTGAGGTCGTAGACGTTCTCGACGCCCTGCACATACATGGCCAGCCGCTCGAGCCCGTAGGTCAGTTCGCCCGCCACCGGAGCGCATTCCACACCGGCGACCTGCTGGAAATAGGTGAACTGGCTCACCTCCATGCCGTCGCACCAGCACTCCCAGCCGAGGCCCCAGGCGCCCAATGTCGGGCTCTCCCAATCGTCCTCGACGAAGCGGATGTCGTGCAGCTTCAGGTCGACACCAATGGCGTCGAGGGAGGCGAGGTAGAGCTCCTGCAGGTTCGGCGGGTTGGGCTTCAGGATGACCTGGAACTGGTAATAATGCTGCAGCCGGTTGGGGTTCTCGCCGTAGCGCCCGTCCTTCGGCCGGCGGGAAGGCTGGACATAGGCCGCCTTCCAGGGTTTCGGCCCGAGGGCGCGCAGAATCGTCGCCGGATGAAACGTGCCGGCGCCCACCTCCATGTCGTAAGGCTGGAGGATCACGCAGCCCTGCGCCGCCCAGAAATTCTGCAGGGTGAGAATCAAGCCTTGGAAGGAGGTCTTGGGGGCGAGATCGACAGCGCTCGGCAGGGCTTGTGCGCTCGACATGGCTAGCTTCCGGTAAGCGGGAAAGCGGCCAGCGTTTAAGAGGCGTACCCGCGCTGTCAAGCCGAAGCCCCGCACCCACGCGGGTGCGCGGCGGCACACATTTCCGCCACGATTGTCATTACGTCCGGAACTGTCTCGCTTGATCTAAGTTCTTAGCACAAATCAAGGGATCAGCCCGGTCGCAACCGACCGGCGAACATTGCGGAAACCGGACCATGCGCAAGTCGTTCACTGTCTTCGCGGCTCTCATTGCAGCTTCCCTGACCGCAACGCCCTTCGTCATGGGGGCATCGAATGCGCTGGCCACCACGGACAAGACCGATCTCGTCGCCATGCCCGCTCTGGTGACGCCGATCGAAGTCGCTAGCGTGCCTGCTCCTGCTTTGCCCGAGACCTGCACCCGCAAAGTGCGCGTGGTGTATTCCGGCTACGGCGCGCCGTCCTCGGCCTGTACCATCGCGACTCGCTGAGACCTCACAACCCGTAGCGAGCCCAGGCCGCCCGCTCTTCGACCGCCGCGAGGGCGTCGGCGGCAAGGCCGTCGACGATTGTGGAGCCCGGAACGGCCCGGCGCAGGAGCCTACTCACGAACGAACCCTGCTTCTCGGCCACGACTTTCAGCACGACGTCGTCCCCGAACCGCGCCCGCAACGTCGAGCGGGCATCACCCAGGCCATCGATGAGGCCCAACGGCAGCGCCTGCCGCCCGGTCCACACCGCGCCGGTGAAGAGGTTGTCGCTGCTAGCTCGAACCGCGGGACGCCTCTCGGACACGAGCGTGGTGAACAGATCCTGCACATCCGCCTGGATCACCTTCAAGCGGACGATGTCCTCCGGGTTCTCCGGGCGAAACGGGTCCAGCATCGCCTTTGCTTCGCCCTGAGTATGGACCCTACGCTCGATACCGATCCGCTCGATGAGCTTGTCGAAGCCGAACCCCGCCGAGACCACCCCGATCGAACCGATCAACGATGTCGGATCGGCAATGATCTCGTCCGCCGCGCAGGCGATCATGTAGCCGCCGGAGGCCGCAACATCCTCCACGAAGGCGTAGACGGGCACACTCTTCTCGATCGACAGCGCGCGGATGCGGCGGTGGATGAGATGGGACTGGGCCGGTGATCCTCCGGGCGAGTTGATGACCAGCGCCACCGCCGAGATGCCGGTCATTCCAAAGCCGCTCTCGAGGCTCGAGGCCACGGTGGCCATGGAAAGGCCGGACCGCAACGGCGAGACGGCACCGATGACGCCGCTGAGACGGATAACCGCCACGGTCGGTTTGCGGCCACGCCACGCCTTGGGGAGGATCGGGTGGAGGAAGCGTGGCAGGGGAAGGGACATCAGTCTCGTCTCGCTGGAAAGTTCTGGGCCGCCTGGATCGGGGAACGAGCGACATCTCCCCACCCGGCAACAGTCACGAAATGGAGATGACCGAACCGATTTACAGGCTTCGCCGTTTTTCTCTGCCTGGGTTGCAGCACGGTGCCGCAGCGCGGAGGCCACCGGGCGACGCCCGGACAAGAGGAGGGAGACAGAGCATCATGCGTATCGCAACGTGGATGGTCGTTCTGATGGGGGTATTGGGCGGGACCTATGGTTCCTTGAACCAGGCGCGCGCCGCTCCACTGCCCGTCACCGCCATCGAGGGAGCTGCCGCAACGCCGCTTGTGGCGCAGGCCCATTGGCACCGTCACCGCTGGCACCGCCGCCATCACTGGCATCGTCGTCACGTCTGGCACCGGCCGCATTACGGCTACAGGCGGCATTATTGGCGGCCACATTTCTACCGCCCGGTCTACGGCTACCACCGTCCCGCCTATGGATGGCGCCGGCCCTACTGGCATCGCCGTCATCATTGGCATCGTCACCACTGGCACCGCCGGCATTGGCACCACCGCCACCACCATTGGCGCCGGTTCTACTGACGCTTCAGCGAACGTGCCGTATCGTCTGGCGGCGGGGGCCTATGCCCTCGCCGTCGCCTTGTTCCAAGCCGGCCAGGGCTGCCCGCGATGGATAGCGTCGGCCTCCGGCGTCATCACGCCGTCCTCGCCATGCAGGACGAGCGGCGGCGCCAGGGAAAAAGGCGCGCGGCTTCCCTTGATGCCCGTGATCAGAACACGAATCGCGGGCCGCCCGGCTCGCGCATGGACCGGTCGAACCATGATCCCTCCGAAGCGCCTCCTCATGGCGGCGAGGCAGTCGGGGAGGGCATCGGCGCGATGGATCAGGCCAAGCGTCCCTCCGGGCTTCAGCACATCGAGGCAGGCCTTCAGCCAGGGTTCGAGCCCGCCCTCCGCGAAGGTATGGGCCGAGGCTTTCCCCGCGACGGGCGATGGCCTGTGACGCTCCACCTCGAAGAAGGGAGGGTTGGTGAGCACGATGTCGGCCATCTCGGGTCCGAGCCCGGCCGCCCGGCGGGCTTCGACCGAGAAGACGTCCGCGGCGATGACGACCGCCCGACCCTGAAGTCCGTTCTCCTCGATATTCCTGCGGGCGAGACGAGCGAGGTCCGCGTCTCTCTCCACCAGGACGATCTTGGCGCTCGGTTCCTCTAGCGCCGCCGCGAGACCCACCGCTCCACTTGCCGCACCGACATCGACGATCGTGGAATCCGACTTCGGTCGCACCAACCGGCTCAGTAATGCCGCATCCGTCCCCGCGCGGTGGGCGCCTCGCGGCGGCTGATACAGGCGAAGACGTCCGCCGAGCCAGAGATCCGGCCCAGTCTCCGCCTGCTCGTCACCCGGTTCACGCATCGCGCAGTTCGTGCGCGAGGCCGGCATCCTCGAGAAGACGGCGCGCTTCGGTCGCATGGTCGTCGGGCACGAGAAGCCTTCGTGCGAAAGCACCGATCGAACCTTCCAGCAGGCTCATGTGGATGTCGGCGACGAGAACCGGAATCTCCGCCCCCTGAAGGAGCGACTCGGCAAAGCCCATCAGGACGATGTCGTTGCTCCGGATGAGTTCTCTCATGCGTCCACCCGCCCCATCGGCGGCTCGCTGCCGCCACCCTTTGTATACAGCGAGAAACGCGGGATGTTGCAGCGCCTCGGCGCGCATGCGAAGGGGTGCCCGCGTGGATGTTGGTCACGGGAGATAGCCCGGCCGAGCGGATCGGCCCGAGCGGCGGGTGCGCCGCCGGGATCTGCCTGGTGTGAAAAGCTCGGGAGGCATCGAGTTTGGGTGTCGTCGTTTCCTTCGATGAGGGCCGCTCCGATCCGGAGTCGAGCCTGAACGATCTTGTGGCCCTGGTCGCCAAGGGGATGGAGCGCGTGAACGCGACCATCCTGTCGCGAACCGGATCCGATGTCGCGATGATTCCGGAGGTGGCCAACCATCTCATCGCGTCCGGGGGCAAGCGCCTTCGCCCTATCCTCACTCTCGCCACCGCCGATCTCTGCGGCTACGGGGCCGGGGAGGGGGCGGTGAAGCTCGCCGCCAGTGTCGAGTTCATGCACACGGCGACCCTGCTCCACGACGACGTGGTGGACGAAAGCGACATGCGGCGCGGCCGCGTCGCGGCGCGGATCAAGTGGGGCAACGAGGCGAGCGTGCTCGTCGGTGATTTCCTGCTCGGCCAGGCCTTCCGCATGATGGTGGAAGTCGGCTCTCTACGTGCTCTCGACATCCTCTCGGCCGCCGCGACCGTCATCGCCGAGGGCGAGGTGATGCAGCTCACCGCCGCCAAAAACACCGAGACCTCGGAGGACGAGTATCTCGCCGTCATCCGCGCGAAGACGGCGGAATTGTTCGCCGCCGCCTGCGAGGTCGGCCCGGTGATCGCCGACCGCCCAAGGGCGGAGCAGGCGGCGTGCCGCTCCTACGGCATGAATCTCGGGATCGCCTTCCAGTTGATCGACGACGTGCTCGATTACGGCGGCACCAGTGCTTCGATGGGCAAGAATGTCGGCGACGATTTCCGCGAGGGGAAGATCACCCTGCCGATCGTCCTTGCTTTCCGACGGGGCAGCGAGGAGGAGCGCACCTTCTGGCGTCGCACACTCCAGGACGGTCAGGTCGAAGAGTCCGATCTCGACACAGCGCTTGCCATCCTGCGGAAACACCGGGCTCTCGAAGACACGATCGACCGCGCTCGGCATTACGGCGCCATCGCCCGTGACGCCCTGGCGCTGTTCCCCAACGGGCCGATGAAATCGGCCCTGCTTCAGGTGGTGGATTTCTGCATCGCCCGGGCTCACTGAGCCGAGAGCGGCCCGCCGATCCCGGCTCGTCTCGCGAGCCGGGAAGGGATGGGCCATCAGCGCAGCAAGGCGGCCCGGACCCACCAGGAAGGCTGTGCTGACCGGATAGCGACCGCGGCACGAACCGCATCGGAGCGGGTCGAGAACAGGCCGAACACCGTCGCGCCCGAGCCGGACATGCGGGCGAGCCGGCATCCCGCATGATCGCGCAGGCTCGTAAGCGTGTCGGCGATGACGGGGGCGACCGTGAGCGCCGGCGCTTCCAGATCGTTGCGAGCCGGCGTCACCGCCGCCAGGATCTCGCCGAAGCCAAGACCTCGCTCGAGGAGCGGGTGGGCCTCGCCAGCGTGGCGTTGCCCAACCGTCAGCCCCAGCGCCTTGAAGACCGGTGCGGTGGCGACCGGCACACCCGGATTGATCAGCACGGCCGGCAACGGCGCGAAATCGAGTGCCGGTCCGACATCCTCTCCGGCACCCCGCATCATCCGGCCGCGCGGATCGAGGCAGACGGGAACGTCCGCCCCAGTGGCGCGGGCGGCCTCGACGATGGCGGGGTGATCGAGGGGAAGGTCGTTGAGTCGTGCCAGCAACCGCAGGGCGGCGGCGGCATCCGACGATCCGCCACCGATCCCGGCCGCCACGGGCAGACGCTTGATGAGGTGGAAGCCGCCGATGCGAAGCCCGGGGATGGCCTTGGCCAGTCCTGTGGCGGCACGGATCACGAGGTTGTCGTCGAGGGGACCGGCCGGTCCGGCGGTGGGCCCGGACACATCCAGGCTGAGGCCAGCCCCGGGCTCCAGGCTCAGCGTATCCCCCGAACCGGTGAAGGCCACGAGGCTTTCGAGCTCGTGGTAGCCATCCCCCTCACGACGGCCGAGGACGTGAAGGGTGAGATTGATCTTCGCCGGAGCGCGGGTGACGAGGATTGGCACGGCTTGCTCTGTCGGAGAGGGGCGGGTCTTTCGACCGCGGGAATGCGCGGCCGGTCTGGCCCCGCGATCCCCCACCCGTCAAGCCGGGTCTCAGCCGCCGGTCTTCTTGTCGGCCGCGCCGGGGGGCTCGCTCGGGGCCGGGGCGCCCTTCGGCAGATCCGGATTCACCTTCTCCGCCTCGGGAGGATTCTCGGCGGTGGCAGCGGGCTTTTCGAGTTCCGGCAGGCCGTCCTTGAGCTTCGCATTGATCTTCACGAGATCGTCCGGCTCCGGGTTCAGGTCCTTGGCGTGCTGCCACTGGAACTTGCCTTCGAGCCTCCGGCCCGAGCGCCAGTACGCATCGCCCAGATGGTCGTTGATCGTGGGGTCGCCGGGCTTGAGCTCGATGGCCTTCTCCAGCTCGCGCACGGCATCGTCGTAGCGCCCGAGGCGGAAATAGGCCCAGCCGAGGCTGTCGATGATCATGCCGTCGCGCGGGCTCGCATCGACGGCCTGCTTCAGCATGGTGAAGGCCTCGTCGATATTCATGTTCTGGTCGACCCAGGAATAGGCGAGGTAGTTGAGCACCTGCGCCCGCGCCGCCGGCTGGTTCGGCGGGACCAGTTCCAGGGCCTTCTTGAGGTCGGCCTCGGCCTTGGGCCATTGCTTGGCCCGCTCGTAGGCGGTGCCGCGGAAGTAGAAGGTCGTCCAGTAATTGGACGCCGGCTGCTTGCCGATGAGCTCGATGGCGCGGCTGTAGGTGGCCGCCGCCTCTTCGTACTTCTTGCGCGAGCGCTGGACGTTGCCGAGGGCGGTCACGACGTCGATGCTGTCGGGATGCTCCTTCATGGCGGCGTCGAGGAGTTGGGTCGCCTCCTCGCCCTTGCCCATCTGCTCCAGATTGAGGCCGATCTGGATATCGGCGTTGAGCTTCAGCGGCGAAGATGCCGGCATCTGCGCATAAGCATCGTTGGCGCGCTCGGTCTGCTTCATCCGGTCGAGCGTGTCGGCGAGGGTCAGGCGGGCGAGGGCGTGTTCGGGGGCGAGATAGAGGGCGAGGCGCAGATAGACCACGGCGGGCAACTCGTCGCCTTGGGTCGATCCGGCCGAGCCGAGCCCGTAGAGTACCTCGCCGGCGCCCTCCTGAGCGGTGTTGACGAGGCGGGTCAGGGGCTTGCCGGCCTTCAGCTTGTCGAGGGCGTCGCGCACGATCGGGTGGCGCGGCAGCAATTGATCGAAGGCGGTATAGGCCTGGATGGCGAGGTCCGTGCGGCCGGCCTGCGCTTCGAACCGGGCATAGGCATCGACGATGCGCAGGGTATTCTGGTCGGCGTCGTAGGCGGCCTTGAGCCGGCGCTCCGCTTCCGCCTGATCGCCGACGAGGTTGGCGATCAACCCGGCATGGAAGTCGCGGAAAGTGTTGTAAGAGCGCTCGCCCTTCAGCTTGTTCACCACTTCGAGGGCGCGCTTGCCATCATTGGCACCGGCATAGGCCCAGGCGGTCAGGAGAGTGCTGGTGAGATCGGCTGCAGCACCCCGTCCGCTGCGGGCGAAGTTCTGACGGGCCTGCGCGAACTGGCCGGCCTTGATCTGCCGAACCCCGAGGCTGAGCTGGGCGAGGCCGTTCGATCCATCGCGGGCGGTGAGGCGCTCGGCCGCGCGGAATGCGTCTGGCAGTGCTCCGTCCGCGAGAAGCGACACGAAGGCGCGCTCGAGCAGTTCGGCATTGCGCGGGTCCGCTTTCACGGCCTCGCGGTAGAAGCTGGCGGCGGCGGAGGTGTCCTTGGACGCGCCGGCGATATAGGCGGACAGGAAGTTGCCCTCCAGCGACTCCGCCGGCTCGTACTCCGTCACCGGAGCCGATTCCCGGGGCTGGGCGGCCAGGGCCGTGACCGACGTCGCCACGGAGGCGGCGAGGCACAGGGCGAGAGCCGAGAGGGTCCGGCGGGTCGCGGCGTTTCCGTTCATGGGCACCAGTCGCGTTTGTAGCGCATCGTCCGTCAGGGACCGATGCCGATCGGGCGGGGACACTGAACTCTTCCCGCCATCCTCGCAAGGCGAAAGGATGGCGGGCAGTTAGGGTCCGGTGCGTCCTCACATGTTGGGATAGTTCGGCCCGCCCGGCCCCTCCGGCGTCACCCAATTGATGTTCTGGTTGGGGTCCTTGATATCGCAGGTCTTGCAGTGGACGCAGTTCTGCGCGTTGATCTGGTAGCGCACGCCATTGCCTTCCTGCACCCATTCGTAGACGCCCGCCGGGCAGTACCGCGCCGAGGGGCCGCCATAGACGTCGTGCTCCGAGGACTTCTGGAGCGCCGCGTCCTTGACGTTGAGATGCGGCGGCTGGTCCTCTTCGTGATTGGTGTTCGAAAGATAGACCGAGGAGAGCCGGTCGAAGGTCAATTTACCGTCGGGCTTCGGATAGACGATCGGTGTCACCTCCGAGATCGGCTTCGTGGCGAGGTGATCGGGCTTGCCGTGTTTGAGCGTGCCGAAGGGCGAGGCGTCGAGGATCGTCTGCGACCACATGTCGAGGCCGCCGAGGCCTACGCCGACGAGCGTGCCGTATTTCGACCAGAGCGGCTTGACGTTGCGCACGCGCTTGAGGTCGCGGCCGATGTCGCTGTCGCGCCAGCCCGTCTCGTAATCGGTGAGTTCGTCGCCTTGCCGGCCGGCAGTGAGAGCGGCCGCGATGGCCTCGGCCGCCTGCATCCCGGAAAGCACGGCGTTGTGCGAACCCTTGATGCGCGGCACGTTGACGAAGCCGGCCGAGCAGCCGACGAGGCAGCCGCCGGGGAAGACAAGCTTCGGCACCGATTGCCAGCCGCCTTCCATGATCGCGCGGGCACCGTATCCGATGCGCTTGGCGCCCTCGAACACGTCGCGGATCATCGGGTGGGTCTTGAAGCGCTGGAACTCGTCGAACGGCGACAGGGTCGGGTTCTCGTAATTCAGATGCGTGACGAAGCCGACAGAGAGCAGGTGATCGTCGAAATGATAGAGCCAGGAGCCGCCGCCGGTCTTGTTCGAAAGCGGCCAGCCCATGGTGTGGCGCACGAGACCCGGCTCGAACGTCTCCGGCTTCAGCTGCCAGAGTTCCTTGACGCCGAGGCCATACTTCTGGTGATCGCTGTTGCGGTTGAGCTGGAAGCGGTCGATCAGCGTCTTGGTGAGCGAGCCGCGTGCGCCCTCGCCGAAGATCGTGTACTTGCCGCGCAGTTCCATGCCGCGGGTGTAGTCGTCCCGCGGTTCGCCGGACCTGCCGATGCCGAGATCCCCGGTGGCCACGCCGATGACGGTCCCAGCATCGTCGTAGAGCACTTCCGAGGCCGGGAAGCCTGGATAGATCTCGACGCCGAGTTCCTCGGCCTTGGCGCCGAGATACTTCGTCATGTTCGAGAGCGAGCCGACGAAATTACCGTGGTTCGACATGAATTTCGGGAAAGCGAAGTTCGGCAAGGCGATGCCGCTATTCTTGGTGAGGAACAGGAACTCGTCACGCTCGACCTCGGTCTTGAGCGGCCGGGCCTCGTCCTGACGCCAATCGGGGAGCAGGCGGTCGAGCCCGAGCGGATCGATCACGGCGCCGGACAGGATATGCGCCCCAACCTCGGACCCCTTCTCGACCACGACGACGGTGAGATCGGCGGCGATCTGCTTGAGGCGGATCGCGGCGGCAAGGCCAGCGGGCCCCGCACCGACGATCACCACGTCGAAATCCATACCCTCGCGCTCGGGCAACGCCATCCTATAAACTCCTCCTGCCGCGCGACCCGAAACCGATCGAGACCAGCCGTCGAATGCGCGATGTTATGATTGCGAACACTCTCAACCCATTCCAAGCTGGGAACGCAAGCCTGCGGATGGTCTCAGCTTTGTTCTGGCCGTCCCGCACCCATGCAGACGATGGTAGATCCCGCCCCGCGAAGTGTTGTCCACAGGCTCCGCAAGAGCCACATCGAGAACCATGAGCCAAGGCCCCGACCACCAGCGCGACGTGATCGCCGAACTGGACTTCCATGTGGAATCCGGCGTCGATCTTTGTCTCGACGAACGCCCGCACGATCGCTTCTCCGAAACCGACGATCCCGCGCCCTGGCGCCCGGCGACGATACAGCGCGGATCGCCATCCCCCGTATTGTCGCAGCGGGCCGAGCTGTCTGGCGAGGGGCCGCAGGCCGATCCGGTGCCGCCTCGCCGCGAGTTGCCGGCGCGAGGGCAGGCGCCGTCGGCCCCGCCGGCTCGGACCTATGGACAATCCGCGGCAGCGAAACCCGGAGAGGCTGCGGGCGACGCTCGGGCGCGGGCTCGCGATGTCGCCTCCCTCGAAGAGCTTGAGGCACTGCTCGCCACCTTCGATGGTTGCCCCCTCAAGTTCACCGCTAAGAACCTCGTCTTCGCCGACGGAAACCCGGCGTCGAAACTCATGTTCATCGGCGAGGCGCCGGGAGCGGACGAGGACCGCGTCGGCAAGCCGTTCATGGGCCGCTCGGGTCAACTGCTCGACCGGATGATGGCGGCGATCGGTCTCGACCGGACGAAAGCTTACGTCACCAACATCGTGCC
Organism: Methylobacterium sp. SD274; assembly: GCF_017355285.1. Taxonomy (NCBI): domain Bacteria; kingdom Pseudomonadati; phylum Pseudomonadota; class Alphaproteobacteria; order Hyphomicrobiales; family Methylobacteriaceae; genus Methylobacterium; species Methylobacterium sp. SD274. Next base: position 287,200 of record NZ_JADIJP010000002.1, on the reverse strand, counting down.
ATGGCGACCACCGGGAAACCGCAACCCGACACCACAGGAGGTGTCGATCTGCAAACCCTTCATCGAACGCCAGATCGAACTCGCCGACCCGGACATCATCGTCTGCCTCGGCAGTCCGGCGACACAGGCGATCACCGGCACGAAAGACGGTATCCTGAAGGCGCGAGGACGGTTCTATCCCTATCGGGTGGGTGACCGGGAGGTGAAGGCTCTGGCGACCCTCCACCCGGCCTATCTCCTACGCCAGCCACTTCAAAAACGTCTCGCGTGGCGGGATTTTCGCCTGCTGAGGGCAACCCTCGACGGCAAAGCGTAGGGCGAAAGCCGGGGTGGAAGCGGAACCGTATCTTTCACCGCGGGATTAGTTCGGGCACACGGGACCGAAGACAGTGATGCGCGTGGCGACCGAGTTCCGGTAGGGCTACGCCACGAAGGGTGACGAGATCATGCGCTGGGAAGATTTCCGCTCTTCGGACAACGTCGAGGACCGCCGTGGCGAGGGCGGTGGAGGCGGCGGAGGCTTTCCGGGTGGCGGTGCCGGCGGGCTCGGCATCGGCACCATCGTCATCCTCTGCATCATCGGCTGGGTCACAGGCATCAATCCCGCGATCCTGATCGGTGGCGCCGAGCAGATGAGCGGCGGCGGACAACCGCGCCAGGAGCGTGTCGATCCGCAGACCCAGGCCCAGCGCAAGACAAAGCCGGCGGACGAGAGCGGACGTTTCGCGGCTGCGATCCTCGGTAATACCGAGGACGTCTGGAAGGAAATTCTCCCGAACCAGACCGGCAAGCAGTACCGCCCAACCGGCATGGTGCTTTACACCGGAGGCACGCGCAGCGGCTGTGGATCAGCGCAGGCCGCGATGGGGCCGTTCTATTGTCCGCTCGATAAGAAGGTCTACCTCGACACGTCGTTCTTCAAGGAAATGGAGCAGAAGTTCGGGGTCAAAGGCGATTTCGCCTATGCTTATGTGATCGCTCACGAAGTCGGCCACCACGTTCAGGACGAACTGGGCATCCTGGGCAAGGTCCAGGGTCGCCAGCAGGCGGCATCCAGCAAGGTCGAGTCTAACCAGTTGTCGGTACGCGTGGAGTTGATGGCCGATTGCCTCGCCGGCGTCTGGGCCAAGAACTCCAACGACAAGTATAACTCTCTGGAGCCCGGTGACATCGAGGAAGCCATGCAGGCAGCCAGTGCCATCGGTGACGATAAGCTTCAGAAGCAGTCGCAGGGCTATGCCGTGCCGGATTCCTTCACGCACGGCTCGTCGGACCAGCGGATGCGGTGGTTCATGACAGGCTACAAGAGCGGCCAGACCAAGTCCTGCGATACGTTCCGCGCGGCGCGGAACTGAGGCGGCAGCTACGACAAGAGCCGGGCACGGTATCGTGTCCGCCCCGGGGAGCAGCCGAGGACGCTCATATGTCGGGATCGACCATCGGGCCCATTCACGGGTAGAACGAAGCGTTATCGCCGAGCCGAGAGCAGCCAGCCATGGTCGCCGCAGACAAGACCCGTAGCTTCATCCCGCTTTCCATCGCGGTGCTGACCGTCTCCGACACACGTGTCGCCGAAGACGACCGCTCGGGCGACACGCTGTGTGAGCGGCTCGTCGCGGCCGGGCACAGTCTCGCCGGCAGAGCTATCGTGCCCGACGAAGTAGCTGCGATCCGGGCACAAGTGGAATCCTGGACGCGGGATCCGTCGGTCGACGTCGTGATCACCACCGGCGGCACCGGTTTTACTGGACGCGACGTGACGCCGGAAGCGCTCGAGCCGCTATTCGAGAAGCGGATGGATGGCTTCTCGGCGGTCTTCCACCGCATCTCCTACGACAAGATCGGGACGTCCACCCTGCAGTCACGGGCCACGGCAGGACTCGCGAACGCGACATTCGTCTTCGTCCTGCCGGGTTCGCCGGGCGCCTGCCGCGACGCTTGGGACGGCATTCTCTCGGCCCAGCTCGACTATCGGCACCGGCCCTGCAACTTCGTCGAGATCATGCCACGCCTGGACGAACACCTTCGACGCGGCGCTTCGATCCCGGTCTGATCACCCTCGGTTGAGTCGCACATTCACCCGTCGCGGATGCAGGCGGGTCGAGAAGACGCCGCTTGCGATCAGGCGGTCGCGGCGCACGAGGTCCCCGGCGCGGGGCGCACGGACACCGATCACGGACTCACCCTGCGCCGCAAGACGCGACGGCAGCCCGGCATGCGGCCGGCGCAATCGCCCGAGGACCATTTCCGGCCGCGCCGTGCCGATGAACCGATCGATCGTGCGGATCCAGCCCTCGGCCGGAACGTCGCCTGCTTCGAGGCAGAGGACCCACTCCCGCCGCGCGGCCTTCGCGCCAGCCGACCAAGGGGGCGTACCACCCGAACGGACCACGAAGGTCGCGCCGGTTGCCTCGGCGACGGCATCAATCGCTGCGTTATGGGTTGGGGCGATAATCACCGCATCGCCGACGAGCCCGGCAGCAACGCCCTCGACGAGAGCCCCCAGGGTGTCGGCGAGCTGGTCGACCGCTAAGGGGTCGGCCGGCCTCGCCACATGGATCAGAGCCGAAATCATGCGCGCGCATAGCGTATTTTCAGCGTGGGAAAAGCCAGGTGGCCACGAAAGCTCCGCAAGAAACCGTTCCGGGGCGTCATAAGCTGGCGATTGCTCGAAATAAGGGCAGCGCCAGCCGTCGTGTTCCTGATATGTTCAGATCGTAAGGACGGGTGGCGAAAGCGAAGGCTAAAGTCGCTGTATGGTTTTGGCGTCAGGGCGAATTGGGGGTCACGGATGCGACAGGATGGTAAGATCGATTATCTCGAATTGCCGGGCGGCGATCTCGACAGGGTGAAAGCGTTCTACGGGACGGCTTTCGGGTGGAGATTCGTCGATTACGGCCCTCGCTACGCCGCCTTCGAACAGGGCCTCGATGGCGGTTTCGATGCCGATGCACCGAGAGCGATGCCGTTGCCCGTGCTCTACGCCGAGGATCTCGAAGCCATGCAGGCCCGCATCGAGGCGGCAGGTGGCACGATCGTAGCGCCGATCTTCACCTTTCCCGGCGGCCGTCGCTTTCATTTCACGGACCCGGCCGGGACGGAACTCGCAGCGTGGTCCGAGCGGTGAAGGATGGTGGCGGCGAATGCGACGACCCATTCGCCGTCCCCGCTCGGCGGCTTGCGGGAAGCACCTTCCCCACAAGCGCACGCAAGGGACGTGGGGCGACGGCCAACCCCAGCGGTCGCTACGAGCCGGCGCAGCGCGAGACGTTCGACGACGGCTGGGCTTCGGATGACGCGGTCCGACGCCTGCCGACGGAAGATCTTCCCGAGCGCGCACGCAGCATCCTGACACGGAATACTTCGCCGGACCTGCCGTTCGATCGCTCGATCAATCCCTATCGCGGCTGCGAGCACGGTTGCGTCTACTGCTTCGCCCGGCCCAACCATGCCTATGTGGGCCTTTCGCCGGGCATCGATTTCGAAACGAAGCTGTTCCACAAGGCGAACGCGGCCGAGTTGCTGGAGCGGGAGCTCTCGGTGCAGGGCTACGTGCCGGAGACGATCGCCCTCGGGACGGCTACGGACCCGTACCAACCCATCGAACGCGACCACGGCATCACCCGCGCTGTGCTCGGCGTGCTGGCGCGTTTCCGCCATCCCGTCGGTATCGTTACCAAATCGAATCTCGTCGCCCGCGATATCGATATTCTGGCGCCGATGGCCGAACTCGGACTCGTCAAAGTGGCGATGTCGGTGACCACTCTCGACCCGGTCCTCGCCCGGCGCATGGAGCCTCGCGCTCCTCATCCGGCTCGGCGCCTCGATGCGATCCGCCAGCTGAGCCGCGCCGGCATCCCGGTCATGGTGATGATGGCACCGGTCATTCCGTCGCTGAACGACCATGAGATCGAGGCGGTGTTGGAGCGGGCGCGGGAATGCGGTGCCGTCGAGGCGCGGCATGTCCTTCTACGGCTGCCTCTCGAACTCGACGACCTCGTGAACGACTGGTTCGCCGAACATTATCCTGGACGCCAGCGCCATGTGATGTCGCTCGTGCGAGAGGCCCGCGGCGGCAAAGCCTATGATGCGACTTTCGGCCGGCGGATGACCGGCGGCGGCGCCTATGCCGACCTCATCGCCCAACGCATGCGGCTCGCAAAGCAGCGTCTCGGCTATGCAGATGCACGCATCACCCTGCGCACGGATCTCTTCGACCGCACGGCCGCGACCGGGGCTCAGCTCAGCCTGTTGTGACTGCCGCGGGTGATGAAGCAAAACGCTTGGTGAAGCTCACCCGGTGATGCGCCGAACGGCCCATTCTCTCCAAGCCGGCAAGGTGGGAAGCGGTCCCGTATCCGACATTTCGATCCCAGGCATAGGCCGGATGACGGGTGGCCAGGGCCCGCATGAGATCATCCCGCAGGGTCTTGGCGACGATGGAGGCCGCGGCGATCTGCGGTACGAGCCGGTCGCCACCGATCACCGCCCGGCACGGAAGAGCAAGGCCGGGAATGCTGTCGCGGCCATCGACGGCCACGGGCGCATCGAGCCCGAGTTTCTCGACGGCTCTCTTCATGGCGTCGAGGGTCGCGGCGCGGACGTTGATCCGGTCCACGAGCTCGCGCGAGCCGGCAGCGACCGCAACCTCGGCATGTTCCCTGATCAAAGGAGTCAGGCGCTCCCGCGTCGCCCGGTCGAGCTTCTTGCTATCATCGAGGCAGGCGAGCACTGAGGCCGGGAACACGGCCGGATCGAACCACACCGCCGCCACGACCACGGGGCCGGATAGAGCGCCCCGCCCAACCTCGTCGCAACCGATGAGAGCGGGGAGGGTGCGGGCGACGGAATCGGTGAACGGTCTGGGCATCGGGCCGTCTGCCTACACCCGTCCCGTCCGACGGTCACGGGATGGACGGGCAGAAACGTGTGGGAGGCCAATCTCTCCTACTAGCGGGATCACGGAGCCATCCCTCGTTGCCGGGTCAAACGGCCGGTGCGGCCCGGAACGATCGGCGCCGGGGGACGGGAAGGCCGGTGCCGTGCGCCAACGAGATGTTGGTGAAGAACTGGCGCGCGCTCTCGCTCCACGTATAGCGCAGGGCTTCCGCGCGGCAGCGCTCGCGCGGGATCGACAGGGCGGCGAGCGCGGCCTCGCGCAGGTCGGGCCCGAGAATTCCGGCGCCGGTGCCACCGATGACGTCGAGCGGTCCGGTCACCGGGTAGGCCGCCACCGGTACGCCACAGGCCAGGGCTTCGAGCAGCACGATGCCGAACGTGTCGGTCAGGCTCGGGAACACGAAGACGTCCGCCGCCGCATAGATCCGGGCAAGCGCCGCGCCGGTCAGGGTGCCGAGGAAACACGCCTGCGGATACAGGCCGGCGAGACGCGCCCGGTCCGGTCCGTCTCCCACCACAACCTTCGTGCCCGGCAGGTCGAGATCGAGGAAGGCCGCGACGTTCTTCTCCACCGCCAGCCGGCCGACGAAAAGAAAGAACGGTCCGGGCAACCCGACCAGGGCATCCGGCAGGACGTCATCCGGCCCAGCGGGGCGAAAGAGGTCGGTATCGACTCCCCGCGTCCAGCGCATCAGGTTACCGAACCCACGGGAGGCGAGATCACGCTCGAGGGATGGGGTCGATACCATCGTACCGCTCGCCGCGCCGTGGAAACGCCGCAGCCAGGCGTAGCTCCAACTCTCCGGAACGGGCGCGCGGGCGGCGAGATATTCGGGAAAGCGCGTGTGGTAGCTCGTGGTGAACGGGCGGCCATGCGAGAGGCAATAGCGGCGGGTCGCGTAGCCGACGGTCCCCTCGGTCGCCACATGCACATGGGTCGGCGCAAGATCGGCCCAGAGGCGTGCGACCTTACCTTTCGTGGCATAGGAAAGCCGTATCTCGGGATATCCCGGAAGCGGCACCGAAGCGAAATCCTGATGGGTCAGGAACACCGTCTCGAACCCGAGCTCGCGGCCGGCGCTGGCCATGTTCTCGAGCGAACGGACCACCCCGTTGACCTGCGGGTGCCAAGCATCGGTGGCGATCAGCAGCCTCACGCGACCGCCCTTGCCGGTTTCGAGAGGACCGCGCCTCGTTCCGCCTCTTCGGCGGCAGCGCGTGCCCGCAGTACGCTCGGGTAATGCAGCACCTCCATGGTGCCATCGTAATGCTCGACGATGGCGGTGCAGGATTCCACCCAATCCCCGGTGTTCAGATAGGTCAGCCCGGCGATCTGGCGGTGAGCGGCATGGTGGATATGTCCGCAGATGACGCCGTCGGCGCCCACGCGCTTCGCCTCCGCGCTCAAAAGCTCCTCGAACTTTCCGATGAAATTGACGGCGTTCTTCACCTTCAACTTCGCCCAGGCCGAGAGTGACCAGTAGGCGAGTCCGAGGCGGCGCCGGATCGTATTCAAATGCGTGTTGATGAAGAGCGCGAACGTGTAAGCCCCGTCACCCAGGAAGGCGATCCATTTGGCATGCCGAACGACCATGTCGAACTGGTCGCCGTGGATGACGAGGTAGCGCTTGCCGTCTGCCGCGACGTGGATCCGGTCGTCCACCACCTCGATCCCACCGAACGTCATGCCGAGATAATCTCTCAGGAATTCGTCGTGGTTGCCGGGGATGTAGATCAACGTCGAGCCCTTGCGCACTTTGCGCAACAGCTTCTGCACCACGTCGTTGTGGCTCTGCGGCCAGAACCAGCCCGATTTGAGCTGCCAGCCGTCGACGATATCGCCGACGAGGTAGATCTCATCGGCGTCGTAATCCCGCAGAAATTCCAGCAGTAACCCTGCCTGACAGCCCTTCGTGCCCAGATGCATATCGGACAGGAAGAGCGTCCTCACGCGGATCGTCTTCTCTGTATCTTCGCCCACGACCCACTCCGAATGGCTTCGGTGCGTTGAGCCAAACCGGATTCCCGTATCAGTTTGATGACGCGACCTCTGCTCGCTTCGCAGCGGACCCCTTTCAAGCAAGGCGCAGAGATGCTGCGTTGCGCCACAAATTTTTTGAGTGGCGACGAAGTTTTTTGCATTTTCCTTCGACCGCGAACCTCGGCATAGTCAGGTCCAAGGTGACCCACCGGATCGCGCTGGAAAGCGTGTGTCCGGAGCCCGCACGAGGCAAAATCAAGGTCGCCGACGAGGTGAGAAACGACGTCCACGGCCATGGGAGTGTGCGAATACCGCGCGCCCCGGCCAACGGAGAGAGGCTTGATTCAGTCGAAGGCGGTTGCGTCGAGCATTCCGGATCTCGCGGGCATCGTAGATGCCTCGGGGCTGGCCTCACGCCACCCGTCGATTGACGCGGACCATGCCATCGCATCCGGCCGGAAAAACGTGAGCCGGGCGTTCGGCAACGTTGTCGTATCCTCATCCAAAGCTTAGGAACCGCACTGGCGTCGACCCAAGCCGGATCGCGACCTTAGACCACCGTATTCGAACCCAGCGTCGTGCGCTGCGTGCACGCGAACCAAAGAAGAACCGGAGACACAACATGGCGGCAACGAGACGACCGGGTCGGAATCATCTGTTCGTTCCGGGCCCGACGAACATTCCTGACCGCGTTCAGCGGGCGATGATCGTCCCCTCGGAAGATCACCGTTCGGTCGACTTCCCGACGCTGACCAAGCCCCTGTTCGAAGAGACCAAGGCGGTCTTCGGCTCCACCGAAGGTACCATCTTCCTGTTCCCCGCGTCCGGCACCGGCATCTGGGAATCCGCGCTGACGAACACGCTGCACCGTGGCGACAAGGTTCTGACCTCGCGCTTCGGCCAGTTCAGCCACCTCTGGATCGACATGGCCCAGCGCCTCGGCCTGAACGTGATCGTTCAGGAAGAAGAGTGGGGCACGGGTGCGAACCCGCAGCGGATCGAGGAGGCGCTGCGCGCCGACACGAACCACGAGATCAAGGCCGTCATGACGGTCCATAACGAGACCGCCACCGGCGTCACCAGCGACATCGGTGCCGTGCGCAAGGCGATCGACGCGGCCGGCCACCCTGCGCTTCTCTTCGTCGATGGCGTATCCTCGATCGGCTCGCTGCCGTTCTACGCCGACGAGTGGAAGGTCGATTGCGCCATTGCGGGCTCGCAGAAGGGCCTGATGCTCCCCGCCGGTCTCGGCGTGATCTGCGTCAGCCAGAAGGCTTTGAAGGCTGCCGAATCGTCGTCGGGTCCGAACGATCGCCTCGCGCATGTCTATTTCGACTGGGCCGACCACCAGAAGCAGAACGGCGCCGGCTACTTCCCTTACACCCCCGCCCTGCCGCTTCTCTACGGCCTGCGCGAGGCACTCGCCTGCCTGCGGGAAGAAGGTCTCGAGAACGTCTACCATCGCCATGCCGTGCTCGGCGAGGCGACCCGCCAGGCCGTGGCGGCCTGGGGTCTCAAGACCTGCGCCAAGGAAGCCAAGTGGAACTCGGACACGGTCACCGCGATCCTCGTCCCCGAGGGCGTCGATGCCGCCGCGATCATCAAGCACGCCTTCGTGCGCTACAACCTCGCCCTCGGCGCTGGTCTGAGCCAGGTGGCCGGCAAGGTGTTTCGTATCGGCCACGTGGGTGACCTGAACGAGCTCTCGCTCCTCGGCGCCATCGCGGGCGCGGAAATGGCCATGCTCGACAACGGCGTGAAGGTGCAGCCGGGCTCCGGCGTCGCCGCCGCCTCCAGCTACCTGCGCGAAAACCCGCTCGCGAAGTCCTGATCACCGTGATTTCCCGGGGCCGGCCTCTCGCCGGCCTCGGGGCATCGTCTATAGAAGTGTGTATCGCGTAACGTCGCGCTTGGCGCGGAACGTCGCTTGAGGGTTCCAATGGCGCACAAAATCGTCTTCCTCGACCGTGAATCCCTCGATGCCAAGGTGCGCGAATTCAATTTCCCGCATGAATATACCGAATACGAGTCGACCTGGACGCCGGAAGAGATCGTCGAGCGCCTGAAGGGTGCCGAGATCGCACTGATCAACAAGGTGCCCATGCGCGCCGACACGTTGAAGCAGCTGCCCGATCTCAAGCTCATCGCTGTCGCCGCCACTGGTACCGACGTCGTCGACAAGAAGGCCGCCAAGGAACTCGGCATCACTGTCGTCAACATCCGTAATTACGCTTTCAACACCGTCCCCGAGCACGTGATCGGCCTGATGTTCGCCCTGCGGCGCGCCATCGTGCCCTATGCGAATTCGGTGCGCCGGGGTGATTGGGCGAAGTCCACCCAGTTCTGCTACTTCGATTATCCGATCCACGACATCGCCGGCTCGACGCTGGGCATCGTCGGCTACGGGGCTCTGGGCAAGTCGATCGCCAAGCGCGCGGAAGCGCTCGGCATGAAGGTCATTGCCTACGATGTGTTCCCGCAGGAAGGCCTCGTGGATTTCGAGACGATCCTGACCGAATCCGACGTCATCACCCTGCATGCGCCGCTGACGCCGGAGACCCGGAACATGATCGGCGCCGAGCAGCTGGCGAAGATGAAGAAGCACGCCATCCTGATCAACACGGCGCGTGGCGGTCTTGTGGATGAGGAGGCTCTCGCCGAGGCGCTCAAAGCCGGAACGATCGGTGGCGCCGGATTCGACGTGGTGATGACCGAGCCGCCCAAGAACGGCAACATCCTGTGCGAGCTCGACCTGCCGAACCTCATCGTCACGCCGCACGTGGCCTGGGCGAGCAAGGAAGCGATGCAGATCCTGGCGGACCAGCTCGTGGATAATGTCGAGGCCTATGTTGCGGGCAAACCGCAGAACGTGGTCGAAGGCTGAACGCGACGACGAGTCGGCTCCCCGGAGCCGTAATCATTCGGGGGTCGCAAGGCGATACCCCGGACACCATGAATGCGGACGCCGATCGAGTCCGCACCGAGGGCGAGCCGGAATTACGGTCTCGCCGGCGGCGCCCCACGACGATGGGGACGGTCCATCGCGCGATCTGACGAGACGCGCCAATGACAACGATACGTCAGCCGCGCAGCGACGCGGGCAGAGGAAACGACATGACCAAGAAGCTGCTGTTCCAATTCGATACCGATACCGTTCCGAGCGTGTTCGACGTGGTCGTCGGCTACGATGGTGGCGCCGATCGCATCACCGGTTACGGCAACGTGACGCCCGACAATGTCGGCGCCTTGGTGGACGGGACCATCTACACCCGCGGCGGTTCCGAGAAGAAGTCCACGGCGATCTTCGTGGGCGGCGGCAGCATGGCGGCTGGCGAGGCCGTGTTCGAGGCGGTGAAGAAGCGCTTCTTCGGCCCCTTCCGCGTTTCGATCATGCTCGACTCGAACGGCTCGAACACCACCGCCGCCGCAGGCGTCGCTCTGGTTCAGAAGGCTGCCGGATCGCTTCAGGGGAAGAAGGCCGTCGTTCTCGCCGGCACCGGTCCGGTGGGCATGCGCTCGGCCGCACTCCTGGCTCAGGAAGGCGCCACCGTGGTTCTCTGCGGTCGCTCTCTCGATAAGGCTCAGGCTGCCGCCGATTCCATCAACAAGCGTTTCAAGGTCGAGATCAGCGCCGCCGCCACGCCGGACGCCGCCTCGCGCGCTGCCATCGTCAAGGGCCAGAACCTGGTCTTCTCCGCCGGCGCCATCGGCCTCGAGCTTCTGGCCGAAGCCGATTGGAAGGACGAGGCCAGCATCGAGTTCATCGCCGATTACAACGCCCAGCCGCCCCTCGGCTTCGGCGGCATCGACGCCATGGACAAGGGCAAGGAACGCCACGGCAAGAAGGTGTTCGGCGCCCTCGGCATCGGCGGATTGAAGCTGAAGCTTCACCGCGCCTGCGTCGGCCAGCTCTTCGACAGCGCCGAGAAGGTCTTCGACGCCGAGGAGATCTACGCCCTCGCCAAGACGATGGCCTGACCCATGAGCGAGAAGACCTCACCTGCCAACGAAACCATCCAGAGCTTCCTCGACGGGCTGGCAAGCTCGGCTCCGACTCCCGGAGGCGGCGGAGCCGCCGCCATCTCCGGTGCCATGGGTGCCGCGCTTCTCAGCATGGTGTGCAACCTCACCATCGGGAAGAAGAAATACGTCGAGGTCGAAGGCGAGCTGAAGGAGATTCTCGGCAAATCGGAGGCGCTCCGGGCCGAACTCACCGGCATGATCGCCGATGACGTCGAGGCTTTCGATGCCGTGATGGGGGCCTACGGCTTGCCCAAGAGCACCGACGAGGAGAAGGCGGCCCGTGCCGCCAGGATCCAGGAGGCGCTCAAGGTCGCCACCGACGTGCCGCTCGCCTGCTGCCGCGCCTGCCGCGAGGTCATCGACCTGGCCGAGGCCGTGGCTGAGAAAGGCAACCTCAACGTCATCTCCGATGCGGGGGTCGCGGTTCTCTCCGCTCATGCCGGCCTGCGCAGCGCCGCGCTCAACGTCTATGTCAACGCCAAGGGTCTGGACGATCGCGGATTTGCCGACGAGCGCCTGAAGCAACTCGAAGAATTGCTCGGGCCGGCGGGGCCATTGAACGAAAAGATCTACGAGGTCGTGAAGGCCAAGGTGAACTAAGATCAACGACAGGCCGGCGAGAACAAACTCAGCCGGCCTTTTTGTCTACAAAATACATTCCAGCCGCCATTAAAGGCGGAGTGAAAGAGAATGTAAAAAAATATTACAGCAGAAGCTCTTTCCGTGAAGTGAAATTTACGAGAGTGTCTGTCCCAGGGAAAAACGCCGAGGAGAACGCACATGGACGTGCATGAGTATCAAGCCAAGGAGCTGCTCGCCGGATTCGGCGTTGCGGTTCCGAAGGGCGCGGTGGCCTTCAGCCCCGACCAGGCGGTTTACGCCGCCACCGAACTCGGCGGCTCGTTCTGGGCGGTGAAGGCACAGATCCATGCCGGTGCGCGCGGCAAGGCCGGCGGCATCAAGTTGTGCCGGACCTACAACGAGGTCCGCGACGCGGCCAAGGACCTCCTCGGCAAGCGCCTCGTGACGCTCCAGACCGGCCCCGAGGGTAAGCCGGTTCAGCGCGTCTACATCGAGACCGCCGATCCGTTCGAGCGCGAACTTTATCTCGGTTACGTCCTCGACCGTAAGGCCGAGCGCGTCCGCGTCATCGCCTCGCAGCGCGGCGGCATGGATATCGAAGAGATCGCCGCCAACGAGCCCGAAGCCCTGATCCAGGTCGTGGTCGAGCCGGCCGTCGGTCTGCAGCAGTTCCAGGCCCGCGAGATCGCGTTCCAGCTCGGCCTGAACATCAAGCAGGTCTCGGCGGCCGTGAAGACGATCATGAACGCCTACCGGGCGTTCCGCGATTGCGACGGCACCATGCTGGAGATCAACCCTCTCGTCGTCACCAAGGACGACCGCGTCCTGGCGCTCGACGCCAAAATGTCCTTCGACGACAACGCCATGTTCCGCCGGCGCAACATCGCCGACATGCACGATCCCTCGCAGGGCGATCCGCGTGAGGCCCAGGCCGCCGAGCACAACCTCAGCTATATCGGCCTCGAGGGCGAAATCGGCTGCATTGTCAACGGCGCCGGCCTCGCCATGGCGACCATGGACATGATCAAGCATGCGGGCGGCGAGCCGGCCAACTTCCTCGATGTCGGCGGCGGCGCCAGCCCCGACCGCGTGGCCACGGCCTTCCGCCTCGTTCTCTCGGACCGCAACGTCAAGGCGATCCTGGTGAACATCTTCGCCGGCATCAACCGCTGCGACTGGGTCGCCCAGGGCGTGATCCAGGCGGCGAAGGAAGTGAAGATCGACGTGCCGCTCATCGTCCGGCTCGCCGGCACGAATGTCGAGGCGGGCAAGAAGATCCTGGCCGAGAGCGGTCTCGACCTCATTACCGCCGACAGCCTGTCGGACGCCGCCACCAAGGCCGTCGCCGCCTGCGACGCCGCCAAGCGCAGCCACTGAGACGAGGGGAGGATACGTCATGAGCATTCTGATCGACGAGAAGACCCCGATCATCGTCCAGGGCATCACCGGCGATAAGGGTACGTTCCACGCCAAGGAGATGTTGGATTACGGTTCCAACGTCGTCGGTGGCGTCACCCCGGGCAAGGGCGGCAAGACCCATCTCGGCGTGCCGGTGTTCAACACCGTCAAGGAGGCCGTGGAGGCCACCGGAGCCACGACCTCGATCACCTTCGTCGCCCCGCCCTTCGCGGCCGATGCGATCATGGAAGGGGCCGATGCCGGCCTCGCGCTGATCTGCTCGATCACCGACGGCATCCCGGCCCAGGACATGATGCGGGTGAAGCGGTATCTGCGCCGCTACCCCAAGGACAAGCGCACCATGGTTGTGGGCCCGAACTGCGCCGGCATCATCTCGCCCGGCAAGTCGATGCTCGGCATCATGCCCGGCCACATCTACCTCAAGGGCAATGTCGGCGTGATCTCGCGCTCCGGCACCCTCGGCTACGAGGCCGCCGCTCAGATGAAGGAGCGGGGCATCGGCATCACGACCTCGGTGGGTATCGGCGGTGACCCGATCAACGGCTCGTCCTTCCTCGACCATCTCGCCCTGTTCGAGCAGGACCCCGAGACCAAGGCCGTGCTGATGATCGGCGAGATCGGCGGTCCGCAGGAGGCCGAGGCCTCGGCCTGGATCAAGGAGAACATGACGAAGCCCGTCATCGGCTTCGTCGCCGGCCTCACCGCCCCGAAGGGTCGCCGCATGGGCCATGCCGGCGCGATCATCTCCGCCACCGGCGACAGCGCTGCCGAAAAGGCCGAGATCATGCGCTCCTACGGCCTGACCGTCGCCCCGAGCCCCGGCGATTTCGGTTCGACGGTCGAACAGGTGATGCGCAAGATCGCGGCGTGAGCCGACGAACCCTCCCCCTCAGCGGGGGAGGGTGGTCACTGAGCGAGCGGAAGTAAGGGGCAGCGCCGCCACTTCCGGTAAAGCGTTGCTCGCCTCGCCCAACCCGCTAGACCACCCCCTTGATCGCTCCGGCGCTGCGTTCCATGCTGCCGAAGCGGCTGCTCTTCACCGTTGCCCGCACGATGTCGGCGGCCATCGGCTCAACTCTGTTCGAGGTGGCCATCCGATGACCGATACTCTCCACGCCCCGGTCGGATCGCTCGACCACCCCTTCGCGCCGCCGGTCATCACCGGCACCTCGTCGAAGGAAGCGCTCGACATACTCTTCCACGCCCTGCTCGAAGTCGCCCGCCGCCACGAGCCGGAACTCGAAGCCGTCCTCCTCGGCACGGCCAACATCTCGGATTTCTCGCCGGAGCTTCTTGCCCGCGCGCTTCAGGTCCAGGGCATCTGGTTCCAGCTCCTCTCCATCGCCGAGCAGAATGCCGCCATGCGCCGGCGTCGCCATGTGGAGCGCAGCAAGGGGCGGGCGGAACTCTCCGGCAGCTTCAGCGCGGTCCTAGCGGATGCGGTCAAGAACGGCATAAAGGCGCCTGAGATCCACGCCCTCCTGAAGGACCTGCGCATTCGGCCGACCATCACGGCGCACCCCACGGAGGGAAAGCGCGTGACGGTGCTGGAGAAGTTCCGCCGCATCTATCTCGTCCTGCGCGAGCTCGAACTGCCGCGCTGGACCGAGCGTGAGCGCAACGGCCTGATGAACGAGCTTCGGGACCAGATCGAGCTCGTCTGGATGACCGGCGAACTCCATTTGGAGAAGGCCACCGTCGAGCGCGAGGTGGCCTGGGGCCTGCACTTCTTCGACGAGACTCTGTTCGAGATGCTGCCGGAAGTCCTCTACTCGCTGGAGGAATCCCTGGCCGAATATTACCCGGACGAAAAGTTCGAGGTGCCGGCCTTCTTCCAGTTCGGCTCGTGGATCGGCGGCGACCGCGACGGCAACCCCTACGTCACCTCGTCGGTGACGCGCGCCACACTTCAACGCAACGCGCTCGCCTCCCTTCGGCGCTATCGCGATGGCGTCACCGCACTCGGCCGCACGCTCTCCCTCACCGAGCGCTCGCTCCCCGTGCCGGCATCGTTCAAGTCGGAACTCGCCCAGTTGCTCACCGAAAGCGGCGACGGGCGCGCCATCGCCAGCCGCAACCCCGGCGAGGCCTATCGCCAGTTCCTCACCTGCATCCTGCGCAAGATCGAGGCGACGATCGCGCGCAATAAGGGCTTACGCTCGACCGGCCCGGATTATCCCAGCGCCGATGGGCTCATCAACGACCTGCGCCACCTCGAGGCCGGGCTCGCCGACGCCAATTGCCCGTCGCTGGCCACAGACCTCGTGCGCCCGGTGCGCCGCATGGTGGAAATCTTCCGATTCTCCACGGTGCGCCTCGACCTGCGCGAGAACACCACGCGCACCACGAAGACCCTGCACGCGCTCTGGCACCAGGCCAACGGCCAGAACAAGACTCCGCCCGCTCTCGATTCGGCGGAGTGGAAGAACTGGCTGCTGGCCGAGCTGGCGAGGCCTATGCACGGCGAGCGCTCGTTCGAGAGCCTGCCTGACGACGCCCGCGAGACGCTGGAGACTTTCGCCCTCGTCGGCGAGATGCGCGAGCAGCTCGACCGCGAGGCCTTCGGCTCCTTCATCCTGTCGATGACCCGTTCGGTCCCCGACATCCTCGGTGCGTACCTCCTCGCCAAGGAAGCCGGCAACTTCCTCGATGCCACCGGCACCGAGATCTGCTGCCTGCCGATCGTGCCGCTGTTCGAGACCATCGACGATCTCCGCGCCGCGCCCGCGATCATGAAGGAGCTGTTCTCGATCCCGGTGGTCCGCCGCTCCACCCGCTGGCAGGGCGGCGTGCAGGAGGTGATGATCGGCTACTCGGATTCGAACAAGGATGGCGGCTTCGTCGCCTCGAATTGGGAGCTCTACAAGGCTCAGGACAAGCTGACCCAACTCGGCAAGTCGTCCGGTGTGCCGATCGCGTTCTTCCACGGCCGCGGCGGTTCGGTGAGCCGAGGCGGCGCACCGACGGCGCGAGCCATCGCGGCCCAGCCGCCGGGCTCGATCAACGGGCGTTTCCGCACCACGGAACAGGGCGAAGTCGTCTCGTTCAAATACGCCAACCGGGGCACGGCGGCCTACCAGATGGAGCTTCTCGCGTCGTCGGTGTTCGACCACGCGCTGAAATCCGAGCGGGAAGCCATCAAGGTCCCGCGCAACGAGTTCGACGACTCGCTGGAAGCCCTGTCCGGCGCGTCGCGCGCGGCCTACGTCAACCTGATCCAGCATCCCGACCTCGTGACCTATTTCCAGGCCGCAAGCCCGCTGGACGAGATCGCGCTCCTCAACATCGGCTCACGCCCCGCGCGGCGGTTCGGCGCCCGGTCCCTGGCGGATCTGCGCGCGATCCCATGGGTCTTCGCATGGTCGCAGAACCGGCACGTCATCACTGGCTGGTACGGTGTCGGGTCCGGCCTGAAGAGCTTCCTCGACGTGCGTGGCGCGCAGGGCGAGGAACAGCTGAAGCGGCTTTTCGCCGAATCGAAGCCGTTCCGCCTCATCCTCGACGAGGTCGAGAAGACGCTGCTGATGGTCGATCTCGAGATCGCCCGCGACTATGCCGGTCTCGTAGCCGACGAGAAGGCTCGCGCCAGCATCTTCCCGCTGATCCAGGCCGAGTATGAGTTGACCCGCGAGATGGCGCTTCGCGTCAGCGGCGGCACCGAGCTCGCGGAACGCTTCCCCCTGTTCCGAGATCGCCTCAACGGCCGCCTGCCCACGATCAACCAGGTCAGCCGCGAACAGGTGGAGCTGCTTCGCCGCTTCCGCGCGGAAGAGGATGAGGACAAGCGCGAGGCGGTGAAATCCGCCCTGCTGCTCTCGATCAACTGCATCGCCGTCGGCTTCGGTGCGACGGGCTGACGGTTTTGTAAGGATACCGAGGGCCGGGCACGGCCCTGGGACAGGCGCGAAAGCGTATCCCGACCGGTATGGTGGACCGCGTTTTGCGGTCTCTCACCAACGACCAAAACACGAACCCAAAGGAAGGATTCCCCAGTGAGCTTTACCCTGATCCAACAGGCCACCCCGCGCCTGCACCGCTCGGAACTCGCCGTTCCCGGCTCGAACCCGACCTTCATGGAGAAGTCCGCTTCCTCCAAGGCCGACGTGATCTTCCTCGACCTCGAGGACGCCGTCGCCCCCGATGACAAGGAACAGGCCCGCAAGAACATCATCCAGGCGCTCAACGACCTGGATTGGGGCACCAAGACCATGATGATCCGCATCAACGGTCTCGACACCCACTACATGTACCGCGACGTGGTCGACATCGTCGAAGCCTGTCCGCGCCTCGACATGATCCTGATCCCCAAGGTCGGCGTGCCGGCTGACGTCTACGCCATCGACGTGCTGACGACCCAGATCGAGCAGGCCAAGAAGCGCGAGAAGAAGATCGGCTTCGAGGTGCTGATCGAGACCGCTCTGGGCATGGCCAACGTGGAGGCGATCGCCACGTCGTCGAAGCGCCTGGAAGCCATGTCCTTCGGTGTCGCCGACTACGCCGCCTCGACCCGCGCCCGCTCCACCGTCATCGGCGGCGTCAACAAGGACTTCTCGGTGCTCACCGACAAGGACGAGGCCGGCAATCGCGAGACCCATTGGCAGGATCCCTGGCTGTTCGCCCAGAACCGCATGCTGATCGCCTGTCGCGCCTACGGCCTGCGCCCGATCGACGGCCCGTTCGGCGACTTTTCCGATCCGGACGGCTACACCTCCGCTGCGCGCCGCTGCGCCGCTCTCGGCTTCGAAGGCAAGTGGGCGATCCACCCCTCGCAGATCGATCTCGCCAACGAAGTGTTCACCCCCTCGGAAGCCGAAGTCACCAAGGCCCGCCGCATCCTCGAAGCCATGGAAGAGGCCGCCAAGGCCGGCAAAGGCGCCGTCTCGCTGGACGGCCGCCTCATCGACATCGCCTCGATCCGCATGGCCGAGGCGCTGATCGAGAAGGCCAACGCGATGTCGGCCAGCTGATCGGGTCGCTTCGTAGACTTCGCTAAGCAGGACGGCCGCTTCCGAAAGGGGCGGCCGTCCTCGCTTTAGGCCCGAAATGTCCTATCGTCCGCAGCGTATCGCCGGGAGAACAGGCGCCGGGGCTACGTCTTCCCCCTAGGGCAGGACAGCCAAACGGCTCCGATCTCGTCGATCGACAGGGAGAAACCACCATGCATGTGACCATCGAAGACGCTCACAAGGCCATCGAGGCCGCCCGCGCCAAGGCTGTCGAGCTGGATACCCAGATGTGTATCGCCGTCGTCGATTCCGGCGGCAACCTCAAAGCGTTCTACCGGATGGACGGGGCCTGGGTCGGCTCCATCGACATCGCCCAGAAGAAGGCCAAGACCTCGGTTTTCTTCGGCATGATGACCGGTCAGATCGGCCAGTTGTCACAGCCTGGCGGCCCGCTCTTCGGCATCGAGCATTCCAATGAAGGCCTGATCACCTTCCCCGGCGGCATCCCGATCGTCGACAAGGACGGCGAGATGTCCGGCGCCATCGGCGTCAGCGGTTCGAGCGTCGAAAACGACCACGCGGTGGCTCTGGCCGGCGCCAGTGCCGTCGGCGCGACCGAGCTGCCCGCCCACCCCTGGCGGACCTGAACCGGCGAAACCGACGACGCGCATCGGGTGCAGCGCACGCGATGAATACCGTCGGTTAAGCATGCGCGCCCTATCACGGTCGCATCACCCCGAGCCGTGACAGGAGCGCCGATGACCCGGGACCAACTCGCCGCCGAACTGAAGCGCATGGCCAATGCGCAGGTCGCCGACATCGAGCGTGCGGTCAAGGACGGCCACCGGACCATCGCTCTCAACGAACTGGCGGATCTGAACCGCCAGTTGAAGGCCTTGGCCGCAGCCGTGAAGGCCCGGCCCGTCGTACGGGCCTGACACGATGGCGTCGGACGCGAGACCGCTTCAGTAGCGCGGATCGCGTCCACGTCCCTCCAAGGGCGGCTCTTCGGACAGTCGCTCCTCGCCGGCGAGGCCCTCTGCAGGGGGCTCGCCGCCTACGTAACCACCCTGATCCGGACGAGCCTCGTCGGCAAAGGGAACTTCCCGAGGTGGAATCGGAGGCCGCCGGTAAGGCCTCGGCTCACCGTATCCACCCTCCGGCTCGCGCTCCGGTCTGAAGCGGTCCGGGTGCTCCTCGCAAATCGTCACCCGCTTGATGATTTCCTCTCCCTCCGGCGTGATCCGGCGTCGGATGACGGTCCGGCACGGCTCCGCGAGGCGGGACGGTTCGCGTCCGGGGCGGAAATCCTCGACAGGAGGAGGGGGTCGGCGCCCTCCCGGGAATTCGCGCGGCGCTCCATAGGGCTCCGGGAAATCGGCGGCGAGCGCAGGGATGCCGCAGAGCGCCAGGGCCAGGAGGCCGCTGAAGATAGGCGGCCTACGGCGCGTAGCGACGGACAGGAACGGGTTTGCAGCCACGGAACGTCTCCGGAGAGATGACCGCCCCCGCCATGGGTATGCGGCACAGGATCATCCTGCAGCCGAACCGCTGAACCAGAGCAGACGCCACCACTCGGAAAGTATTCATCTGGACGCGTGCCGCGATGGCGCCAACGACCGGCTTACCTCGACGCTCAACTTTCGCCGTCGGCAGCCTTCTGCTTCTCCACCTCGGGCGCGACCTGCCCGAAGTTGAGGACGGCGACCAGGGCGGTCCCGCCGAACACGTTGCCGAGAAGAGTCGGAATGAAGAAGCGCGAGACGTAATCGCCCATCGAGGCATGGCCGCTGAAGACGAGATAGAACGTGTCGACGGATCCGGCCACGATATGGGCGAGGCCGCACATCGACACGAGCCAGGTCATCAGGATGACGATGAACGGCGCTGCCGAGCCGGTGGCAGGCAGCATCCACACCATCAGGGCGATGAGCCAGCCCGCGAACACAGCCTTGATCAGAGTCGTCCAGAACGCCGACTCGATCGTATGGTGGCTGATCGCGGCGAAGGCGGTGTGGATCTCGGATGCGAACGCATCCGAATAGGCGAGGACCGCGGCGATGGCAGCGGTGGCGACCATGTTGCCGACCAGAACGATGCCCCACAAGCGCAGGACACGCATGAGGGTGGCGACGCTCCGGTCATGGAGCAGGGGCAGGATCGGCGTCAGTGTGTTTTCGGTGAAGAGTTGCTGGCGGCCGAGGACGACGATGAGGAAACCGGTCGCGTATCCCATGCTGGTGATGAGTCCGGCCCATTGGGCCTCCGGGAGATGAGCCTTCAGTACGCCGGGGACGATGAGCGAGAAGCCCATGGTCAATCCCGCGGCGAAAGCCGAGAGGAACAGCGCCCCGCCCGTGCGCCGAAGCTCCTCGTCACCCTCCCGGCGGATCACCTCGTGTAGGATGAAGGCGTCGGGCCGCAGGCCCTCCGCTACGGATTCCTCCCGCTCGACCGTCTCATCTCGCGTGGAGCCTTCGTCTCGCTGCCCCATTCGAGGGACCTCCTGAAAACGGGCTCTATTCCCGCCTTCGACAAGGAAGCCATGGACTCAGGCGACGGTTCCGTCCTTGAGCCGGGCGACGAGGGAATGGACATCTGCCTTCGCCCTCGCCACCGCTTCGGCATCTTTTCCGCGCACCACGATGCGATTGGCGAAACCCTGCTGCGTCATCGACGGATAGGAGCCGATGGATACGCCGTCATGGACCTTGGCGATCTCGGCCAGGGCCGAAGCGTAATTGCCTTCGGGCAGGTTGCCGGCCTCGATCGTCTCCGACAGCACGCGCGCGCCGGTCTCGAGGGTAGGGCCGATCTCGTCAAGCATGGCCTGCATGATCGCCGGCACGCCGGCCATGACGAAGACGTTGCCGATGCGAAAGCCCGGCGCCTTCGAAATCGGGTTGGCGATGAGATCGGCACCCGCCGGAATGCGCGCCATGCGCAACCGGGCCTCGTTGAGATCTTCCGGCTTGTGGCGCTCAAGCAGCATCGCCTTCGCGCGCGGATCGACATCGATGGTCACGCCGAAGGCGGCGGCCACGCAATCGGCGGTGATGTCGTCATGGGTCGGGCCGATCCCGCCGGTGGTGAAGAGGTAGGTGTAGCGGGTCCGAAGGGCAATGACCGCGTCGACGATCTCTTCCGCCTCGTCCGGGACGATACGGACCTGCCGCAGGTCGATGCCGACGGCCGTACAATAATCGGCAATGGTGCCGATGTTCCGGTCTTTGGTGCGGCCGGACAGGATCTCGTCGCCGATCACCAGAATGGCGGCAGTGATGGTAGGGGAAGTGGGGGAGGTCATCGTGGTCCGTGGAGAGCGCGAGGCGGTGATGCCCCTGACCTAGCGCGACGATGCCGAACTGACCATGGCGGGCTCCCTGGCCTGCGTCGACGCCAGCTGATAGGCGCACGGCGTCGTAGCCGTTTCGCGTGCCATTCCCGTCAGGAGGTCCTGCCGATGAGATTTCCCGGTCCGCTGATCGAGGGCCGGCTGGTCCGCCGTTACAAGCGTTTTCTCGCCGATATCGAAGTGGCGGATGGCAGCCTCGTCACGGCGCATTGCGCCAATCCCGGCGCGATGCTCGGCCTCAACCAACCCGGTTCGCGCGTCCTCCTTTCGGCTTCGACAAACCCGGCGCGTAAGCTCGGCTTTTCGTGGGAACTGGTGGAAGCCGACTTGCCCGGCGGCCTGCAATGGGTCGGCATCAATACGATGCGTCCGAACGCGCTGGTCGCGGAGGCCTTCGCCGGAGGTCGCCTCGCACCACTTTCGGAATACGCTTCCCTGCGCCCCGAGGTGCGTTACGGACGCGCCAGCCGGGTCGATTTCCTGGCGACCGGGGAGGGCGTGCCACCCTGTCATGGGAGGTGAAGAACTGCCACCTCCTGCGCCAACCGGGCCTCGCCGAATTTCCCGACTGCGTGGCCGCCCGCAGCGCGCGGCATATGGTCGATCTCACGGAGGTCGTCGCTCAGGGCGGGCGCGCGATGCTGATCGTCGTGGTGCAGATGCAGGCAGACCGGTTCGATGTGGCCCGCGATCTCGATCCGGCCTTCGACCGTGCCTTCGCCGCCGCCATGGCGGGCGGAGTCGAAATCCATGCCTATCGCTGCCGGATCGACCCGACCGAGGTCACCATCGCGGAAGCGATTCCCGTGGTTTCGCGGCTATCCGGCGGGTGATCGATCGGCGCTTCGGTGGGTCGCGCGATTTCATGGGGCCATCGGCGGATTTCGTGCCATGCTCCCAGCCCTACGACCCAAGGAGACGATGATGGCGACTGAGAAACCACGCGGTGGCCGCGAAGCGAAGAAGCCGAAGAAGCCCGTCGTCAAGACGATCGCCGCTGCCCCCTCCACCAAGGGCACCGTAAGCATCGGCGCCAAGAAGTAGGACCCACAGCCCCGTCAGGCCGGCTATACGCCGCCTGGCGTGGCTTTCGGGCCGGGATCTGGCAAGGTTCGGCCAAGTTCGAGAAGTACGATTTCCGGCGGCACTCCGATACGGATCGGGACGCGGCTCACGCCGAACCCGCCGGACACGATCATGTGTCGTCCCTCATCGACCACATGGCCGTAGGAAAGGTCCTTGCCACGCACAAAGGGTACGAGCGGCGAGGCACCGAAAAACCGGATCTGGCCGCCATGGGTATGGCCGGCCAGGGTCAGGGAGACACGCTCGGGCACACGGGGGAAGATGTAGGGCTCGTGCGCCATCAGGATGACCGGCGCATCGTCCGTGACCTGCGCCAGCGTGCCGGGGAGATCGTCCCGTCCTCGGCGATCGCCGCGCAGTAGGAACGGCTCCTGGTCCCCGAGCCCTGCAATCCAGAACGGATAGCCATCCTTCTCCAGCCGCAGAGCATTGTTCTCCATGACCGGGATGCCGCGAGCTTCCAGCACGCGCTGAGATTCGACCGGCCCACGCCGCGTCGTTTGGACGATTGTGTCGTCCCACCAATCGTGATTTCCAAGAATAGCGTAAACGCCGAGCTGCGCCCGCAGGCCGTCGACGACGCGGGCGAACTCGACCAGCGGTACCTTGCGTGTCGTCACGCTGGGACCGGATGGATAATCGCCGAGCAGCAAGATGAGATCGGGTTCGAGCCGGTTCGTCGCATCGACGATCTCGGCGATCCGGTCGAGCGGCATGGTCGGCTCGCCGACATGGAAATCGGCGAGGACAGCGACTTTCAGGCTCAACCCATGCGTCCAGCCAGGCAGAACCGGAGCGTATCGCGTCACGACGAGACGGTGGCGCGGCTCGATCACGAAGCCATAGGCGCCCGCCGAGGCCACCAGGGCCGTGCTCGCACCGATCCCGGTTAGGAGCTGCCGTCTTGTCGGCAGAATCAGCATGTCATCGTCCCCGGCGGCAGAGTCGATGCGGATCCATCGTCCCGGGGCGTCTACACATCCAGCGCAGCCAAGTTCCGATGGTTCGACGTCGGTGACCAAGCCCGTGAAGGCTTGGTCGCAATGTTTGGCCGGACGGCGTTCGTCTTAAGAAAGATTGGCCTCAGACGAGGGGTGCATCCTCGTGCTGGAAGCGGGAGAGCTGCCGACGAGCGGCAATCTTCCGGGCCGCCTCTTTGGCAGCGGATGCCGAGACGTGAACCGCTGCGGCGAGGGCGGGCAGTGCCACGGGGCGGAAACCTTCGCGATCGGTTACCAGACCGGACGCACGGGGCGTCGACGAAATGGCTGCGCGCTGGTTCTGTTCGGGGCGGGACATGGGAACGGGTCCTGTTTCGCGGTGTCGGAACGCCACCAGATCCTCGTTTGTCTGGTTGGCGATCACGCCGGTCTCTCGGGCACCCTCAAGAGGTTCGACCCGGACCGACGCTGTGCGGCACGAGATCCATATGCGGCGAAGGATCATGAACGGGAGCTTAAGGCTAGCCAGAGATGAGCAGGATCGAGTTGTCCAACATCGTCGCTGAGTGACTTTCGACACAGTCAAGGAATAGTGGGAATATAAAAAATTCAATTCCGCAGTGCAATCTAACCTCGCTCGCACTGCGAAAGATCTAGACTTTTCTGTGGCGACGCCGCCCTAAACTACGGGCCTCAGACCTTCCGACGCGATCCAGGCCTCGGTTCGATCCAGGGCACGGGCGAGGCGGTCGAACAACGTGTCGATCTCCTCGTGCGAGATGACCAGGGGAGGGCAGACCGCGACCCGGTCACCGGCGAGGAATCGCACGATAAGGCCCTCGGCCTGCGCGAACGCGACGCAGCGGGCCGCGACTCCGGCCTTCGGCTCGTACTGACGCTTGGATGCCTTGTCGGCGACGATCTCCAGCCCACCGATGAGACCGATCCCTCGCGCTTCTCCGACGATGGGATGGTCGGCCAAGGCCGAGAGCCGGGCCTGGAAATGAGGGGCCTTCTCGGCAACGCCTTCGACGATGCGGTCGCGTTTGTAGATCTCGATGGTCTTCAGAGCGACGGCGCAGGCGACGGGGTGACCGGAATAGGTGGTGCCGTGGCCGAACGTGCCGAGCTTGGCGCTCTGCGTCACCAGCGCCTTGTAGAGCGGCTCGTCGATGCTGATGCCGCCGAGCGGCATGTAGCCCGAGGTCACCGCCTTGGCGAAAGACAGGCTGTCGGGGCGCATTCCCAGGGCTTCGGAACCGAACCAAGTGCCGAGCCGACCGAAGCCGCAGATCACCTCGTCGGCGATGAAGCGCACGTCGTAGCGGTCGAGGACGGCCTGGATCTTGGTGAAATAACCGGCGGGCGGGGCGATGGCGCCCCCCGCTCCCATCACCGGCTCGGCCACGAAGGCCGCGACGGTATCCGGCCCCTCGCGCAGGATCAGGGCTTCGAGTTCGTCGGCGAGGCGCTGCGAGAACGCCTCCTCGGTCTCACCGGCTTCGGCGAAACGATAGTGGTGCGCGCATCCCACATGCAGGAAGCCCGGCAGCGGCAGGTCCCAATCGGCATGGTTGGCGGTGAGGCCGGTCATGGAGGCGGTGGCGACCGTGACGCCGTGGTAGCCCTTGATCCGCGAGATGATCTTCTTCTTGGCCGGGCGGCCGAGGGCGTTGTTGAGATACCAGGTCAGCTTCACCTGGGTGTCGTTGGCCTCCGACCCGGACGAGGTGAAGAAGATCTTCGAGGTCGGGATCGGCATCAGCTCCTTGAGCGTCTCCGCGAGCTCGATCGCCGGATCGTGGCTACGGCCCGAGAACAGATGGGTGAAGGGCAGACGCGACATCTGCTCGCTCGCCGCTTCCACCAATTCCTCGTTCGAATAGCCGAGCGCCGTGCACCAGAGTCCGGCCATGCCTTCGAGATAGGGCCGACCGTCGCTGTCATAGACCCAGACACCGTGGCCGCGCTCCAGCACCAGCGGGCCGGTCTCGCGAAAGGTGGAAAGGTTGGTGTAGGGATGGATCAGCGTTTCGACGTCGCGGGTCGCGAGGTTCGAGAGCATGGGCCTGCCGTTACCTGTGGAAGCGGGCCGGTTCGGCCCCGTGTTCATGCGATGCCACACTAGCGACCCGGACCGTCGGTAGAAACCCGTCCGCACAACGCATCGCCGCCCCGTCTTCCGCACCGATTGTCCCGCGCATGCTCGATCCCGCTACTTTCGTGGCCCATCCGGCGCCAGGCCGCGTTTGCGGAACCTGCACCCTGTGCTGCAAGGTCTACGATGTTCCCGCCGTGGAGAGCGTCGCCGGCCAATGGTGCCGGCACACCAAGCAGGGAAGGGGCTGCGCCATCCATCCGACGCGGCCGGACCATTGCCGCGCCTTCCATTGTCTCTGGATGACAGAAGCCTGGCTCGGCGCCGAGTGGAAGCCGGAGAAGGCCAAGATGGTGCTGGCGCTCGATCCGGTGACGAAGAACATGAACGTCCAGGTCGATCCCGGCCAACCGAATGCGTGGCGGCGCGAGCCGTATTACGCACAGTTGCGGCGCTGGGCCTCCGCATCGCTGGCGCAGGACCGCCTCGTCCTCGTCCATCTCAACAAATCCACTACCGTCATCCTGCCGGACCGTGACGTAGCCTTGGGCGTGTTCGAGCCTGGCGACAGGATCGTGCGGCGAGATCGCGCCGGAACCTTCGACGTCGAGAAGGTGGGAGCCAGCGCGTGAGCGCGACGCGTCCCCGCCGTCTCGCCGGCATCCTGTTCGACAAGGACGGCACGCTCATCGATTTCGACCGGACCTGGGGGCCTGCGGCCCTTGCGGTCATGGATTGCCTGTCCGGGGGCGACCGTACCCGCTTGGAAGACCTGATGGCGGTGAGCCATTACATCGAGGAGGAGCGACGCTTCCTGCCGACCTCGCCCCTCATCGCCGGCTCGTCCGCCGCCTATGGGCCGCTTTGGGCGAAGGTTCTCGGCCAGCCTGCCGGACCTGATCTCTATGGAGAGATGGACCGGCTGTTTCGCCGCGAAGGGCTGGCGCATCTATGCCCGATCGGTGATCCGGCCGGGATGGCACGCTATCTCGTCGGTGCCGGCTACGCGCTCGGCATCGCCACCAACGATGCCGAAGCCTCGGCGCGGGCGCAGGCTGATGCCCTCGGCCTCACACCCCATCTCTCCTACGTCGCGGGCTACGATTCCGGGCATGGGTCCAAGCCGGAACCCGGCATGGTCAGCGCCTTCGCCGCGCAACTCGGCGTCGCCCCGTGCCGCATCGCCATGATCGGCGATTCGCCTTACGACCTCGTCGCCGGGCGCGCAGCCGGTGCCGTGACCGTCGCCGTACTGAGCGGGCCCATGGGTGAGGCAGCCCGCGAGATCATGACGCCGCTCGCCGACCATGTGGTCGCCTCGATCGGCGATCTCGCCGACTTGCTCGCCAGGATCGCCGATCAGGAACGAGCGAGTGCAGACGGGTCGCAACCTGAACGGTAAGTGAGGCCTTCACCGATCCGGCCGTCCCGGATGGAAGGGGAATATTTACCCGGAAACGTCACATCTGCCCATGTCGCTTCCCGACGACAGGCCCGGCCTATCCGGCGACTTCGGCGAAGGCGGCAGGACGCTGTCTTTCGCCGGAGATTTCACCAGCCTCAAGACCGGCTGGGTCGAGGGGGCGATCGAAGCGGGCCTGCGAGCGGCCCGGCAGATCGACCCGCTGGTCCAGGCGGAAGGCCGCCCGGTGATCCGTCAGAGGCTCTGACGGAGGGACACCGAAGTAACTCAGCCGCTGGAATCGGCGCGGGCGACGTCGCGCCATTTCAACACGAGCTGCTCGAAAGCCGCGATATCGTCCGGAGGCAGCGTCCCGAGGGTACGGGCGACATAGGCTTTCTGCGCGGAAATCCCACGGGCTGCGATCTCCGTACCCGCCGGGGTAAGGTGGAGCGCATGCGAGCGCCGGTCACCCGGGATGGCGTGGCGCTCGACGAAACCGGCCTGGACGAGGCGGTCGATCAGGCCCGAGACATTGCCCTTGGTGACGTAGAGCCGCGCGGCGAGATCCTGCTGTGTCAGCCCCTCGCGTTCGGTGAGGGTCGAGAGGACGTCGAATTGCGGAATGGAGAGCCCGAGGCCGCGCAGCTCGGTCGCCATCGCGGCGGTCACCCTCCGGTTGAGGCGGATGAAGCGGAACCAGACCCGCAGCGGGTCGTCCGATCGAGCATCGGTCACGGGATTTCCGGTCGCTGCGGTAAAGTTCATGTCGACGCCGCTATAGCAGAAGCAGGCGGCATCGAAAGCACGACGTAACTCGCGGGTGGCGTCGCCATGCGAGGCCCGGTAAAGCTCATCGCTCAGGCGCGCGGGCACGACCTCCCTGCGGCGCGGCGATCTCCCGGACAGCGATTTCATCCGTATCATGCGTCGTTCGCTTATCGAGGAGCCCATCACCCGCGCCGGTCCGCTCTCGCGCGGAACGGCGATCCTGTCGGTCCTCGTCACCCTGTTCGCCCTCGTTCTGGTGCGTGATCCGCGGGCGGAAGAAGGGCCCGCGCTGGTCACGCTCGGGTCCGGCCTATTCCTGGCGGTCCTGGCGATCGGCTTTGCCCTCTTCGCCTTCGTCCGGGTGTGGCGCGAGGGTGCGCGCGGTTTGGGCGGAGCGATCGCGGGTCTCTTCCTCGCGGTGATACTCCTCGGATATCCGGGCTTCGTCGGGCTGCGCAGCCTACGCCTCCCAGCCATCACCGACGTCACCACCGATACCGAGAACCCACCGGCCTTCTCGCGCTCGCATGCCGCCTTCGCCGCCCGCGAAGGGCATTACCCTCCCGATCCCGGGCCGGAAGCGCGAACGGCACAGCGCGCCACCTATCTGCAGGTCGCCCCACTTACCCTCGACCTCGACGCCAACGCCGCGTTCGAGCTGGCTCGCAAAGCAGCGGTGAACCGTAAATGGCAGATCGTCGAGGCGATCCGCCCCGGTGGCAGGATCGGCAATGGCCGGATCGAGGCTGTGACGCGCGGCCTCATCCTCAACCTTGCCAGCGACATCACGGTGAGAGTGCGACCGCGGGCGGACGGAGCCCGGATCGACGTGCGCTCGGCGTCCCGCATCGGCGACCGCGATTTCGGCGCCAATGCCGACACCATCCGGGCCTATCTCGACGAGGTCGCGAACCTCGCCATCGCCGTCAAGTGAGTGGTCAGGCCGGCGCGTAGACACCTTCCAGCCTGGCTGGACCATCGGTGGCGATGAGCCCGCGCTCAACCAGGTCTTCCAGATGGGCGAAGACGGACAAAGCCGCGGCGCCCTGCAGGGCCGGGCTCAGGCCCTGATAGATCGTGCCGACGATGGAGCGGATGTCG
Organism: Methylobacterium sp. SD274; assembly: GCF_017355285.1. Classification (NCBI taxonomy): domain Bacteria; kingdom Pseudomonadati; phylum Pseudomonadota; class Alphaproteobacteria; order Hyphomicrobiales; family Methylobacteriaceae; genus Methylobacterium; species Methylobacterium sp. SD274. Next base: position 258,596 of record NZ_JADIJP010000002.1, on the reverse strand, counting down.
CGGTCGCCCGCCTCGATCCGGCTGCGGATCGCATTTTCGCGCTGGCGCCGATGGGCGGCGAGGCCCCGGACGAAGCGCCGCGGATCGCGGACCGGACCGCCATGGCCGGGCCAATAGATCGTCTCGTCACGTCCGCGCAAAGCCTCGAGCGACGCCATGTAGGCACGCATCGATCCATCGGGTGGCGCTACGATGGTGGTCGACCACGCCATGACGTGGTCGCCCGAGAACAAGGTCGCTTCCTCCGGTAGGGCGAAGGCGAGATGGTTCATGGTGTGGCCGGGCGTTTCGACCGCCTGAAGCGTCCAGCCCGGCCCCTCGAGCGTGTCGCCCTCTCCCATCTGGCGGTCGGGTCGGTGGTACCGGTCGGCGCTGGCGTCGAGATGCGGAAACTCGCCCTCCGCCAGATCCCTCGCGGCGCGATGCGGCCCGCAACCGACGATGGGCGCACCCGTCTCCGCTTGCAGCAGGCGCGCGCCGGGGGAATGGTCGCGGTGGGTATGGGTGACGACGATGGCGGCGAGCCGCTCCCCGGCGATGGAGGCGATCAGAGCCGCTACGTGACCGGAATCGGCCGGACCCGGATCGATGATCGCGACCTCGCCCCGTCCGACGATGTAGCTGCAGGTGCCGCTGGACGTGAACGGGCTGGCATTGGGACAGATCCGCCGGCGTACCAACGGCGAGAGGCTCACCGTCTCGCCGTTTGCCGGCGCGGCGCCGTCGAAACGCGGATCCGTTCCTGCCTCGCCGTCGTCACTGGTCTTGGTCATGCGGCACCCGGAACGATCACACTCTCGTCCGGCCCTACGCCATAGCGGACCGAGCCACAACGCACCCCGAGCTGTCCCTGAGACCGGTCTCAGCGCGTGAAAGGCGAGGACACCACGACGCGGACGTCGGCGAAGCCCTCCGCGCGGTCCGGTCTTCGCTGGACTTCACCGAAGCCTCTTGTCCCCGCCGTGATACCCACCTGGGCCAGCCGGACGCGCGGCGCGCCGTCAAACGCCCGCCCGGCCTGCCGAGTATCCCCACCGGAGGCGCGGGCATCCGCCTCGCGCCGGACGACGTCGATCTTGCGGCCGATCAGGCGACGCTCACGGCGGGACAGGATGCCCGCCTCGCGGAAATCCACCATCGTGAAGCCACCAGGCCGCGTGGAGACCACCACACGGGCGCTCGATGGGGTTGCGACCACGTCGCCCACCTGCGCAGTCAGATCGCGTTCGATCGGCAGCGGCGTCGCCGCTACGCCTTCGGGCTGGCAGGAGCACTGGTCTACGAGCTTCCTGCGGTAGAGACGGGCGACCTTGAGAGCTCGGTAGGGCTGCCCGTCGAGGCTGACGGCCCGGTCCAGTTCGTTCTGCCGGGCGCCGAGCGTGTAGAGGCTGGTTGCCGCGTTGGGGCAGGCCGCCGCACAGGCTGCCTCGTGGAGAGGAATGTCGGCGCGCGAGGCCAGCCGCCCGAGCGGAAACAGGTAGCCGTCGCAAGCCCGGACGCAGACCGTACGGGCCCCGAGCGCCGAGGCGACCAGGCCAGCCGATGACGAGCGGCTCTTCCGATCAGCGGATGGCCGGTCGATGCGCACCATGCGAGGCGTGTGACGAGGCGGGGCGGGCCTCGTGATACGGTTGGTATCGGGCAGGGACGCATAGCGCGGACGCGCCGGGCGCGGCACGGGAACGGGTTCCGGCCGGATCCTTACGGCCGGTCCGCGGAAGATGTCCTCGAAGAAGCTGAAGATACCCCCCTGCTCGGAGGCCCGAACGAGGCTCGATCCGGCGACGACACCGCCGATGCCGAGGATCACGCCCGCCATAAGAGGGCCGACGACTCGCTGACGCGGCGCAATGGCCGTCCTCGCGACATGTGGGTATGCGACCCGCATCGCTTCCTCATCTTTCAGTAACCATCCGGTAGGACGTGCGTCCTGCCTAGGCTGGAGGAGAAGGGCTTCGCAACGGGGCAGACCACCGAGCCGCATGAAACCCTTGATTGAGTTGACACCTCCCAGGTCGCGAGAAGACGTCCCGCGGCACGGCGTTTTGGAGCACGTCATGAACACACGCTGCTGCACCGGTGGAGACGGAGACGCCCCTGTATCTTAGCCTTTGTTTTCCATTATAGCCGATGCTATATGCCTCGCAGGGTGCAGTGCGGCATTCGTGATTCGGCTCATCGGAAAACGCGGTATGGACAGGCTCAACGAGGATCGGGCGTGGCGCTTCAGCCGCGACACGCAGGAACAGCCGAGCCTCGGTCGCATGAACGGCAGCGTACCGGTTCTCGCGAACGGGAGCTGGCTGCGACGCCTGCTGGCCTTTCTCGGCCCCGGCTACATGATCTCCGTCGGCTACATGGATCCGGGAAACTGGGCCACCGACATCGCGGGCGGTTCGCAGTTCGGCTACACGCTTTTGGCCGTCATCCTGCTCTCGAACTTGATGGCGATCGTACTGCAGGCCCTCTCGGCCCGTCTCGGCATCGCCACCGGCCGCGACCTCGCCCAGGCCTGCCGTGATCATTATCCACGGCCCGTCAGCTTCGTCCTATGGATCGCCTGCGAAGCCGCCATCGTCGCCTGCGACCTGGCCGAAGTCATCGGCACTGCCATCGCCCTCAAGCTGCTGTTCGGCATTCCTCTCGTCATCGGCGCGATCATCACCGCCCTGGACGTCTTTCTGATCCTGCTCCTGATGCGCCGCGGGTTTCGCGCGCTCGAAGCGTTCGTCATCGCGCTGCTACTGGTGATCTTCGTATGCTTCGGCATACAGATCGCCCTGGCCGCGCCTCCGGTCCAGGCGGTCCTCGCGGGCTTCGTCCCCTCGTCGCAGATCGTCACCAATCCGGCCGCGCTCTACATCGCCATCGGCATCATTGGCGCGACCGTGATGCCGCATAATCTCTATCTGCACTCGTCCATCGTACAGACGCGAGCCTATCCGCGTACCGAGGAGGGGCGTCGCGGCGCCCTGAGGTTCGCGGTCACGGATTCGACCATCGCGCTGATGCTGGCGCTCTTCGTCAATGCCGCGATCCTGATCATGGCCGCCTCGGTGTTTCATGCCACCGGGCGAACCGACGTGCAGGAGATCGAGCAGGCTTATGAGCTGCTGTCGCCGTTGCTGGGGGCCGGCATCGCCTCCACCTTGTTCGCCGTGGCGCTGCTCGCTTCGGGGCTCAACTCCACCGTCACCGCGACGCTGGCCGGCCAGATCATCATGGAAGGCTTCCTGCGCCTGCGGATTCCCGATTGGGCCCGCCGCCTGATCACGCGCGGCATCGCTATCGTGCCGGTCGTGATCGTGACGGGACTCTACGGGGAAGAGGGTACGGCCCGGTTGCTGGTGCTGAGCCAGGTCGTTCTGTCGATGCAATTGCCCTTCGCCGTCATCCCCCTGGTCCGCTTCGTATCGGACAAGCAGAAGATGGGTGCGCTCGTCATTCCCGCTTGGCTGAAAATCCTCGCCTGGGTGATCGCCGCGATCATCGTGGTTTTGAACATCAAGCTTCTGGTGGATACCGTCAGCGGCGCCTGAACCAAATCAGTCATCTCCGGTCTTCTTGAGCGAAGGGCGGAGTACAGCGTTTCCGACCGTTACCGACCGGGCCGCCCAGCGGGCCCGGACGCAAGAACTTTATCTAAGAACATAGCATAGGCTATACTATCGAGGTCAGGCGTCGATGATCAGCAGAAGGGCTTTTCGGAGGTGGCGGGTGGGATTGGCGGGCGCTTTCGCCGTGAACCTCACTTACCCGATCGCCTCGCCCGCTTGGTCGCAACCCTCGGCGACAGGAGCCCTAGACGATCGCCCGGCGCAGTCCGCCGCTCTGGAGGACGACAGACCGCCCTCGATCCAATCCTCACTCGGTGCATTCGGCGATCCCGGCGGCTTCCGCCGAATGCTGGCGCCGCGCGGCATCACCTACAACCTACTTTATACGAACGAGGTTCTGGGCAACATCAGCGGCGGGGTGAGGCAAGGGCCGATCCATGCCGGCAAGTTCGAGGCGGCGATCAGCGTCGATCTCGACCGGTTTGCCGGTTGGAGGGGCTGGAGCGCATTCGCCAACGTCTTCCAGATCCACGACACGGGCGGCCTACGTGATCGCAGCTTTCATCGCCTGATCACGGTGAGCAATATCGAAGCCTATCCCTCGACACGCCTGTCAGAACTCTGGCTGGAGCATGCCTCGGAGGACCAGCGCTTCAACTTTCGGATGGGGCAACTCGTGGCGGATGGCGAGTTCTTCGCCTCCGACACCGGAAAAATCTTCCTGAGCAACGATTGGCCGACCATCACCGGAGCGAACCTACCGAGTGGCGGCCCTGCCTATCCCCTATCGACTCCCGGACTGCGGCTGCGCTGGACGCCCAACGCCTCAATGAGCGGGCTTATTGCGGTGTTCAACGGCGACCCCGGCGATCAGGCCAGCGTCAACCGGACCGGATTGAATTTTCGCCTGAACGATCCGCCGCTGCTGATGGGCGAGATCCAGCTTCGCGCAGTACCCGGCCCGAGCGGGCTCACTCGAAGTGTGAAACTCGGAGGATATCAGCATTTCGGGCGTTTCGACGATTACCGCTACGACCGGAGTGGGCTTTCCCTGGCGAGCATCCATAGCAGCGGATCACCGCGCCGACATGGTGGAACGAGCGGCGCCTATGCGGTGATCGACGCGCAACTCTACCGACCGGAGGGCGCTGATCAGGCCGACGGAGTGGCCGTTTATGCCCGCCTATCCGGCAGCCCGTCGGACCGGAACCTCATCGGCCTTTGGGCGGATGGCGGCATCGTTTTCTCGGGGATGGTGCCCGGCCGGCCGGAAGACGCCTTCGGCCTCAGCTTCATCTACGCGCGTATCGGCGACCATGCCCAGCGCTACGACCGGGATCGATTGTCTTTCGACACCAACTTCCACCCAGTCCGCAGCTACGAAGCTTCAATCGAACTGACGTATCAAGCAGTGGTGGTACCCGGTTGGACGATCCAACCGGATATCCAGGTCGTCATCAATCCCGGCGGGGGTATCGGAGACCCCACGCGCCCGAACCAACGGGTCAAAGGTGGCGTGGTACTCGGACTACGCTCCACACTCACCTATTGAGCGCACTGTATCAGCGCCGATCGTTGCGACGGACGCGGACCGGTACGGGCTGGGGAGCGGGCGACCCATTTTCGATCGCCTCTACGACTCCGCGAGCGGCCGCAGCGACCGCATCGAGAAGGCGTCGTGCAAGGGATGCGGCCAGCGACTCTCTCATCAGAATGTATCCGTGTTCGGGAACAGGTGACGAACGCTACATCGGACACCGGGTTCCACATCAGCGTCAACCACTATGTGGGTCGTCACTCCCGAAACCGACAAGAGTCTCGCCGATATGACGCATGCGAGCACTGCGCTGGGCAAGGGATCGTCTCGGCGCAATCCGGGACAGGACGATGTTCAGATCTTTTCCAGGGTGCCTAGGCGTGTGTCTGCGCTTCCGCGACCCGCTGATTTCGCCTCGATAACCAATCGTGACCGCTTTGTGTCAAAGTCAGGAACCGGTCGGATAACTTGGCGTTATTGATGTCATGAGGTCGCGGCACAGGTCGCACCAGCTTCACAAGGATCGAGACCATGCTTGGTTGGGCTGTAACATTTCTCGTCGTGGCCCTCGTGGCCGCTCTGCTTGGTTTTGGTGGTATTGCCGGCACCGCCATGGAAGCCGCAAAGCTCGTCTTCTTTGTCGCTATCGTTCTGTTCGCCATCTCGGCCGTCATTGGCCTGATGCGCGGTCGCTCGCCGACACTCTGACGATTGGACGTGTCGGTGCAGTCAGACCGATAACCCAGACACCAAGAAAGCCGCCGGATCGCTTCGGCGGCTTTTCTACAAAGCGAAGACCATCACACACTCCATCCGTGCCGGTGCACACTTTAGCGCTGAGGCAGGTGAGTTAGATTATTTTTCATCGAAGGGCTGACCGGAGGCATCGTCCATCCGGGCGATCAGATCTCGAAAGCGATCCGGAACGGGTTGCTGGACAATCGTGTCGTACATGGCACGCAGATGCATGCCGATCCGTTTCTGGGTGAGGTCACTCAGGCTGTGAGTTTCGGGGCTATGTAGTTTCGGCTCACGTTCCAGCTCCACTCGCGTCTCCGCCAGGGAGATGCGGACCGTTTCGTCCTCGTCCATTCGGTTATCCCCTTGATGCCACGCGGTGGCATCGCCGCGATTGTTTTGCGGCTTGACATAAGTCATGGCTGCACCTGCAACGCAGCGCGATACAAACGGTTCCGGGCTCGCGGAACACAGCCCATCGAACCGCGTTATGGCGGTGGCGACCATAAAGAACGGCAGTGCCAAGGGGATCTAATGTCGACAGCTCAACTCGTCGTGCAACATCTGCCGTATCTGCGCCGCTACGCGCGGGCACTGACCGGCAGCCAGGTCGCCGGCGATGCCTATGTGGCCGCCACGCTGGAAACGCTCGTCAACGAGCCGGACACGCTCGGACGCAGCACCAACGTCAAGGCGGACCTTTTCCGAGTCTACACCCGCATCTGGAATTCCCTGTCGGTCAACGGCCAGAGCGATCAGGTTCAGCATGATCTACCGGCTGAAGTTCGGCTGGGGCAGATCACCCCGCTGCCGCGCCAGGCGTTCCTGCTGTCGTGCCTCGAAGGCTTCTCCGAAGAGGACGCTGCGGTGATCCTCGAAGTCGACGTGACACAGGTGCGTGACCTCGTCGACGAAGCGGGACGCGAACTGGCGGCCGACATGGCCACGGAAATCCTCATCATCGAGGACGAGCCGCTCATTGCCATGGACCTGGAAGCCCTGGTCGAAGGGCTCGGCCACAACGTCATCGGCGTCGCCCGGACACGGACCGAAGCGATCAAGATCGCATCAGAGGGATCGCGTCCTGGTTTGATCCTCGCGGACATTCAGCTTGCCGATGGCTCTTCGGGGCTCGACGCGGTGAACGATCTGTTGAAGACGTTCGAGGTGCCGGTGATCTTCATCACCGCCTATCCCGAGCGCTTCCTCACCGGCGAGCGGCCCGAGCCCGCCTTCCTGATCGCCAAGCCGTTCCAGCCCGCCAACGTTTCGGCGGTGATCAGCCAAGCCCTGTTCTTCCAGCAGAGCGCCCGTCGCCGCGAGAAGACCGCCTGATCGTCCGACAGTCACAGACATCACCGGTGAAGTCAGAAAGCCCCGATCCTCGATCGGGGCTTTTCCGTTTTCGCTCGGTCAACCGATCAATAAAAACGGGCCGGACGAATGTCCGACCCGTGAAAAGTTTCCGGCCAATGCACAAGGGGAATGCGGGGGAGGACCAGGCGGCCGGGTGATTTGGTAACGAACATGATGCAACAGGGTTCCAAAAAATGCGGCTTCGGCCATTTTTGCCACGCGCGTGGTTTTTCCGCCACGCGCCTTAACGGGAGGTACCCGGGTCCCGGAAAAATGTTTGCAACAACGAGCCCGTCGTTTACTGGCCGTAAAGTTTTTAGACCAGTCAAGGAACTCGCGACGATCAGGTCGCGTTGTCCAGCATCCTGTCAAGCTCCGCTTGGAGATTACGACAATGCTTCGGTCTGGATTGATCCTGAGTGTCGGTGGACCGGCTGCCCTCCTGACGATGCTTGTCTTGCCGGTCGTTCAGCGCAAAGCAGACCGCTGGTCGCATCCCGCTGCGACGAGCCAGCAGGCCCCCGCGAGCTTGACGCCGGCCATCATTCACTCACCGGCGCAGATCGGTGGAAGCGACATCGCCGTGCTCCGTGTGACGACGGCGGTCTCGAATGAGCGCAGGGCACCGGCGTTCTCGTCGGACCAGGATACCGTCTCGACGGAAAAGCCCGTGCTGAAGCCTCGCAGAACCATGAGGGATGGTTGTGAGGGAGCAATCAGCTCTTTGGCCGGCCCGGAAGCACGCCGCATGATCCCAGGCCGCTGCATCGCATAAGCAACAGACCGACACTGAACGTCGAGACCCGCAAGCCCTTCGTTGATGACGGAGGGCTTTTTACTGTTGCGCCTAAAACGGCGGACGAATTAGATATTCGGTCGCCTCAAACAAGAAAGGCGCGCACCGGATCTCGGTACGCGCCTTGTCTCTTCCAACAAATGGAATTTAGTCTTCGCCGGACCGGCCGGGTGTGGTCGACTGACCGCCCTTGCGTCCCGCGGACGAAGCCAACTCGCGATCCTGAGAAAACGATCGCTTTTCCGCCGGAACACTCCGCCCACCTTTGCTCGCGATCTCGCGTTGCCGCTCCAGATCCATCGATGCAAAACCTCGCTTTGAGGTAGAATTTCCTGATGCCATCAGCGCCTCCTCAGCATGTGGTTCTCGAAGATGACAACCTTCGCCAATATCGATGGTTCCTCGGCCAACCTTGCTGAAGACAAATGCCCGCCGCCATTTAATCCATGCCGGCTGGTCATTGCGAGAAAGCGCCTGGATACCGCGACAACCCGCCTCAGATGCAGCGAATCATCGACGGTGACGTATGTCTGTGCGCGAGGCCGCCCCTCTTCGCCGTGAGAATGCACGGGGCTGGACAATGCCTGGGCAAACCGCATGGATGCGCAGGATGAAGGCGCCCATCGGTCGGCGTCTTCCAGCGGAGCGCTCAGAATGGTCGTTTCATCATGACCCTCGACACCGAGGTCTCGTCACTCCGACAGGTGCCGCTCTTTCGCGGGGTAGAACCGTCCCGCCTGAAGCTCCTGGCCTTCACCAGTGAGCGGGTTCATTTCGAAGCGGGGCAACAGCTCTTCGCCCGCGGCGATGTGGCGGATGCCGCGTATCTCATTCTCGACGGTTCAGCTGCCGTCACCATCGACGGGCCGTTCGGCCCATTCCGGCTCGCCCTTCTCGGGTCGAACGCGTTGGTCGGCGAAATGGGCATCCTGGCCGACCAGCCGCGCTCCGCCACCGTGCAGGCCGACACAGCGATCACCGCCTTGCGGATCGACAGGACGGTGTTCCTCGAATTGCTGGCTCAGTTTCCGCAAATCAGCATCGCGGTGATGCGTGAACTCGCGCTGCGTCTCGAACATACGAACCAGCAGCTGGCGGAACGGCGCAGCTGAGGCAGCACCGTCAATTCGTCGGATAGGTGATGAATTCCATCAACGAACCATCGGGGTCGCGAAAATAGACGCTGATCCCCGTGCCGGCGGCGCCATTGCGCTCGACAGGACCGAGTTCGACCGGGACGCCCTTCGCCGCGAGATGCGTGAGCGCGTCGTCGATGGACCCCGACCACCGAAAGCAAAGATCGCTGCCGCCCGGCATCACCGGACGTTCGGCCAGCGGAGTCGGCGACAGGCCGGGGCCGTGGACGTTCAATTGAACGCCGCCGAACCGATAGGCGAAGCCCTTCCCGCGAGAGATCACCTCCGCGCCCAGCACGTCGCGATAGAACGCAGTCGAGCGCTCCCAATCGGAGACGTGGATGACGCAATGGTCGAGATGAATCGCCGGCGCGAGGTCGGCGAGGGGCTCGTCGACCTCAGTCGTGGTGAAGGTTTGCGTATCGGCCATCGCGTCGTCTCGGTTTTCGGCGGCCCTGCCGCATCGGGGTCGAGCATGCCCCGCCCGGCCCGGCGGAGCAACGCGGGTTGCCTCAGCGCATCGACCGAACTCAACCTGAGATAAGTTATCGAGCTCGAGAAGCGCAACTCAACCGGGAACACCACTCGGTGGGATGTTATCCCTAACCGAAAGTTCGGCTTCAGGCCGCACTGGAGATTACGATGCTTCACGTCCGCATGTACGGCGCCCCGGAGATCATCGTTCGTCACGATATCAACGCAACGTGAAGATGGGACAGCGGCCCAGCCTTCGACATTCCGTAGTTCCGCAGCCTCACCTTCGGTGCCGGGCCGATAGCGATGGGATCAGCCTCACGGTCGATGTCGCGAAAGACCCGAACCTGCGGGCCGGGCTCGGAACGACATTCCCAGTGGTCAGGCCTTCCTGCCCGCAAACCGCTTGAGACGATCGAGCGGGACGGAAAACGGCTCGGCGTCAGCGCGCCGAACGATCAAGATCAGCCGAGCCAGACGAGATGAATCCGCGAGCACTGCCTCTCGTAAAGCGGAGATGGCGGGCATGTTCCCTCCTGCTGCGACGTGAAAGACACAACATCGTCGGCCATCGGACGGTAGTCATGAGGGCAATGATCCGCCCGACGACCACTTTCGTGGAGCCCTCAATGCATATCCGCCGTGTCCTTCTCAGCCTGCTCGTCATCGCTCCATTGGCCGCATGCAATTCTCGTGGGCCCATGACCGTGGCGCAGGATGATGAGGCCGCCTGGTATACGGGTTCGATGCCGGATAAGCCCTACGACGTGCCGCTGGTGGATACGTCGCGGCTCGATCCGAAATATCGTCGGCAGGTCGTTCGCTATACCGGGGCGGAAAAGCCGGGCACCATCGTGGTCGATATCGACAACCGCCAGCTCGCCCTGGTGCAGGAGGACGGCACGGCCCAGCAATACGGCATCGGCGTCGGCAAGCTCGGCTTCTCTTGGAAAGGCGAAGCGAAGGTCGGACGAAAGGGCGTGTGGCCGGATTGGAGCCCCACCACCACGATGGTCTCCCTTAACCCCGACCTGCCAAGGACCCGCAAGGGCGGGGTGGACAATCCGCTGGGGGCCCGCGCCCTCTATCTCTACCAGAACAATCGGGACATCCTGTTCCGCATCCATGGCACCAACGAACCCTGGAGCATCGGTGAACAGATGTCCTCCGGCTGCGTCCGCATGCTGAACGAGGACATCGTCGATCTGTTCGAGCGCGTCCCCGTCGGCACGCGGGTGCTGGTCAAGCGCAACGGAAAATATCGCGCCTGAATGCCAAGCCAAGCCGTCGGCATGGCGGATTCGACCCGTTTTCCTGGAGCTTTGGAATGCGGGTTTAGGCGAATGACGGGTGATGTTCACCGGGTCATTCGATGATGCCCCCCGATCCCCGTCGGGGGCCTCAGCAACCAGCCACGAGCCGACAGATAGACGAATCAGAATCCTGTTCGTCGATCATAGGAATGAAGATGTCTTAACCCTGTGTCATGATCGGATGACAAATCCCGCTGCCCGTTACGCGTGATGACCGCCTAAGGGCCGTTCATCTTGCATTGCAGCATGCAATGGTTCAACGGGGCATCTAGGGGTATGACATCCCCGATTGTTGCAAGCGGATCATTGGCGATGGCGAAGTGGGTCTACTCGTTCGGCGACGGCAAGGCGGAGGGTCAATCCTCCATGCGCAACCTCCTCGGAGGCAAGGGCGCAAACCTCGCCGAGATGTCCAATCTCGGTCTCCCAGTGCCTCCGGGTTTCACCATCACGACTGAAGTCTGCACCTGGTATTACGACAACGATCGTCAGTACCCTACGGAACTGAAGGCCGAGGTCCAGGCCGCGCTCGATGCTGTCGGAGCTCTTACCGGCCGCGGCTTCGGTGACCCGAAGAACCCGCTTCTCGTCTCGGTCCGCTCCGGTGCTCGCGCTTCCATGCCGGGCATGATGGACACGGTGCTAAATCTCGGCCTGAACGACACAACCGTCGAAGCCCTGGCCGAAGGCTCCGGCGATCCGCGCTTCGCCTACGATTCCTACCGCCGCTTCATCACTATGTACTCGAACGTGGTGCTCGATGTGGAGCACCACGCCTTCGAGGAGGCGCTGGAGCATTACAAGGAGACCAAGGGCTTCAGCCTCGATACCGAACTCGGTGCCGAGGACTGGAAGCACATGATCGGTCTCTACAAGAAGATCGTCCGCGACGAGCACGGCGCCGACTTCCCGCAGGGTGCCGAAGACCAGCTCTGGGGCGCCATCGGCGCCGTGTTCAGCTCGTGGATGATCCCGCGCGCCAAGAAGTACCGCGAGCTCAACAACATCCCCGAGAGCTGGGGCACGGCGGTCAACGTCCAGGCCATGGTGTTCGGCAATATGGGCGACACCTCGGCTACGGGCGTCGCCTTCACCCGCAACCCCTCCACCGGCGAGCGCGCGCTCTACGGCGAGTTCCTCATCAACGCCCAGGGCGAAGACGTGGTGGCGGGCATCCGCACCCCGCAGGACATCACCGAGAAGGCACGGATCGAGGCCAAGTCCGACAAGCCGTCGATGGAGCGGGCGATGCCCGAATCCTATGCCGAGCTGGTACGGATCTATGGGCTGCTCGAGACCCATTACCGCGACATGCAGGACATGGAGTTCACCATCGAGAGCGGAAAGCTCTGGATGCTCCAGACCCGCAACGGCAAGCGCACCGCCAAGGCAGCTCTGCGCATCGCCGTGGATCTCGCCGCCGAAGGCTTGATCACCGAGGAGGAGGCGATCGGCCGGGTAGAGCCCGCCGCCCTCGACCAGCTGCTCCACCCCACCATCGACCCGAAAGCCGAGCGCAAGATCATCGCCTCCGGCCTGCCGGCATCGCCGGGTGCGGCCACCGGCGAGATCGTGTTCAATTCCGAGGATGCCGAGGCCGCCCGCAAGGCCGAGCGCAAGTGTATCCTCGTGCGGATCGAGACGAGCCCCGAGGACATCCACGGGATGCACGCCTCCGAGGGCATCCTCACCACGCGCGGCGGCATGACCTCGCACGCCGCGGTGGTCGCCCGCGGCATGGGCAAGCCCTGCGTCTCGGGCGTCGGCACGATCCGCGTCGATTACAAGGCCGGCACCCTCACGGTGGCGGGCACGACGCTGAAGGCCGGCGACAAGATCACCATCGACGGCTCCACCGGCCAGGTCCTCCTCGGCGAAGTGAAGATGCTGGAGCCGTCGCTCTCCGGTGAATTCGCGACCCTGATGGGCTGGGCCGACAAGGTTCGCACCATGAAGGTGCGCACCAATGCCGACACGCCCACCGATGCCCGCGCCGCCCGCAACTTCGGGGCCGAGGGTATCGGCCTGTGCCGTACCGAGCACATGTTCTTCGAAGGGGACCGCATCGTCGCCGTTCGCGAGATGATCCTCGCCGACGACGTAGAAGGCCGCCGTTCGGCCCTGGCAAAGATCCTGCCCTATCAGCGCCAGGACTTCGTCGAGCTGTTCACGATCATGTCGGGCCTGCCGGTGACGATCCGTCTGCTCGATCCGCCGCTGCACGAGTTCCTGCCGCATACCGATGCGGAAGTGCAGGACGTCGCCAAGAGCACCGGCGTGTCCGAGGAGAAGCTCCGCCGCCGGATGACCGAGCTGCACGAGTTCAATCCGATGCTCGGCTTCCGTGGCTGCCGCCTCGCCATCGCCTTCCCGGAGATCGCGGAGATGCAGGCCCGCGCCATCTTCGAGGCCGCCGTCCAGGCCGCCAAGGAGACGGATGCCCCCGTCACCGCCGAGATCATGGTTCCGCTGGTCTTCACCCAGATGGAGTTCGACATCGTCAAGGCGCGCATCGACGCCATGGCGAAGGCCGTCACCGACGAGACCGGCGCGACGCTGTCCTATCAGGTCGGCACCATGATCGAACTGCCGCGCGCAGCCCTTCGCGCCGGGGACATCGCCAAGACCGCCGAGTTCTTCTCCTTCGGCACCAACGACCTGACGCAGACCGCGCTCGGCATCTCGCGCGACGACGCCGCGACGTTCCTCGGGGCCTATACCCAGAAGGGCATCCTGTCCGCCGATCCCTTCATCTCGATCGATCAGGAAGGCGTGGGCGAACTCGTTCGCATCGGCGTCGAGCGGGGCAGGGCTGTCCGTCCCGACATCAAGCTCGGCATCTGCGGCGAGCATGGCGGCGATCCGGCCTCGATCCATTTCTGCCAGGAGGTCGGGCTCGATTACGTCTCCTGCTCGCCCTATCGCGTGCCGATCGCGCGCCTCGCTGCCGCCCAGGCAGCCCTCGCTACGCGGGACAAGACTCGCGGCTGAGTGCCGGTCCATCAGGACAGGAAGACCTGAAAGGGCGGCCGATGGCCGCCCTTTTTCGTCGCGCTGCGCCAGGAGAAATGTCGTTGAATAAATCTCCGAATACCCCTTGAACCGATGTCGCTTCGGCACGTTGAGTGCTAGTGCCAGACCAAAGCGCGACGACGCTCCCGGCTGGGTGGGATGGCTTTGAACGCGCGGGAACGCCGACCATGAGCGACTCGAGCCAACCCCCTGTTTTTCTCTCTGAAACCTCGCATGCCGTGCCGGTACCGCGGGTCGTCCAGCAGGCCTATTTCTGGGTCGTCTCGGCGCTCGGCGGCCTTGCGACCATCGCCCTTCTCGTCTTCGCTGTCGCGACCCAAAGCAATACTGATGCAGAGCGCATCGCCGAAACCAAGGGACGCTCCAGCATCAATGCTCTCGTAGGCGCCCTAGCGGTCACACACGGCCGGCCCGGAAGCCTTTAAGAGACGTGTTGCAGGTTTTCGTGGGGGCCGATCAAGGTCTTCGCAGCACGCGATCCCGCGCGTCATCTTAAGACACTCGCAACCATAACGCCCGATAGTTTGGATCGTACCTTCTGCTCCCCCATGCGCGGCGACAGTGAGGTCAGGTCCTTAACCGGGTTGTTTGGTCGTGAGTACGAAACGCGTTCGCCGCCCTAGCCAACGGCCCTGGTTTCGCGCCTCCATGGTGCCCTGGACCCTCGCCCTGGGCTTCATCGTCTCCTTCACGGCAAGCGCCGGAACCGACCCTTCCGCCTCCGGTCTGACGGGACAGGGCGTGGCCAGGATCGCCCTGCGGCTCCCCCACGATACGCCGGGAATCCGCCGCCGTGTCGATGCGAAGGCGACGGAGCGGCTCTATCCGAACCACGAGGCAGGCGCCGGCCAGATTGGGAGAGCGCCCGTCGTCAACGTAAACCTTTCGGGCAGCGATGCGGGAATGCTGGTTCCCGGCTCCGCGATCTGGTCGCCAGACCTGGAGCCGAATTCCGGCTTCACCCTCCCGCAGGAAGCGGCCAGCGACGACGAAGGCGATGAGCCCTCGGACGGTGCTACACCCGCCATCCCGCGCGCCGTCGCCCTGTCGTCGACGACACCGGCCCCGGCTGATGCCACGCCCATCGAAGTCGCGGCGGCGAGCCTGATGATCCCCGGCTTCTCGCCAAGGAAAGACTTTGCACCGGGCATCGCCGACGCCACCCCCGAGGACGCCCGGCATCGCTATGCCGACCTGATCGGCCCCGATTCCATCGATCGGGAACAGCGCTGCCTCGCCGAAGCTGTCTATTTCGAAGCCCGGAGCGAGCCCGAGGACGGTCAGGCCGCCGTGGCCCAGGTGGTTCTGAACCGCGTCAAGAGCGGCCTCTACCCGTCGAATGTCTGCGGTGTCGTCTACCAGAACCGGCATCGCTATATGGGCTGCCAGTTCTCCTTCGCCTGCGAAGGCAAATCGCTGCGCATCACCGACGGCCCATCCTGGCAGAGCGCCAGCCGCATCGCCAGCGCGGTCATCGAAGGGCGGACCTATCTCAGCGAGGTCGGTGGCGCCACGCATTATCACGCCGATTACGTGAAGCCGGGCTGGTCGAGGCGCCTGAAAAAGATGGACGTGATCGGCCGCCACATCTTCTACCAGCTCAAGCGCGGTCAGACCTGAATCCGGTTTAACGCCCCGTGAATCGACATCGCACGCTTTACTTAAGCAGAGTGAAAATTGCGTAGTCTTAAGCCAGGGTTAATTTTACCCTGATCTGCAATACAGCTTGCTCCGAGCGCAACTTGACCGCCTCTAATGCGTCGAGGGGTGCGTGCCGTCATGGGCCGCACGCCAACCACATCGCGTTTTAGAGTCGAGGAATTCATCATGACCGCGCCGGTCGCCCATTTCACGCTGTCCGCCATCGCCCTTGCCGGCGCCATGCTCGGTACCTCGATTCTCGCGACATCGGCTCAGGCCGGAGGCTGTGGCGGCGCCGAATGCTACCGTCACGTCACTACACCGCCCGTCTACGACACCGTCTCCGAGCACGTTCTCGTCCGCCCGGCGCGGACCGTCTACCGCTCCATTCCCCCGGTGTTCGAGACTGTCGCCGAACAGGTCCAGATCTCTCCGGGCGGCCGCGTCTGGCAGACACGCCGGGACGCCTACGGCCAGATGATCGGCTGCTGGGTCGACGTTCCGCCGCGCTTCGCAACGCGCCATCGCCGCATCCTGGCCCAGCCCGGCCAGACGATCCCCGAGACGATCCCTGCGGAATATGCCAGCGTCCAGCGCACCGTTCTGGTCTCGCGCGGACGGTCAGGCTGGGTGCCCGCTCATGGAGGAGGCTATCGGGGCGGCTATGCCGGCTCCCCCCGCGCTCCTCTGATCGGCTCCATTCCCGACGCGTTCGGCATCACCGGTGCGAGTTCGGCCGATGTCGGCGTCGGCCTCGGCTTCTCCACCGGCAGCATTTACGACGGATATTGATCTGATCCGACGCGACGTCGTCTCGGCCTCGGGCGTCTCACCGCCCGGGGCCGTCTTGATTCAGGGCGCCCTCGACACAGGTCAGCTTCGAGGCGAGAGGAGACCGGCGGATATGGCGACGTTCAAGGCGTGGGTGATCGAAAAGAGCGAAGCGGGACAGAATCTCCGCTTCACGGATTTCGACGAAGCAGATCTCATGGACGGCGACGTCACCGTGCGGGTCACGCATTCGACCCTCAACTACAAGGACGGATTGGCCATGACCGGCCGTTCGCCCGTCGTGCGACGTTTCCCGATGATCCCCGGCATCGACTTTTCCGGCATCGTGGAGACTTCGGACCATCCCGACTACAAGCCCGGCGACGCCGTGGTGCTCACCGGCTGGGGCGTCGGCGAGAGCCATCTCGGCGCCTATGCCGAGCGAGCGCGGGTGAAGGGCGACTGGCTCGTGCCGTTGTCGGATGGGCTGAAGCCTGAAGAGGCGATGGCGGTGGGGACCGCCGG
Source organism: Methylobacterium sp. SD274 (assembly GCF_017355285.1). Classification (NCBI taxonomy): domain Bacteria; kingdom Pseudomonadati; phylum Pseudomonadota; class Alphaproteobacteria; order Hyphomicrobiales; family Methylobacteriaceae; genus Methylobacterium; species Methylobacterium sp. SD274. The sequence continues at coordinate 241,719 of NZ_JADIJP010000002.1, read as the reverse complement.
CTATACCGCCATGCTCTGCGTCATGGCCCTCGATTCCCACGGCCTCACCCCTGCCGACGGCCCCGCCATCGTTACGGGTGCGTCCGGCGGTGTCGGATCAGTCGCCGTGGCGCTGCTAGCCAAGGCTGGATGGCATGTCATCGCCGTGACCGGTCGTTCGGGCGAGGCGGATTACCTGACGTCGCTGGGCGCTGCCGAGATCATGGACCGGAGCGAGCTCGCGAATCCCGGCAAGCCCCTGGCGAAAGAGCGCTGGGCAGCGGGCATCGATGCCGTCGGCTCGACGACGCTCGCCAATCTCCTCGCGTCCACCAAGGCCGACGGTGCCATCGCGGCCTGCGGCCTCGCCGGAGGCATGGACCTGCCGACCTCGGTGGCACCCTTCATCCTGCGCGGCGTGACGCTGTTCGGCATCAACAGTGTCACCACCCCGTTGCCAAAGCGCAGGGAAGCCTGGGCGCGGATCGCGCGGGACCTCGACCGAAGCCTCCTCGCCAAAATGACGAGCACAGTGCCACTCTCGGAGGTGGGGACGCTCGCAGAGGAAATCCTCGAGGGGCGGACGCGTGGCCGCACCGTCGTCACCATCGGGTGACCCGGAGCGGAACCGTTATGCTTGCGGAGCATTCCTGTCTTCATGAGCAGTGCATTTGTCAAAGAGCGTGAAGGCGGAGAAGCGTTCGAGGATCTTCCAGATCGCCCTATCTCGCCCCACACCAATTTCGTCACCCCCCAGGGTCTCGCCCAGATGGAAGCCGAAGTGGCTCGGCTGCAGTCGGAATTTTCCGCGCTGACGCCTGGCGCCAAGGCCGATGAGGCCCGCGTCACCCGTGAACTGGCCTATTGGACCGCGCGTCTCGGCTCGGCCGAACTCGTCGAGCCGATGGACGGTGAGACGGTCCATTTCGGGTCGACGGTCTCGATCCTGAAAGAGGACGGTGCCAAGCAGAAATTCCGCATCGTTGGCGAAGACGAGGCGGATCCGACCAAGGGCTCGATTTCCTACGTTTCACCGATGGCGAAGGCTCTGACGGGGAAAAGCGTGGGCGATACCGTCGAGGTGAACGGCCACGAGATCGAAATCGAAGCCATCGGGTGAATTAGGAACCGATCCCTTCGATCAATGGCCGCATCGCCGCGATTTCGGTGGCGATGACATCCATGAGCGCTCTGACCCGTGGAGCATGACGCAGTTCGGCGTGGGTCAGAACCCAGAGCGAGGTCGCGAGTTCGGGTTCGTTCTGTGAAAGGCGGAACAGGTTTGGACGAGTATCCGCCTCCCAGCGCGGTAGCGGTCCGATACCGCACCCGGCCTCGATCGCCTCACGCAGGCCCAGCACCGTGTTGATCGAAATGGCGACGTTTCCCGCCGCGATGCGGGACTTTGCGAAGGCGGCGAAGCGTCCGCCTGCCACGGTAGCGCTCGGATAGACCCATGGACTGTCGGCCATAGCGCGACCCACGTAATCCTGTGTCCCGTAGATGGCCCAGTTGCTGGTCGCTTAGCGTCGTCCGACGAGGTTGGGCGGCGGTCGATCACTGGCTCGGATCGCCACATCGGCATCCTTGCAGAGATTGAGCGATTCCTCGGCCAGAACGAGTTCGAGGCGGATACGCGGGTAGCGTCGTCGAAACCCCGCGAAGATCGGCATCAGGACTCCGGTTGCGAGGCCCGCCGGTGCGGTGATGCGCACATCACCGGCAGGCTCCGATGATTGGCCCGCGAGTTCACGATTGAACTGCGCGACAGTGTCATCCATCCGACAGGCGGCGAGGATCATGGCGCGACCCGCCTCAGTGGGAACGTAGCCCGACCGGTGCCGCTCGAAGAGCCGTGCCTGAATCGACGACTCGATGGCAGAGAGGCGGCGGAACGCGGTTGAATGATTGATGCCGAGATGATCGGCGGCACGGGTCAGGCCACCCTGCTCGGCGATCGCGCGCACGAGGCGGAAATCGTCCCAATCGGCCACGCAGCACCCCATCGAACCGTTGCGACCTTGCATTGACGCAAGACGAATTTTGCAGAGTAGGGCATTTCCGCAAGGCACGTCCTCACCGATATCGGCCACTGCACAAAGCTGCGTTGCGGCGTTTTTCGATCTGGAGTGAGAATGATGGCGAAGGTTCTGGTCCTCTATTACTCGTCCTGGGGACATGTGGAGCAGATGGCGAACGCCGTCGCTGAGGGTGCCCGCGAAGCCGGGGCCGATGTCAGCGTGAAGCGTGTCCCGGAACTCGTTCCCGACGAGGTCGCCAAGCAGTTCCACTACAAGCTCGACCAGCAGGCCCCCATCGCCACCGTGGACGAACTGGCCGATTATGATGCGATCATCTTCGGTACGCCCACACGCTACGGCAACATGGCTGCCCAGATGAAGCAGTTCATCGATCAGACCGGCGGCCTCTGGGCGCAGGGTAAGCTGGTCGGCAAGGTCGGCTCGGTCTTCACATCCACGGCGTCACAGCATGGCGGCCAAGAGACGACACTCACCAGCTTCCACACCGTGCTCCTGCACCACGGCATGGTCATCGTGGGATTGCCCTATTCTTTCCCCGGCCAGAACGGTGTCGAGCAGGTGAAGGGGGGCACGCCCTATGGTGCGTCGACGATCGCCGATGGCGACGGAAGCCGTCAGCCGAGCGGTGTCGAACTCGATGGTGCCCGGTACCAGGGCAAGCATGTCGCCGGCATCGCCGCCAAGCTCGCCGTCTGAACGACGTCGGGTCAAGAACGAGCCTCGCACATGGTGCGAGGCTCGTTTGGTCGTTCACCAATTGCACGCAAGAAAAAAGGCTCGGACGAATCCGAGCCTTGAAAGGGAGAAGGTCATTTGGGGGCTGAACTGACCTTCGTAATCGTTGAACGCCTTCGCGCTGACTCGGTTCCCTGAAACCAAAAAACAATTTCAGCGGGGCGCCGCCGCCCGGCGTAGCCTGTCATTGATCGCCTCGCCGAGGCCCGTCCGGGGGATCGGAGCGACCGCGATGATCCCGGTACCGGCAGCGTCCAGATGGCGTAGGGCGGAGAAGAGCGCGGACGCTGCCTCTTCGAGGCTGCCGGTCTCGCTGAGGTTGAGGCGCGCTTTCGCTGCGTCCGTACCGGGCGGTACATCTCGCCCGAACAGCAGAACCGCCTCATCCGGCTCGATCCGCAACGCGTCAAGTCGCACGGCCGCCCGAGGGGCGTAATGCGAAGCGAGGAGACCGGGGCCGATCGGTGCCTCGTCAGGATGGTTTCCGGTATCGAAGGCAAAGCCCAACACGGCTTCCGCCACCTCCCGCGTCACACCGCCGGGGCGGAGCAGGCGTGCCCGACCGTAGAGACAAGCGATGACGGTGGATTCCAGGCCGACCGAGGTGCTCCCGCCATTGAGGATCGCGGCGATGCGACCGTCGAGATCGGCGAGGACATGCTCGGCTCGCGTCGGGCTCACACGTCCCGACCGGTTGGCAGAGGGCGCCACCACCGGTCGCCCGACCTTCTCCAGAAGGGAGAGGGCGACGGGACTGGCCGGGACGCGCAGGGCGACGCTGGGAAGACCGGCGCGGCCGAGGTCGCTGACCGTCCCCCCCGGAGCGACCGGAACGACGAGGGTCAGCGGTCCCGGCCAGAACGCGGCCGCGAGACGCAGGGCGATCTCGTCGAAGACGCCTTCGCGCCGGGCCGCGTCGAGACCTGGCACATGGGCAATCAGGGGGTTGAAGCTCGGGCGATTCTTCGCCGTGTAGATCCGCGCCACGGCATCGGAGTCGGTGGCGTCGGCGCCGAGCCCGTAGACGGTCTCCGTGGGAAAGGCGACCAGAGCGCCCCCGCGAAGGAGATTCGCGGATCGCTCAATTCCAGCCTCGTCGATACCGAGCATCAAGGTCTGGCCGGGGATTGACGCGAGATCGTTCATATCTAAACTATCTCCTGCCCGGATGACGTGCGGCGTCGTGCGGTGTCCCGCTCCAGCGACTGCCTATCCCCGCGATGCGGTCTTGCCTATGCCTATCGGCGAACGACGTGACCGACCTGTCGCCGGGTCGGCTCGCGCGCCAAACACAGGGTGAAGCGTCGCTCGAGACGACGCGGGAGATACGTCCATGAGCTATCGCACGCCGGTTGCCGAGATCAGCTTTGCCTTGCGCCATGTCGCTGGGCTCGATGCCGCCATCGCCTCGGGCGCCCATGGCGACCTGACGTTGGAGGATGCAGACGCGATCCTGCAAGAGGCCGGCCGGGTGGCCGACGCCGTGATCGCGCCCCTCAACACCATCGGGGATCGGCAGGGCGCGCGCCTTGAGGACGGTGCCGTGACCACGTCGCCGGGCTGGCCCGACGCGTATCGCACCTGGATCGAGGGCGGTTGGAACGGCCTGAGCGCCGAACCCGAATATGGCGGCCAAGGGCTTCCACTGCTCCTCAACGCCGCCTGCAGCGAGATGTGGAATGCCGGCAGCATCAGCTTCGCGCTGTGCCCGCTCCTTACCGCCGGCGGGATCGAAGCGCTGTCGAAACACGGTTCCGAGGACCTGAAGGGGCGCTATCTCGAAAAACTCGTCTCCGGCGAGTGGACCGCCACGATGAACCTCACCGAGCCCCAGGCGGGTTCGGACCTGTCCCTCCTGCGCAGCCGCGCCGACCCGGCGGGGGACGGGAGCTACCGCATCGTCGGGTCGAAGATCTACATCACCTATGGCGAGCACGACATGGCGGACAACATCGTCCATCTCGTCCTCGCCCGGCTGAAGGACGCCCCGGCCGGAACGCGCGGCATCTCCCTGTTCCTGGTGCCGAAGATCCTTCCCGACGGCAGCCACAACGACCTGCGCTGCTCGGGGCTGGAACATAAGCTCGGCATCCATGGCTCGCCGACCTGCTCGATGGCTTTCGGCGATAACGGCGGCGCCACGGGCTGGCTGATCGGCGAGGAGAACCGTGGCCTCGCCTGCATGTTCACGATGATGAATTCGGCCCGGCTCAATGTCGGGCTGCAGGGGGTGGGCGTCGCCGAACGGTCGTACCAGCAGGCGCTGACCTATGCCCGCGATCGGCGCCAGGGCAAGGCGGCGGGCTCGTCCGATCCCGTAAGCCCCATCGTCGAGCATCCCGACGTGCAGCGGATGCTGCTGACGATGAAAGCCTATACGGCAGCCGCTCGCGGCATCTGCTACCTCACGGCCGAAGCACTCGATGCCGCGCGCGGCCCAGAAGGCAAGCAAGCGAACGACCGGGCGTCGTTGCTGACCCCCGTAGCCAAGGCGTTCTCCACCGACATAGCCAACGAGGTCGCTTCTCTGGGCGTCCAGGTCCATGGCGGCATGGGCTTCGTCGAGGAGACGGGCGCGGCCCAGCACATGCGCGACGCACGCATCCTGGCGATCTACGAGGGCACCAACGGCATCCAGGCCATCGACCTTGTAGCGCGCAAGCTGCCGCTGAATAGCGGGGCCACCGTGAGGGCGCAGCTGGCCTCCATGCGTCGCGTGGCCGAGGCGGTCCAGAAGGATGCGACCCCCGCTTTCGGCCATCTCGGTCCGCGCCTGCGTGCCGGGATCGAAAGCCTCGACCGGGCGACGAGTTTCCTGCTGAAGGCCCTGGCCTCGAACCGTCCCGAGGAGGCCCAGGCGGGAGCGACGCCGTATCTGCGCCTGTTCGGCCTCGCGCAAGGCGCGACCTGCCTCGCCCTTGCGGCGCTCGCCTCGAATGCCGCCCTCAAGACCGGCGAGACCGATCCCGCCCACGGCGCCCGCATCGCCCTGGCGCGGTTCTTCGCCGAAAACCTCCTCACGGCGGCGGGCGGGTTGGAACAGAGCGTCGTCGATGGTGGCGGGTTCACGCAGGACGGTATGCTGGCCTTGGCGGGGTGAGCACGAAGACCCTCCCCCCTCTGCGGGGGAGGGTGCCTGCGGAGCAGGCGGGAGAGGGGACGACCTCTCCGGACGGCGCGCTCCCCTCTCCCGACCCGCATTCGCGGGCCACCCTCTCCCGCAGAGGGGAGAGGGACTAGCGGCCAGACGGGAGAGAGATCGCCGGAAAGCGAGGACACACATGACCGAGCACATCGCGATCCACGACACATCGGACGGCGTCCGCCTGATTCGCCTCGACCGGCCGGACAAGAAGAACGCGCTCACCGGCGCGATGTACGACGCCATGCGGGACGCGCTCGCGCGGGCGGATTCATCGGAGAGCATCGGCGCCATCGTTTTCGCCGGGGCGCCGGGCGCGTTCAGCGCTGGCAACGACCTCGCCGATTTCGTCGCCGGCGCGCGACGGCCTTTCACGGAAGCACCCGCCCTGCATTTCATCCGGCAGCTCGCTCGGACCGCCACGCCGATGGTAGCGGCGGTGGACGGGATCGCCGTTGGGATCGGCACGACGCTGACGCTGCATTGCGACCTCGTCTATGCCAGCCCGGCGGCGCGGTTCCGGATGCCGTTCGTGGAACTCGGCCTCGTGCCGGAGGCGGCTTCGTCCTATCTGCTTCCGCGACGGGTCGGGCTCCTGAAGGCCACCGAACTCCTGCTGTTGTCACAGCCCCTCGATGCCGACGAGGCTCGGAGGCTGGGTCTCGTCAACGATGTCGTCGCATCCGACCTTCTGGAGGATCACGCCATGGCCCAGGCCGCCCGCCTCGCCGGATTGCCACGGGGGGCGGTCGCGGCGACCCGCAAGCTCATCCGGGGTGACCAAGCCGACGTCGAGGCCGCATTGGAAGCCGAGGCCGTGGCCTTCGAAGAACGCTTGCGAGCGCCCGAGGCGCAGGAAGCCTTCGAGCGCTTCCTCGGGAAAACGAAAGCGCCGTGAGCAGGAATGCGCCCGACCTGAGCAACGCGATCTGCCTCGTGGCCGGGGCTTCGCGCGGCGTCGGGCGGGGCCTTGCGCGTGGATTGGGCGAAGCCGGCGCCACGGTGATCGTCACGGCACGATCGAGCGAGACGGGGCCTCGCACCGAGGGTAGGCCGGAGACGATCGAGGATACGGCCCGTGCGGTCGATGCCGCAGGCGGCCACGGCCATCATTACATCTGCGACCATACCAGCGAGCGGGAGGTGGATCGCCTCGTCCAATGGGCTTTGCGCCGCTTCGGGCGGATCGATGTCGCGGTCTCCAGCGTCTGGGGCGGCAATGAGGGTTTCGACGGCGAGCGCTACGCGGATGGAGTAGAATGGGGCACCCCATTCTGGCGACGCTCCGTGGAGCCGCTCTCGTCCTTCTTCGAAACCGGCCCATTACCGGCCTTGCTCCTGGCGCGTGCGGTCGCCCCCGCCATGGTCTCTGCGAAACGGGGGCTGATCGCGTTCGCCTCGTTCGATACGCAGCCCGACTATCTGGGTGACGTGTTCTACGACCTTGCCAAGGCGACGACGAACCGTCTCGCTTATGCCTGCGCCCAGGACCTCGCGCCCCATCGCGTGACGGTGCTCGGGCTCTCGCCGGGTTTCGTCGGCACGGAGCGAGCCCGCGACAACGGCCATGCCGACCGGGCAACCGAAAGCCCGCTCTATGCCGGCCGGGCCCTGGCGGCCCTGGCCGCCGATCCCGTCGTCCATGCCCGTAGCGGGCACATCCTCCATGCGGGCGATCTCGCCGCGGAATACGGCTTCACCGATCTAGACGGCACGCAGCCGCCGCGCTTTCAAATTGGACCATGAGGAAACGGGCATGACGGATTTGAACTCCCTGGCGGGAAAGACCCTGTTCATCACCGGGGCCTCGCGCGGCATCGGCCTCGCCATCGGCCTGCGCGCCGCGCGCGACGGCGCCAACGTCGCCATCGCCGCGAAGACCGAGACGCTGCATCCCAAGCTCGAAGGCACCATCCATACGGCGGCGGCGGCCATCGAGGCGGCAGGCGGTCGGGCCCTGCCGCTCCTCGTCGACGTGCGCGACGAGGCCAGCGTCGCCGCAGCGATCGCGCGGACGGCGGAAACCTTCGGGGGGATCGATATCGTCGTGAACAATGCGAGCGCGATTTCGCTCACCCGTACGCCGCAGACGGAGATGAAGCGCTTCGATCTGATGCACCAGATCAACACCCGCGGCACCTACATGGTCTCAAAATATGCGATCCCCTACCTGGAGAAGGCAGAGAACCCGCATATCCTGATGCTGTCGCCGCCCCTCGACATGGCGGAGAAGTGGTTCGCGCCGCATCTCGCCTACACGATGGCGAAGTTCGGCATGTCGCTCTGCGTACTCGGCCTCGCCGGCGAATTGCGTCGCCAGGGTATCGCCGTGAACGCCCTTTGGCCGCGCACAACCATCGCGACGGCTGCCGTACGAAATCTCCTCGGCGGTGAGGCGCTGATCCAGGCGAGCCGCAAACCGGAGATCATGGCGGATGCGGCCCATGCCCTGTTCCTGCAACCGTCCCGCGAGGTCACCGGCCGCTTCCTCATCGACGACAGCTTCCTCGCCGAGCAAGGTGTCACGGACTTCACACAATACCGCGTCACACCCGGTATATCCCTTGCGCCGGACTTCTTCGTGCCGGATGCGAACACACCGCCTTCCGGGGCCCTCGCCTGAGACGTAACGCGTGATTTTCATCCATCAGCCGATCGCCGGCCCTGGGCACATCCTGCTCGATCGCCGTCCCCTCGAACTGCAGGACCCCATTCCCGACGAGACCGTCTGGCTCGACATGATCCGCCCGACGCGGGAGGAAGACCTCAAGGTCGAGGCCTTCATGGGCATCTCGGTGCCGACCCGCGAGGAGATGAAGGACATCGAGCCCTCCGAACTCCTCTATGTGGAGGACGGGGCGCGCTACATGACGGGGCGCGTGCTGAGCAAGGTCAGCGACGCGGACGAACCGGGGCTGGCCGGCATCACCTTCATCCTGCGCGGCAACCGTCTCGTCACGGTGCGCTACGAGGAGCCGCAAGCTTTCCGCATGTACACCCAGCGGGCTGGCCGCTCGACCGGCAACGGGCCCTCCGCCGCTCCGTCGGGCGAGACGATCCTCGCCGGGCTGATCGAGACCGTGATCGACCGAGCGGCGGACGTGCTTCAGCTTCAGGGCGAGCGGATCGACCGGCTCTCGGGCAAGATCTTCGAGGAGAAAGAGGACCCATCGGCCCGCAACACCGCCCTGCAGGACACACTCCGGGCACTCGGGCGCCTGGGAGACCTGATCTCGAAGCAGCGCGAGAGCCTGGTCTCCATGGAGCGCATCCTGCTCTCACTCTCCGCGACCTACCGCACCACCAAGGCGCCGCGAGAATTGCGCGAAGACGTCCGCTCGACCCTGCGCGATCTGCAGTCGCTGGAGGAGCACGCGACCTTCCTCTCGTCCAAAATCCAGTTCCTGCTGGACGCGACGCTGGGCCTCGTCAATCTCGAGCAGAACAACATCATCAAGCTGTTTTCGGTCATGGCGGTGGTGTTCATGCCGCCGACGCTGATCGCCTCGATCTACGGCATGAACTTCAAGGCGATGCCGGAGCTCGACTGGAACTTCGGCTATCCCATGGCCGTGGTGATGATGGTGGTGGCCGCTGTACTGCCATACGTGTTCTTTCGCTGGAAGAAATGGCTGTAGGGCAGGATGGATCTCATGCGTCCCTGGAGCGTCGGCACTGCTCATCGGGCTCGTCCTGCACTGGAGGGCTGGCGAAGGTAAGCACATGTGCGGCCGCTTCCTCATCCAACAGGATCCGAACGTCTTCCGGGCGTTCTACGGCTATCCCGAGCAGCCGAACTTCCCGCCGCGCTACAACGTGGCGCCGACACAGCCGGTGCCGATCGTGCTGGCGGAACGCGGCGAGCGGCACTTCCGGCTTGTGCGCTGGGGCTTCCTGCCGGGCTGGTTGAAAGACCCGAAGGGCTTTCCGCTCATCATCAACGCGTGCGTCGAGACGCTGCTGGAGAAAGCGACGTTCCGCGGGGCTATCCGCCACCGCCGCTGCGTCTTCCTCTCCGATGGATTCTACGAATGGCGCCGGGAGGGAACCGGCAAGACCATGACGCGGACGCCCTACATGATCCGTCGGGCGGACGGGGCGCCGATGGCTTTCGCGGGCGTGTGGGAGAACTGGCTCGGGGCCGACGGGTCCGAGATCGACACCGCCGCCATCGTCACCACGGGCGCCAACGGCACAATGGCGGCGGTCCATGACCGTATGCCCGCCATCTTGTCGCCCGATGCCATCGCGCCCTGGCTCGACCATCTCGGCACAGGACCGGAAGAGGCGGCCGCGCTGTGTCGGCCATGCCCCGACGAGTGGCTAACCCTCGATCCGGTCAGTGCGCGGGTCAATGACGCCCGCAATGAGGGCGCGGACCTCGCCGTCCCGGTCGGTCGTGCCGGACCGGCCCCGATCGCGAACATTCCACCGAAAGACCGCCCGCGATCCAGCGATGAAGATGCTCAAGGAACGCTGTTCTGATTGGGACCCGAGAATGCTCAGTTCCGGGGAGAGGAAGAGGCGCGCTCTTCGGCACCATTGCGGTAGTCGCTATAGACATCGAGCAGGGCCCAACCAGCGGTCAGGAGGGAGAAACCGGCAATGGCCGTGACGAGGGCTGCGGAAACCAGCATCTTTGCGGTGAAGACGTCCACGACGAAGAATCCTGAATGGGGTGAGGTTTGGCTCCCGCTAACGTGGCGATGAGAGCCCCCGCCGACCATGGGATTCTGAGCGAGGCTGCCATGACCTCACGGCCCCCTGCCATGTGCCGCAGCGCACTGCGCCCTGGGATCGAGGTGGCCGACCGCGCATCGGTGACCGGTTCTTACCTCAGCGAGGGCCTGCGCTTGGCGACATCCTTCCGGAACACGCCCACCATTTCGAGATGGCTCGAATATTTGAACTGGTCGACAGGAACGACCCGTTCGAGTCGATAGCCCCCCTCGATTAGGGTCGCGGCATCGCGCGCGAACGAGCCGATGTCGCAGGCGACCCCGATGACGAGAGGGATTTTCGCCTCCGCGATGCGTTTGGCCTGGGCCTGCGCGCCGGCGCGCGGCGGATCGAACACCACGGCGTCGTAGGTTTCGAGTTCGATGGGAAGAAGCGGCCGGCGGAAAAGGTCGCGCGTTTCGCTCGTGATCCGGCGCAGGCCGGGTGTCGACCGAAACGCCCGGTCGAGGCTGGCGATCGCCGCGGCCTCACCCTCTACAGCATGGACATCCCGTGTACGGGCCATGGCGAGAGTGAACGGGCCGGCACCGGCGAACAGATCGACGACGCGCTTCACGCGCTTGTCCAGGGCCGCGACCACAAGTTCGGCGAGCATGGCCTCGCCGGCTTCCGTCGCCTGAAGGAAGCCTCCCGGCGGAGGCACGAGGCGGGCCGCGCTGGTGGTGATCGCGGGCGCGCGACGCTCCACCACGATATCGCCGTGAAGGGACAGGCGCGCGAGGTCGAGTTCGCCCGCCAGCCGCACCAGCGTGGCGCGCAGGCCTTCACTCACCGGGCCATGTCCGCGCAAGTCGACATCGAGGCCGGCTTCGGTGGCCGTGAAGGCGACGTCGAGGGGTTTGCGCCCATGACCGAGGGGAGCACTCAGTGCCCGCGCGACGGCGGGCGCACGGTGCAGTTGCTCGACCGTGATCGGGCAATGATCGATCGCCACGAGGGCGTGGCTGCGCGCCTCCATCAACCCGGCGACGCCCTTGCCGTCGATCTCGCGCACATGGAGGGTGAGCCGGCGGCGGCCCGATCCATGCGCATCGCGGGTCGGCTCGCACGGAACCTCGATTCCGGCCTGAGCCAGGCCCTGCGCGAGGTTGCCCCGCTTCCAGGCGGCGTAGGGCTCGGGTGCGAGATGCTGGACCGCGCAACCGCCACAGGTTCCGAAATAGCCGCAGAACGGGTCGACCCTGTCCGGGGAGGGGGTCTCGACCGCCACGAGGGAAACCCGCGTCCCATCGCGGCGAACCGAAACGCGCTCGCCGGGCAAGGCATAGGGCACGATGGTGCCATCCGTCGCCATGCCATCCCCACGTTGTCCGAGACGCGCGATCTCGAGGGTGGAAAGGTTCGATTGTTCGGTCATGGTCCTATCCGTCATGGGCGCACCTGAGAGCGTGCCCCGATGAGGAACTCGCGATTGCCGTCGCCACCGGCGACGGGGGAGGGGATGAGGCCGAGGACCGACAGGCCGAGATCGGCGACGAGGTTCGTCACCTCCTCGCAGACAGCCTGGTGGACGGCCTCGTCGCGAACGATGCCGCCGCGCCCGACCCGGTCGCGCCCCGCCTCGAATTGAGGTTTGATCAAGGCGGCCAATGCCGCGCCCGGTGCCATGAGCGGCACGATTGCGGGCAGGACAAGGCGAAGGGCGATGAAGCTGACATCGATCGCCACCAGGGACGGCACAAGCGGAATCGTCATCGCATCGAGACCGCGCACGTCCTGGCCCTCAAGACTGGTCACGCGCGGATCGCCGCGGAGAGAGGCGTGGAGCTGATCCCGGCCGACATCGACCGCATAGACGTGCCGGGCGCCGGCCCGCAGCAGCGCATCGGTGAATCCTCCCGTGGAAGCGCCGACATCGAGACAGACAAGGCTAGCCGGATCGAACCCGAACGCGTCGAGCGCAGCCTGCAGCTTCAGCCCGCCGCGCGAGACGAAGGGATGGGGAGCGCTCGCCACGATACGCGCCCGCCGGTCGATCCTGTCCGAGGCACGGGTAACGGGACGGTCGTCTGCGGTGACGAGACCCGCCTCAATCGCCGCCTGGGCCTTCGCCCGACTCTCGAAATGGCCATTCTCGACCAGGAGCCGATCGGCCCTTACCCGGTCTACCGTCATCGAACCCTTACGATCCCGTGCCTATGATCCTGCGCGCCGGACCGAAGCCCGATTCATCGGGCCATCCCGCCTCAGCTACGGGATTTCTCACGTTTGTCCATCCGGCAGCGGCATAGCGCGCTTGCGCGGCCCGGGAAGCACGGGGATGATCCACAACCGGTCCTCGGGCGTTGGCACCCGTCACACCGGACCAGAGAACAGGACGACCGATGGTTACCCCGAGGGAAATCGAGCTGAAGTTGGATTGCGGCGCCGCCGAATTGCTGGAACTGGCGCGCCACCCGCTCCTCGCCGTCGAGGGGCCGACCGACCCGGAATTCCTCTCCGCCACCTATTACGACACGGCCGAGCGGGCCCTCCACCGCCAGGGAATAACGCTGCGGGTGCGCAGGCACGGGGAGCGCCATGTCCAGACGGTGAAGGCCGCCTCGTCGGCGGCCGGCCTGTTCGACCGGTCGGAATGGGAATGGGCCGTGGACGGCCCGACCCCGGACCTGTCACTCATCGACGATACACCGGTCCCGGACGTGCTCGGCAGCGCGTCCTCGCCTGACCTCAATGCCGTCGTCACCACCGTGATCGAGCGCAGCACCCGCGCCGTGGCCCATGGAACCTCGCGCATCTCGGCGACCCTCGACCAAGGTAGGGTCGAGACGCCGGACGGGGACGCTCCCATCTGGGAGCTCGAACTCGAACTGATCGAGGGTGATCCGGCCGACCTGTTCTCCCTCGCCCAAACCCTTGCAGAGAGGGTGCCGCTGCGCCTCGGCGTCCTGTCGAAGAGCGAGCGTGGTTTCAGGATCCTCAGCGGTACGCTGCGCAGGCCGAGCAAGGCCGGATCGGTCAAGCTGAGCCCGGACGGGTCGGCGGCGGAGGCGTTCCGTGCCATCGCCATCGCCTGCCTCACCCATCTGCGGCTCAACGAGGATGTCTTCCTCAAGACGCGCGATCCGGAGGGTCTGCATCAGATCCGCGTCGCCCTGCGGCGCCTTCGCTCGGCCTTCACCCTGTTCAAGCCGATCCTCGCGAGCGATCCTGCCGCGACCCATCTGCGCCAGGAGATCAAGCGCGTCACCGAGCCGTTCGGGCATGCCCGCAACCTCGACGTCTTCCTCAGCGAGACCCTGGCCGGCGAGATGACCCGCAGGCCGGACGAAGCGGGGCTCGACGATCTGCGAATCCGCCTCGAAGCCGAACGCGACCGCGCCTACGGGACCGTGTTCGCGATCCTCGAATCGCAAGCCTGGCGCAGCCTGATTCTCGACCTCTCCGCCTGGATCGAAACCGGGCCGTGGCGGGGCGACGGGAAGCGGGAGCCGGTCTCGGCCCGCGACCATGCCGAAGCGACGCTCGACAAGGCCCGCCGGCGTATCCGCAAACGCGGCCGGCATCTCCATCGCATCGATGCGGAAGCCCGCCACGAGGTACGCATCGAAGCCAAGAAGCTGCGCTACGGTGCCGAGTTCTTCGCCTCGCTCTACGCGGAGAAGTCAGCGCAGAAGCGCCACAAGGCCTTCGTCGCGGCCCTCTCGGACCTGCAGGATCACCTCGGCGCGCTGAACGACCTCGCCACCGCACACTCCGTACTGGCGAGCCTGGCCGACACCGGAAACGGTGAGACGTCCGGCGTCGACGGGCGGGCGCTGTTCGCCGCCGGTCTCACCGCCGCCGACGGAGAGGCCCGCACGGGCCAACTGCTCAAGGCGGCGGAGAAGGCGCACGAGGCGCTTCTCGACGTGAAGCCGTTCTGGCGCTGAGACCGACGCGTCAGCCGCCGCGAACGCTCAAGGCATAGAGCGTGATCGCGGCGGCGTTCGAGACGTTGATGCTGCGAATTTCGCCGCTGAACGGAATACGGGCCAGGACGTCGCAATTGTCCCGCGTGCGCTGGCGCAGGCCCTTGCCCTCGGCTCCGAGCACGATCACCGCCGGCCGCTTCGGCCCGACGGAATCGAGGGTGGCCTCTCCCTCCGAATCGAGACCGATGCGGGTGAAGCCGCGCTTGCCGAGATCGATCAGCGCATCCGACAGGTTGCGTACGATCACGAGCGGCACGTGTTCGAGCCCGCCCGAGGCGGATTTCGCCAGCACACCCGTGGCGGTGGGCGAGTGCCGCGCCGTGGTGATGATGCCCGCGACGCCGAAGGCGGCGGCGGTGCGGACGATGGCGCCGACATTATGCGGGTCGGTGATCTGGTCGAGGGCCAACAGCAGCGCATCGTCCGGCAGGTCGTCGAGATCCGGGCCGGGGAGGGGATCGGCTTCCAGATAGAGGCCCTGATGCACAGCATCGGGCCCGAGCAAGGCGTTGATGGCGTTGGGGCGCACGAGTTCGGCGTCGATCCTGAGCTGACCCAGCTCCTCGGTCAGGCGCGCCAAGGCGTTCTCGGTGGCGAGAAGCCGATGCAGGCCACGGCCCTCATTCGCCAACGCCTGCGACACCGGGTGCCATCCATAGAGCACGACGTGATCGCCGCTGACACCGCGGGGCCCGGAAGAGGGCGGCCCATGCCGAAACCGGTCGCGCTGGCCGCCCGGCCGGCTGGTGCGGGGCCCGCCCGGCCCGTCGCGTCGCGTATTCATGGTGTTATCCACTGCCTGAAGGCACGACAGAGACGCCGCGCGGGTGCTGAGAAGCGACAAAGCGACCGCCATGCCGTTCGTCAAGCGTGAAACACCGCGAAACACCGGTTGCCCTGCCGGGGGAAGCCGCCTATAGAACCCTCGCTCTCGAGCAAGCGCCCTTCGTCTATCGGTTAGGACGTCAGCCTTTCACGCTGAAAAGGCGGGTTCGATTCCCGCAGGGCGCGCCAACACATCGAGATGCTCAGCCATGTCGACGACTTGTTGGCGCGACAGCTTTCTGGCTTCCATATTCATGCAGAGTCCGGACGTCGGCAAAACCCCGTCCCGATGCATATCCTGATGGCCGCGAGGGTTGGCCGAACAGGATCGCCAGTCTCAGATCAGTTCGAGCTCGCGTGAGACATCGGTGAGGTAAAAGGCGATCCGGCGCGCGGCTTCCGGATCGTGGCAGGTCACGGTGAAGCCGACGCTGAGCACGTTCCCCTTGTAGAAGGCGAGCAGGGACTCGGCCTTCAGGGCGACCTCCCGCTCCGTGAACGCGACGAGGCTGCGGCGTCCATCGGGTGCGAAGATATCGACGCGATACGGTGCTGTTGTCATCGGCTATCCTTCGACCGTTATCGTGAAACGGCGAATGGAACGGAACGTCGATCCCGCCAGAAAGTATCCGTCACTCTCGGCGACGATGTTCGAGGTCAGTCGCTGTTCATGTCAGCTCTGCCGTCAAGACAACCTACCTCTCGTGCGCGGCTCTGTCCCACAACCGGTCCTCAGACCGGTCGCGGTTAACTACGCATCCCGTCCCGCTGCATTCAGGCGCCGAGACCGATCTGTACCGCCGCGGGTTCGAGACTGTCGCTGGCGATCTGGCCCATGGGCGTCTTCTGGTGCACGTCCATTCCGAGAGATCCCACCAGTGACGACCGTGCGCGGCTCACCCGGCTCTTCATGGTACCGACCTGACAGCCGATGAGCTCAGCGGCGGCCTCGTATGTCATGCCCTGGGCCGCGACGAGGATCAGGGCCTCCCGCTGCGACGGCGGCAATTTGCCGAGATGCTGCCAGACCCGCTTGAGGTCGCTGCTCGCCTCCTGGGCTGCCGGCGCGGCGACCTGTGCGGCCATGACCCCATCCGCGTCCTCGACCTCCCGCTTCCGCTTGCGGCACTCCGTATAGAAATGATTGCGCAGGATGGTGCAGAGCCAGGCCATGAGGTTGCTGCCGGGCTCGAACCGGTGCCGGTTCTGCCATGCTCTCAGGAGCGTCTCCTGCACGAGGTCGTCCGCCGTCGCCGCGTTGATGGCCAGCGACAGGGCGAAGGCCCTCAGACCCGGCAACGCGGTGAGTAGATCGGCGCTGAAGGCAGCGTAAGCCGCGGCGTCACGCCCCGTAGAAGCCTGGGTGAGGCGCGCAACCAGATCCAACAGGGCCGGCGGCTGCTCCTCGGCGAGAATGCAGGCGTAGAACGCCCTCAGTT
The DNA here is from genome assembly GCF_017355285.1 of Methylobacterium sp. SD274. Lineage (NCBI taxonomy): Bacteria > Pseudomonadati > Pseudomonadota > Alphaproteobacteria > Hyphomicrobiales > Methylobacteriaceae > Methylobacterium > Methylobacterium sp. SD274. Next base: position 224,903 of record NZ_JADIJP010000002.1, on the reverse strand, counting down.
CGGCACCGATATGAACCCGCGCCGCGTCCGGTATCTTTGCCCCGGCAGGACGCTCCGAGGGCTGAGCCTCAGAACCGTGCGCTGGCCTCGAAGCCGTCATTCCCAGATCGCGAGCGCCCATCCATTCCCCCTTTGCCCATGCTATGCCCCATGCGCCGGGCGCATTTGGCAATGCCTGCGGGATGTTTTGGCAAAGGAAAGCTGAACGTTGGCTAAAGGAGTTCTAAACTGAGCGACAAAACCACGCTGTCTCACCGGATCGGCGATCGGTGATATGCCCGTTCTCGGCCCTGGGCATCAAGGAGTAGCGCGGGCGGGAACGCCCGAACGCCCCGACCGATGCTTGCTTCACTCGTCTCAGACAATGCTCGTAATGGCACCGGGCGGATGCGCCAACAGGTTCGCCAGAAGGCTGAGACCGTAGCGCAAAGCCTCGCCATCGGGGGCGGCCCCGAGGGAAACGCGGATCGCATCGGGTGCCGGGCCGACCGCGAAGGCATCACTCAGAATCACGGACAACCCGCTCTGGCGCGCATGAGCGCCGAATTCTCCGCGTTGCCAGGGTGGCGGCAATGGCAGCCAGAGGTGATGCCCGCAGGGATGGGCATGGACAACGAGGCCCCGCAGGGCCTCCCGCGCCACGGCCTGACGATGTCCATTCTCGTGCCGGATGGCAGTGACGATGGAATCGAGTTCCCCATTGGCGATCCAATGGGAAGCGAGGGCAGCGGCGAGCGGCGAGGCCATCATGCTGATGGCGCGTAGCTCGGCGGCGAGGCGGACCGCTTCGTTCGTGCCGGGTACGGCGACATAAGCGATGCGCAGCCCCGGGCTGACGCATTTGGACAGGGTCGCGATATGCCAGGTGATGTCCCCCGCGAATGACGCGAAGGGAGCCGGGGCATCGGGTGGCAGGGCGCCATAGGCGTCATCCTCGATGATCGCGACATCGTGGGTTCGGGCGATCTCGGCGATCCTTTGGCGTCGGTGCGTCGGGATCGTTGCGGTGGTCGGGTTGTCGAGGGTCGGCACCAGATAGAGGGCGCGCGGACGGTGGAGACGACAGCATTCGAGGAACGCGTCCGGGAGGATACCCTCGCCATCGGCTGACACGGGAAGCAGACGAGCCCTACGCCGCTCGGCCGCCATGCGGAGCCCCGGATAGGTCAGGATCGGGACGCAGAGGGCATCGCCGGGTTTCAGCACCACGGTGAGGATCGCGGCGAGCGACGCCTGCGCCCCGCCGGCGACGATGACACGCTGGACCGGCACCGGCCCCAGACGGCGACCGAGCCAATCCGCCCCGGCGGCGCGATCCGCGAGGTTTCCGGCGCTGTCCTGGTACTGCATCCGGTCGAGGAACCCCGCCGACGCGGAAAGCCGCGACAGACCGCTCTCCATACGCTCCGCGAGCCGGGCCGCCGCCGGCTGGGGCGGCATGTTCATGCTGAAATCGACGCTGCCGGACGGGTCGGCGGTCGCGACCTTCGCCAGCGATGGCGAGGCGGCGCGAATGAAGCTTCCCCGCCCGGCGGACGCATCGATCAGACCCGTCCGCCGCGCTTCGTTGAAGGCCCGCGTGACAGTGGTGAGATCGACGTTGAGATGCTTGGCCAAGCTGCGCTGAGGCGGCAACCGCGTCCCCGGAGGAAGCCGTCCCGAGCGGATATCCTCTGCCAGGATTCTGACGATGGCCAAATATTTCGGCCCCTCCTCGTCCCGGATCGTTGGATTCCACGACTCCATCATTGCCTCTCGCGACACAGTTTTGTATGCATACATGCAGCATACATAGTTAGGCGACTCATACGACTTCCGTGACGATATGTCCGGTTTATAGGATGTTTGTATGGATATCTAGACCATACAATCGGCTTCGCTGATCCGCATCTCCGCCGCTCGTCAGGATGGCACCGCGAAACAAGGACATCGAGAATGCACAGGACGACAGATCAATCGCTCCTCTCCGTGGGCCTTCGCTGCCGTTGCCCCCGTTGCGGCGAGGGACGGCTCTTCGATGGCTTCATCACCCTGAAGCCGAACTGCGAAGCCTGCGGACTCGATTACGGTTTTGCCGACCCGGCGGACGGGCCGGCCTTCTTCATCATGATGTCGATGGCATTCCCCGTCACGGCTTTCGGCATCTGGCTGGAACTCTCCTACGATCCCCCGCTCTGGATCCATGCGGTGGTCACGCTGCCGCTGCTTCTCCTGGCCTGCGTTCCGATCATCCGCCCTCTCAAGGGTCTCTTCATCGCGAGCCAATACATCAACAAAGCCGAGGAAGGACGCTTCGCCGTCCGGGTCGCGCCAAAGGCGGAGCCGGGGACCGGCCGTTGAGCGTGATGACGCAATGGGGCAGGGTTGGTCCCGCAGACTGAGCTGCCGAGTCGTTTCCTGCCCGTTCCCAGCAACCATTCAGGTTGATCGACATGCTGTCGGACTTTGACGCTCTCCTCCTGGCGAGGATCCAATTCGGCTTCACGGTGGCGTTCCACATCGTGTTCCCGGCCTTTTCCATCGGTCTCGCGAGTTACCTCGCGGTTCTGGAGGGGCTCTGGCTGGCGACCGGGCGGCAGGTCTTCCTCGATCTGTTCAAGTACTGGATCAAAATTTTCGCCATCGCCTTCGCCATGGGCGTCGTGTCCGGTCTGGTCATGTCCTACCAGTTCGGCACGAACTGGTCGGTCTTCTCGGACAAGACGGGACCGGTGCTCGGACCGCTGATGGCCTACGAGGTGCTCTCCGCCTTCTTCCTCGAAGCCGGGTTCCTCGGCGTGATGCTGTTCGGCATGTCCAAGGTCGGGCCGAAGCTGCATTTCTTCGCGACCCTCATGGTGGCGATCGGGACCTTCTTCTCGGCCTTCTGGATCCTGTCGGTGAATTCCTGGATGCACACACCGCAAGGCTACGGCATCAACGCCGCCGGGCAGTTCGTACCGGAGGATTGGTGGGCGATCGTCTTCAACCCCTCCTTCCCGTACCGCCTCGTGCACATGGTGCTGGCCGCCTACCTGACGACCTCCCTCGTCGTCGGCGCGGTGGGAGCCTGGCACCTGCTGCGCGACCGATACAATCTCGGCGCGCGCACGATGTTCTCGATGGCGATGTGGATGGCCGCCATCGTCGCGCCGCTCCAGATCCTGGCGGGCGACGCTCACGGGCTGAACACCCTGGAGCATCAGCCCGCCAAGGTCATGGCGATGGAAGGGCATTTCGAGAGCCATCCGGACGGCGCTCCCTTGATCCTGTTCGGCCTGCCGAACCAGGAAGCGGGCCGGGTCGACTACGAGGTCTCGATCCCCAAACTGTCTTCGCTGATCCTCAAACACGGATTGAACGAGCCGTTGAAGGGCCTCGACACCGTGGACCGCAAGAACTGGCCGCCGGTTCCGGTGGTGTTCTGGTCCTTCCGGGTCATGATCGGCCTCGGAATGCTGATGCTGCTTCTCGGCGTCTGCAGCCTGTTCGCGCGGTACAGGAAGGCCCTCTACGATTGGAAGCCTCTGCACCGCTTCGCCGTCGGCATGGGGCCGGCAGGTTTCGTCGCCGTCTTAGCCGGTTGGATCACCACCGAGGTGGGGCGGCAGCCCTTCACGGTCTACGGCCTGCTTCGAACGGCCGAATCCGCCTCGCCCCTGTCGGTGCCGGCGGTCGGCTCCTCGCTCGTCGCGTTCGTACTGATCTATTTCGCGGTCTTCGGGATGGGGATCCTCTACATCCTGCACCTGATGGCGAAATCCCCGCATCTCGGCGAGCACGGGATCGAGCCCGGAACACCGATCCGCACCGCCGGCATCACCCCAGCGACTTCGGTCAATCCCGACCGCTCCCTCCAGCCGGCCGAGTGAGGACATTACCATGCTCGCGAGCATCGACCTGACCGTCGTCTGGGCCTTCATCATCGCCTTCGCGGTCTTCGCGTACATCGTCATGGACGGGTTCGACCTGGGCCTCGGCATCCTGTTCCCGGCCTTCAAGCCGGGGCAGGAGCGCGACACCGCCATGAACTCCGTCGCCCCGGTCTGGGACGGCAACGAGACCTGGCTGGTCCTCGGCGGGGGAGGCCTGTTCGCTGCCTTTCCGCTGGCCTACGCGGTCATCATGCCGGCCCTCTATGCGCCGATCATCGCCATGCTGCTCGGTCTGATCTTTCGCGGCGTCGCCTTCGAGTTCCGGTGGCGCGACCCCCGGCATCGGGCCCTGTGGGACGTGGCCTTCACCGGAGGATCGGTGGTGGCGACCTTCGCCCAGGGTATCGCGCTCGGGGCTCTGTTACAGGGTATCAAGGTCGAGGGCCGGGCCTATGCCGGCGGATGGTGGGATTGGCTGTCGCCCTTCAGCATCCTCGTCGGCCTCGGTCTCGTCTGCGGCTATGCGCTCCTGGGGGCGACATGGCTCGTCATGCGCACGGAAGGGTCGCTGCAGGAACGCGCCCGCACGCTCTCGCTCTGGCTCGGCGCGGCGACCATCGCCTCCGTCGCGGCTGTGAGCGCCGCCACGCCGTTCCTCAAAGGCCAATATTGGGAGCGCTGGTTCTCGATGCCGAACGTCCTGCTCACGGCGCAGGTGCCGATCCTCGTGGTCCTGGCCTCGTTCCTGTTCTTCCATCTCCTCAGAAAAGGTGCCGAGACGGCACCGTTCCTCCTGTCCCTTGGCCTGTTCCTGCTGTCTTTCGCCGGTCTCGGGATCAGCATCTTCCCGGACATCGTGCCGGGGCGCATCACGATCTGGGAGGCGGCATCCCCGCATGCCAGTCAGGTCTTCCTCCTCGCAGGCGCGTCGATACTGATCCCCATCATCCTGGCCTATACGGCCTACTCGTACTGGGTCTTTCGCGGAAAGGTCGACGCATCGGGGTACCATTGATGCCCGATGGCTCGCCCCCCGGAGGTCCGCCCCCGCTGTGGCGGCGGCTCCTCTGGTTCGCGGCGATCTGGGCGGCGAGCATCGTCGCCCTCGGCATCGTCGCATTCGGCCTGCGCACCTGGCTGAAGGCGGGCTAGGGCGGGAAACCCGACCCTCAGTACTCCGCCTGACGGTCGATGATGTGAGACGGGGTGCGGATCAAGACGGGATCTTGGTGTGCGTCATGAAGAACCGCACCATCTCCCGGCTGGCATCGGGCCCGCGTGGATCGGTGTAGCTTCCGTCCCTGCTTCCACCCGACCAGGCATGGCCGGCACCATGCAGCGCCCAATGTTCGAGCATGGGCCGTCCGGCATCATCCGCCCGGACGGTACGGGTGAAGGCCATCCCCTTCGCGGATTCACCCTGGTTCACGGCCTGGGAAAGCGCCGCGTTTGGCATTGCGAGAGCAAAGACCTGCTCGCCGTTGATTGGCTTCACCGTCTTGTCCGCATCCCCGTGGAAGACGATGGTGGGTATGCCCGGGCCGTCCTTCCGCGCCTTGACGGTGCCGCCGCCATTCATGGCCGCGAATGCGCCGGGCATGTCGGTGGCTGCTCCGCACGGCAGCCCGGAATGGACGCCGACGGCTGCAAACACATCCGGATAGGTCGCGGCCATGATCGCGGCCGCCGCCCCGCCGGCCGACAGGCCAGCCGCATAGACCCGGTTCGGATCGGCCGAGAACTCCCTCACCACCTCCAGCGCGATCCCGGAGATCAGGGACGGTTCGCCGCTTCCGCGTTGCTGGTCGCTGCCATTGAACCAGTTCCAGCACTTCTGCATGTTGGCCGATTGCGGCTGGCCGGGATACGCCACGATGAAGGTCTGCTCCTCGGCCAAAGCGTTCATGCCGGTTCCCAGGGCGAAATCATCCGGGTTCTGGGTGCATCCGTGCAGCATGATCACGACCGGAAGCGCTTGGCCCTCGTAGCCGCTCGGGACATAGACCTTGTAGGTCCGGCTGCCCGCCGCGTTGGCGAAACTCCGCTCCTCGAACCGCGCTCCTGCCGGAACCTCGACCGTCGCCCCGCGGGAGGACCTCGTTCCACCTCCAATATCGGGCATGCCTTTCCCGAAATCGGGCATATCGCCCATCTTCGGAAAGCGCTCGCGTAGGGCTCGGATCGTCTCGGCGAGGCCGGGGCGTGCGGAGGCTTGGCCCGCCGAGTGCGCCGCATGGTCGGTGGCAGTTGGGCCGGCGGCGGGGGCCGTCCAGGCGCCGCCGTGGAAAGCGGGCGCCACCATGTCGATGGTCTCGCCGGCCACCTCGTCGCTCGCCGGCGGTACGGATTGTCCCTGCAGCAGGGCCATCGCCTCGCTCAGTTGTCCGGCACGGGTGAGACGTGTCACCTCGGCCATGTCGATCTTGGGATAAGCTTTCATCATCATGATCCTGGCGGCGTTGGGGCTGTGGAACGACGATCCACGCGGGTCTCTGCGAGGGGTCAGGCGATACGGTCGGCCAAGGCCGCCTTGACGTCGGGACTGGCCTGGAAGGCGCCGAGAACCTGCACGGAGGCGATGGCCTGTCGGGCCAGTTCGGGAGTCACATCGAACGCGATGCTCGCGAGGCCGAGCACCTGAATATGCAACGGGGCGCCCGCATCCCGCGCGGCTTCGAGGTCGCGGGCGGTATAGTGCGACAGGCCGAGGCTGAGCTGCTTACGGGCGACCGATTGCTTCACCGCATCGCCCTGACGGTCGAGCTGATTGCGCACCGCCGTCCGGATGAAATCGGCACGGTTGGCATAGAATCCATCCCGAACCAGTAGGTCGATCTGCCCGAGATCGACGAAGCCGAGATTGAGGGTCAGCTTCTCGCTGTCCGGCACTTTCGGGCGCACCTCACGAACTCGATCCACCATGCCGACCATCCCATAACCATCCCATTGGATGGTCTACAGATGGCTATCGATGAGATCGGTGCAAGGCCCTTGGCTTCGTCTCCTGTCGTCCGGCTTTCGCATCGACGATGTGTCGACAGGCTGACGCAACGATGCCGCCTCGCCTTATGGCCACTGCCACGATGAGAACGTGAGCGTCCTGTGAGGTTGATGTTCCGAAATCCGGCGGATGAAGGATGGCCCCGCGCCATCCGAGCCGGTCGTGCCAGAGCCCATCACGGACAGGCGCGAACGCCGCATATCCCTTCGCCGGCGGCTGCTTTATCGAAGTCCGCGCCAACCGACCCGGACCCATGCCGATGCTCACGTTCTGGCTCGATCAGCCGATCTGGTTGATTTTCGGAAGTCTCGCCTGTCTCGTCCTGGCCTGGTGCCTGATGCTGATCACCCTGACGAACACCAAGCGGACGCGTCCCTTCATCGTCGGTGTCTCGACCGGCATCGCTCCTGCCTTCGTCGGCGTGGTCTCGGTCCTGCTGTCGCTCCTGATTGGCTTTGTCGCCAACGATGCCTGGGAGCGTCAGCGCCAGGCGTCCCGCGTCGTACAGACGGAGAGCGCCCAGGCGCGTGCCGTCTACAATCTGAGCCGATCCGTATCCAAGGACCTGCCGGACTTCCGCATCCTGCTCGCGGATTACATCGAGTCGATCGTCGACGAGGAATGGCCCGCCATGGCGAAAGGCGGAAAGGCGTCGTCACGGGCCGACCATGCCTTCGGAAAACTGCTTCAGGCGGTGGTGGCGCCGAATTTCGACGTAGTCGTCGGGAAAGCCAACCATTCGGCCCTCCTCGCAGCGGTGCTCAACCTGCAGACCGCGCGCAGCGAAAGGCTCGCCCTGAGCGAGATGGAGGGCGACGACAGCAAATGGGTGACCCTATTTGCTCTCTCGGCTCTCGCCCTTCTCATCATCGCCGCCATTCATGTGGAGCGACCGTCGTCTCAGGCCGCTTCCCTGAGCATCTTCGGCTCGGCGCTGGTGATCACCCTGGGGGTGATCGCCATGCACGAACGTCCGTTCGATGGCCCGCTCGCCCTCGGCCCGAGCTTGCTGGATCAAGTCCGCACGCTCGTCGTAGCCGCCGGCTGAGAGCGACGCTTCGCGCCATATGCGCGGATCCCAGCCGGTCTGCCGTCGGGCTACCGCAGGGTGGGAGACCCCCCGGGCTGAAGAGCGCGCTGTTCATCCGCGTCGCTGACGGCGTTGAGGCGCTCGAGATGCTCGAAAACGTGCTCGAAGGCTTGCGTGACAGCCTGCTCGAAGGAACCGTCGCCCTTGTCCTGGGCGGCTTTGAGCGCGGCCAGGAGAGCCTTGTGTTTCTCGGTGTCGCTCGACATCGCCATCTCCGAGGCCGGGCGGAATGCCGGCTCGAAGGGGCAAGCACGGGGTCGGCGTCGGGTTCCCATGCGGGCGGGACTGCCGGCGAGGCCGTGAACTCGTCCGTCAGATTTTCCACCGATGATGGCCGGTTTGCGCAGACCCATCCAAGATGGATCATCCCATCGAAAGACCCCGCAGGCCTCGCCCTCCCCACGACGGGGGAGGGCGAGGCGTCCATAGACCGAGACCGCCTCCGCGAAAAACCATAGTCCGAGGATGGGAAGGCGGTCAGAGGTCAGACTTCGGGTCGGCTTTGCCACCGCCTCCGGGGATGGGTCCCCCCAGCGTCGCCTTGAACCATGCGACGACCCGATCGATCACCGGCTGCTGAAACCAAGTGAGGTCGCCATGGCCCGCTCCTTCGACCAGCACATAGTCCGCCTTGCCGCCCTTTGCCCGCAGGCCTTCGAACAGTTGCTTGCTCTGCACCGGCGAGACGAGCCTGTCGGCGGTTCCGTGCATGATCAGGAAGGGCGGCTCGTCGCCGCCAAGGTGGCCCATGGGACTTGCAGCCAGCGCCTTGTCGGGATCGGCTGAAATCGAAGCACCGGGAAAGTCACGAAAAGCCGGCCCGTTGACGAGAAGCGCCTCCGTCACAGCAGGCGATTGGTGCATGAGTTGGACCGCCGGCGAAAATCCCTCACCGATATTGAGGAGGTTCGAAATTCCGTAGAGAGTGACGGCCGCTTGCACATCCGAGGGCTGATCGAGATGATCGCCCTTGTCGAAGGCTTTCTCTCCACCGGTGACGCCGACCATCTGGGAGAGATAGCCGCCAGCGGAATCGCCGAGGACGCCGATCCGGGTCGGGTCTATGCCATACTCGGCCGCGTGAGCCCGCAGATAGCGTACGGCGGCCTTGCCGTCCTCCAACAGCGCCGGGAACCTGTCCGGGACGACACGATACTCGGCGGCGGCAACGACGAAGCCGGCCGCGGCCAGAGCCGAGCGCAGCTCGAAGTATTTCTCATGATCAGCCGAGGTGAAACCACCGCCCGGGAAATACACGATCGCAGGCTTTTTGTCTTTGGTGCGCGGCACGAGCAGCGACATGCGCAATTGCCGGATCGCACGCATCGAACGGATCTGGGAATAGATCACACCACTGATCTGATCGACCTGGCTCCGGTTTCCTTCCACCCGAACGACCTGAGCTCCATCGGAATAACCTGGCAGCTGCGCGTCGCCTGCCGAGGCCTGCTGGGTAAGCACACTCACAGCGATGACGCCTCCCAAACTAAGGGCCTGGATCATTCTCATGTGATGCGCCTTTGTCGGTTGCGGTGCGATCCTTCTACACCACGAACCGGCAAGGACATGTGTCAGCGCCATAGCCTCAGCGGTGCAGCCGAACGGAAGCGATAGAAGGCCCGTCATCCGTCGCAAGTCGCTCAGGAAGCACGCCGACATGTTCGAAATGTCTGAGATCCAGCGAGGCAATGAGGTCGCGCCATGCGGCCTTCGCTCGCGACCGAACGCTCGATTCGGCAACGCCGGTCACGATGCCGGCTTAGCTGAGACGGGGAAGAGCGACGGAGGGGAAATCGACGGCATTCGGAAACCGAACGGTCGTGTACGTCGTCAGCTTGGCCAAGATGGCGGGCCACGCCCGATGATGATGAGCACTACGTCTACGCTATAGCCCTCTAACGCCGTCCGCGTGCTGTTGAGATCGGATCAATTTGCCGAGGAGCGCGGCAAGCTGACCTCGCTCCTGCTCATCCAGACCACTGACGATGCTCTGCTGATTTGCGATGTGAGCCTCTATTGCGCGATCGATCAACGCCAGACCATCGGCCGTCAGCGCCACCAACGTTCCCCGTTTATCCGCCGGGTTGGGCCTCCGCTCGACCAGTCCGCCATTCTCAAGCCGATCGAGGCGATTGGTCATGCTTCCAGATGAAATCATCGCCGCCTCATAGAGCGCGGTGGGCGTGAGCGCATACGGTGTGCCGCTGCGCCGGAGCGTCGCAAGCACGTCGAACTCGCCGGGTTGCAGGCCAAATTCCGCAAATAGCGGATTGAGACGATCCCGCGAGATCAGCAGCGCTGCTTCACCCAGCCGTCCCAGCAGCACCATCGGTCCGATATCGAGATCGGGCCGTTCGCAGGCCCATTGTTCCGCAGCCATTGCAGCCCTGTCCATTCCGCGCCTCTATCTTGACGTCGAGATACATATCTCTATGTAGAGATAATATCGGACGCGGCGACCCTGACAAGGTCATATTGCTCGGAGACCATCATGCGGGAAACATCAGGTCGGATGCTGTTTCCGGCCGCAATCCTGCTCGTCGGCATCAATCTGCGCCCGGCACTGGCCTCGGTCGGCCCACTGCTCGACGCGATCCAGCGCGACACGGGCCTTGGCGACATCGGCGCGAGTCTGCTGACCACGTTCCCGGTTTTATTGATGGGCATCTGCCTGCTGGGAACGGCATGGCTGCGCGGATGGATGGGAGAGCGGGCAGGCATCGCCTCTGGTGTCCTGCTCATTCTCCTCGCCTGCCTGGGCCGCTGGGTGTGGCCGCAGGAGGCAGCTTTGGTGTTGACCGCCATCGTTGGCGGCGTCGGCATCGCCATCGTTCAGGCGCTGATGCCGGGTGCCATCCGCCGTCGAGCGGGACCACGGAGCGGGCGCCTGATGGGCTTTTACTCCACCGCGATCATGGGTGGAGCGTTGATGTCGAGCATGGCGGGCGCCTGGATCGCGCGGGCATTGGGCTGGCCGACCGCGCTGGGCATTTGGGCATTGCCTGCCCTCCTCGGGCTGTGCGTCTGGCTTCTGGTACCGCGGGGACCGCAAGAGAGAATAGGATCGGTGCAACGCAGCCCGGTGCACCATGCGCCGCGCGCCTGGCTGTTGATGCTGTTCTTCGGCTTCGGCACGGGTGCCTATACGCTCGTCCTCGCCTGGCTGCCGCCCTTCTACACCCAGCTCGGCTGGTCCGAGCAGGCGGCCGGCGCGATGCTTGGAGCCGTCACGCTGTCGGAGGTGGTCGCAGGCATTACCGTCTCGCTTTGGGTTGATCGATCGCAAGATCGTCGCGCAGTGTTGTTCACCGCGATTGCCGCGCTGCTGACGGGAATGCTCTGCCTCTGCGTGGCGCCACTGCAGCTCGCATGGGCGGCGGCGCTGCTGGCGGGGCTCGGCATTGGCGCGCTCTTCCCGCTCTCGCTGATCGTCGCGATGGATCATGGCGACGATGCCGATCAGGCAAGCGCGCTCGCCGGCTTCGTGCAGGGTGGGGGCTATGTCCTCGCCGCCGCGCTGCCGCTGGTCGCCGGACTGCTGCGTCAGCATCTGGCGGACCTCACCCCCGCCTGGTGGCTGATGGCGGGACTGTGCCTCGCGCTCGCGCTCATCGCCGCGCGCTTTCGCCCCGGTGACCGTCTCTTCCTCCGCCTCTGACGACAGGAGTCTTACAATGGCCTTTTACGACACGGCTAGCCGCACCAATTATTTCATCGAATTCGGCGCTGGCCGCCCTATCGTCCTTCTGCATGGCATCAGTAATTCAGGCCGCGCCTGGGGACACAGATCGCTCCGCTGGTCGAGGCAGGCTATCGGGCGATCATGCCGGGCATGGCGCGTCGGGCAAGCTGACGGCGCCCATAGGCGTCGCCGCGCTCGCGGGCGATATCGAAGCACTGCTCACTCATCTGGATATAGGGCCTGTCGATCTGGTTGGCCTCTCACTGGGGGCATGATCGCGCTGGAGCTTGCGCTCCGAGACCCAGAACGTATCGGCCGATTGGTCGTCGCGAACAGCTTCGACAAGACAAGCACGCCCGTCTTCCACGCGCTGGCGGAAGGCAGGGCGACGAATTTCGAGCATCCCGGTGGTCCGGTTCAACGGTTGGAACAAAGCCGGCCGTCGCTTGTCTCTCCCGCGTTCCAGACGACACCGGAGGGTTTGCGGACCTATCAAGTCTGGCATGGCATAGCGGCGACGGCCGATGGCGCCTCGCTCGCCCATGTTGCGCGCGGCATCGGCGCGTTCGACGTCACCGAACGCACCGCCTCGTTCGCCATGCCGACGCTTTTCATCGCAGGCAACCTCGATGGGATGTCCCCGCCCGAGACCAGCCATTGCATGGCCGAGCGCGCGCCACAGGGCCGCTACGCCGGACTCGACGGCGCCGCACACATCTCCAACGTCGATTCAGCGGATCGGTTTTCAGCCCGACTGCTGGAATTTCTGGGTGAAGGGACGGAGAGGCCCGATATACCCGGATCAAATGGACAGAAGAATCTGCGGCGCGGGTGGATGGCGCCTGCCACCACGGACTGCGTCCAATCAGAGACCCGCGGTGGTTGTGTATCGACCGCGCAGAATGTCGCACCATGGCGTAGAAGCGGCTAAATGGCGGAGACGGAGGGATTCGAACCCTCGATACCCCTTTCGGGGTATGCTCATTTAGCAAACGAGTGCCTTCAGCCGCTCGGCCACGTCTCCGTAGGGGTGGCTCTAGAATTTCGCGTCGGACGGGTCAACCCGCTTCGCTGGCTCGATAGGCGCCAATGGGGTGGAAATTCGTGCGTTGCGCCGCTCATAATGCTTGGCGACCCTCAGATGGCGGGAGATCGCGTAGTTCGCGGCGGTGAGGAAGCCATAGACGCCCCTGACGAAATGGCGCCGGCCGAGATAGGCCTTCAGAAAGTTCAGCGGCAGCTCGACGAAGATCCGCCAGGTCGGGATCGTGACGCCGCGCGTTTCGAGATCCCGGGCCTGCTGGTCGGAATAGCGGTTGAGCTTGTCGAGCTGGTCGCCGAGCGAGCGGACGGAGAAGTGGTGGATGACCCCCTTCACGCGTCCGACGCTGGCGCCGGGATCGAGCTCCACCCGGTCATGGACGGGGGAGGGCGAGTAGCGGCCCCTGTCCTTGCGATAGAGGCGGACGGGATGCAGCGCATAGGCCCAGGGATGGGGCTTCGTCTCACCGGGGAAGATCTCCGCGATGGCGATGCGATAGGCCGGATGGGCGGGCTCGCCGGCGGCGAACAGGGCGCGGATGGCGTCGGACAGGTCCGGCGGCACCACCTCGTCCGCATCGAGGTTGAGGAGCCAATCGTGACGGCACTCGGTCTCGGCGAAACGCTTCTGTGGGCCATAGCCCGACCAGTCGTTGTGGATCACGCGTGCGCCAAGCGATGCCGCCAGCGCCTGCGTTCCATCGGTGGAGCCAGAATCGACCACGACGAGGTCGTCGGTGAGGTCGCGGACCGCGCGGATGGTCGCGCCGATCCGGTCGGCTTCGTTGAAGGCGATGAGGAAGATCGAGAGCGGCGGCGCGGACATGGGGAGGGCTCTACGGCATCGGCCCGGCTGGCCGATACTGTTTTCTCGACAGTGTCGTCATGGATCGAGGATCGTCGCCCCGGGCCGGCGGCGTCGTGCTCAGGCCGCGACCGGCTGGTCGCCCAGCCGCTTGCGTTGGACCTTCCCGTTGGCGGTGCGGGGCAGCGCCTCCACGAACCGGATCTCGCGCGGGCATTTGTAGGCCGCCAGTCTCTCGGCGCACCAGGCTAGGATCGACGGTCCGTCCGCCTCCGCCCCAGGCTTCAGGACAACGAAAGCGGCGATGACCTTCAGGTCGGCCCGGACGGCGAGCTCGGCGACGCCGACTTCGGCCACGGAGGGATGCAAGCCGACCACGCCCTCGACCTCGTTGGGAGAGACCCGGTGGCCGAGAGCGTTCATCAGGTCGTCGTTGCGCCCGTGGAACCAGAGGTAGCCGTCCTCGTCGAGGCTCGCGAGATCGCCGCCCGCGAACCATTCGCCGCGCAGAACCGAGGCTTCTTCGTCGGGCCGGTTCCAGTAGCCGAGCATCAAGCCCGGCTCCGTGCGGTGAATGGCCAGAAGCCCGGTCTCGCCTTTCGGCAAAGGCTCGCCCGGCCCGTCCACGGGCAGGATCGCCACGCGGCGCCCGGGCTGGGGCATGCCGGGGGAACCGGGCTTCACCGGAATGGTGGGACCGCTGGAGATGTAAGTGGAGATTTCGCTCATGCCGAGCGCTTCGTAGAGCGGCTTGCCGGTCCGCCGCGTCCAGGCCTCCAGCAAGTCGGCGGGCAGGGCCTCGCCAGCGGTGCAGCCGTGGCGCAGCCGGGACAGATCGCAGGAATCGAGATCGGCATATTTCAGGATCTGTCGATAGACGCTCGGCACGGCGGCAAACAGCGTCGCACCGTGGCGGGCGATGAGACTGGGCCAGATGGCAGGATCACGGGGCCCATCGTAGAGCACGCTCGTGGCGCCGCAGGACCAGGGATCGGTGATCCCGACGCCCAGCGTGTAGGTCCAGTTCATGGTGCCGGCATGCAGCATGACGTCGGCCTCCGTCAGCCCCAGCCAATGCGCATGCATCGGACGGCGCCCCCAGATCGCCCGATGGGCGTGGAGCACCCCTTTCGGCCGGCTGGTGGTGCCGGAGGTGTAGACCAGGGTCGCCGGATCGTCCGCCGCGGTGTCGGCATAATCCGCGACCGGCTCGGCACGCTTCATCAGGGCGATCTCGGAGGGGCCGAGGACGATGCGGCCCTCGGCCTCCGCCGCGTCGAGACGGTGGCCCGCCCCGGTCACCACGACGGCCGCTCCGGAATTCTCCATAAGGAAAGCGGCCTCCGCCGGCGTCAGCTGGGGCGAGGAGGGGAGGGCCACGAGCCCGGCGGCGAGCGCGCCGAAATACACGAGGACGTAATCCGCCTCGTTGCCCATCCGGATCATCACCCGGTCGCCGCGTGTGAGGCCGAGGGAGAGAAAGCCGGCGGCAATGCCGCGCACGGCCCGGTCCGCCTCGGCGAAGGTGAGGCGCAGCGTCTCCCCTTCCGCGCCCGCCATGACGAGCGCCGTCTTGCCTCCCCGCAGGCGCGCATTGTCCGCAAGGCAGTGGCGGGCGGCATTGAAACGGGCCGGTAGGGAAGCGTCCGGGAGGATCATTCGAAAGGTTCGGGCTCTCTCGTGGCGATGCGCTCCAGCCATGACGAAACCTGCGGCCGGCAACAAGAGCCGGCCGCAGGATGTCGATGGGTTTGCCTGAGCGTCATCCGCGATGAGCGGCGATTACGCAGCCTTGGTGTCGAGCAACTCGTTGGCGGCGGCGAGCATCGACTTCATGGCAGCGGAAGCGGCCTGATAAGCCGGCGTCCCCACGTCCCAATTGTTCGCGGCGACGGCATCGATCATCTTCTTCGCTTCTTCGAGAGCGGTCTTCTCGGCATCGGCAAGACGGGCCAGCGCCGGGTGATCGCGCAACGGGCCGTTCCGCAACTCCGTGCAGACGCTGTGGTTCGCGATACCCAGCATCGTCGCTTCGGTGGACGCGGCCGGAGCGAGCCCGACGAGGATGCGGGCCAGCTTGCGCTTCCACATGCCCACATCCGCCGGCAGGCAGACCAGGCCATGAGCGCTGACGCGGCTGCTTTCCGCAGCCAAAGCGGTGCGGCCGAAGCTTTCCGCCTTCACGAGGCGGGTGGTGATCTTGTCGATCTCCTCGTGGGTCTTCGCGGCCTTGCCGGCAATGTTCTGGACGCTGGTGGAGATTTCGGCGGTGGCAGAGCGCTGCTGCGAGAGCATGTGCGAGATCGCCTGATTCAGGTCGCTCGCCTGCGAGATCCGCTCGTTGGTCTGCTCGACCCGCGTCTCCAATTGCTCGACGATCGCCCGGCCGGACGTGACAGCGCTGCGGCTCTCGCCGACGGCCACCGAGATAGCTCCCATTTCGGCCGTGAGGGTACTGAGCAGGCCGCGGATTTCACCCGTCGACTTGGCGGTCTGGGCAGAGAGCGACTTGACCTCGGCGGCGACCACCGAGAACCCGCGTCCGGCTTCACCCGCACGCGCGGCTTCGATCGTGGCGTTCAGCGCAAGCAGATTGGTCTGGGCGGAAATCGACGCGATGGCGGTCGCCATCACTTCGATCTGGGCGATGGCTCGCTCAAGCACCACGACGCGCTCTGAAATGAGCGAGGTGCGGGCTTCGATCTCCTGCATGGCGGATTTCGCCTGGCGTCCGTCGCCGATGCAGGCGCTCATGGCGGTCAGCGCGTCCTGGGCAACTGTGACGACCGTGTCGGACGTCTGAGAGACCTCGGCGATGGACGCCGCCAATTCCTCTGTTGCACCCGCGATCGTCTGCGTGGCGATCGCCACCTCGCCGACATCGTAGGTCATCCAGCCGATATTGATGGCGGCCTCCGAGGCTTCCTTCGCCATGGACGCGATGGAGGACAGGCTACGCTGCTTATCGTCATCGCCATGGCTGCGAAGGCGTTCGAGGGCGGATTTGAGCCTACCGTCTGGCAGGTCGACGGCGGTCAAACCCTGGCTCGACATCAGTGCTTCGACGGCCGCGCTCAGACGAACCTCATCGGCCCCGATCTGCTGGGCAACGGCAGGAACCGCAGTCGTGTCGGAGGCGGGACGCTTGCGGGAGAAGCCAATCATAAAACTACAACCCTGAGATATCGATAGGGCAATGTAATAAACTCTATTGTTTAATAGTGCCTTAGCATACCCGCTCTCCGCGACGGCCGGAACGCGAGAATGGTCGGCTTCCGTGAGCCGAACGCCAGTCGTCAATGGTAACCAAGCGGCTGGATTCTAATATTTTCTTCTTTCGAACAGTATCCGACCTGCTCCTCAAAAAACAGGATTACCAATCAAACCGCCGGTTCTTCTCCAGTATCACGCGTAGACGAAAATTGGCTGGCGCATACTCCAACGATGTATGTCGTCTCGCCATAAGAATTGATGTCGCGGCGGCACCGATCAAGAAACATACTTATAGTTGAATTCAATTTCGCCCAGTGTCGCACATGGAAGAGTAACTTTTTTGCGAAGTTCGCGCGCTCGACGTGAGCGACTGCATCGGATCGAAGGGCGAGCCATGGTGGGGCACCGTCCTCACGCGTATGTTCGGGCGAGCGCGCATGACGACTTGTTTTAGGCGCGAGCGATCAGGCCGAGTGAGGGAGAAGCGGTGCGGGTCGCAGCGGGACGAGGCCTGCCTTGCGCTCGAGCAAGGTCGGCGGCGGTACGGGCGCCTCGATCGAGCAGACAACCCCGGTGGGCTCGAACAGGAGCTGAACCTCGCCGGCAAGCTCGCGCGCCAGACTACGCTCGATGAGGCGGGAACCGAAGCCGGTGCGTGTCGGCTGCGTCACGGGCGGTCCGCCGTTTTCGCTCCAGCGCAGAAGGAGGCGGGTCTCCGCCTCTTTCACGACGGACCAGGTGATTTTCACAGTCCCACCCTCCTGCGAGAGCGAGCCGTATTTGACCGCGTTGGTGCCGAGTTCATGCAGCGCCATGGCGATGGAGAGCGCAAGTCGCGGCGGCAGGCGCAGTTGCGGCCCGGACACGATGAAGCGGGATTGTCCCGCCCCGGTGGAATCGAGGGGAGCGATGGCATCCGCCACCACGTTGCCGAGTTCCGCACCCTCCCAGCTTTCGCGGGTGAGCACATCGTGCACCCGGGCGAGGGCGAGCAGCCTCGCCTCGAACGCGGCTTTTGCCGCCGCCGCCTCCGCCGTGTCGAGGCCGCGCAGGGATTGCATGGCGATGGACTGGACGGTCGCGAGCGTGTTCTTCACACGGTGGTTGAGTTCGTGGATGAGGAGCAGGAGATGCTCCTCCGCCCGCTTGGCGTCGGTGATGTCGACGTTGCAGCCGGTATAGCCGAGGAAGGCCCCGGTATCGTCGAGGCGTGGCACGCCTTCGCAACGCAGCCAGCGTACCTCGCCGTCGCGATCCACCACCCGGACCTCCGCCCTCACGGGAAGGCGCTCGGCAAAGGCCTCGGAGAACTTGGACGTGAACGCCGTCTGGTCGTCCGGATGGACGATCGTCTGCCACCCGCCGGCCGCCAGCGCGCTGGCGGGTTTTCCGAACAGATGGTCGAAATGCAGGTTGGCGAAGCTGATCTCGCCAAGCTCGTCGGTCATCCAGATCAATGCGGGGGCCGAATCCGCCATGTGCCGGAACCGCGCCTCGCTCTCGCGCAGGGCCGAGAGCCCGCGCTCCGTCTCGGCGAGCGCCGTATCGCGCTCTTCGCTTCGCGTGCGCAGGCGCAGGGATGCGTCCGCCAGAACGTCGCCGAGGCGGCGGATCTCGTGGATCGGCGAGGTGATGCGCGGAATCGCTTCGCCACGGGCGAGCGCCGGGCCGGACGCCACGAGCCGGCGCAATGGCTGCGAAACCTTCGACCAGAGATTGATGGCGAGGATCGACGACGTCGCCAGGACGAGGAGGCCGAAGCCGGTAAAGGCCCAGATCCATCCGCGCAGCCGCGCATCCACCAGCGCCTTCGGAATCACGGCGCTCACCGTCCACCCGGTGAGGCGCGAGCGCGCCTCGACGACCGTGACGGGGCGCATGTTGAAATCCTTGCCCTCCCAGACTCCCGGCGTATCGGTCTGGCGCTGGCGAAGGGTCGCCAGGCGCGGCCGCCCGACGATGGAGGCCGGGTCGGGAATACGGGCGAGGGCGATCCCATCCCGGTCCGAGACCCCCGTCATCCAGCCCTGGACGTATTCCCGGCTCAGGATGCCCTGCAGCCGGTTCACCGGCGCGAGAAAGCTCAGCAGGTAGACGACCTCGCCCTCGTTCTGCACCGGGACGGCGATGGCGTAGGTCGCCCGATCGGGCATGCTGCCCGACAGGATGCCGGAGATCATGGCCCGCTGCGTTCCGGATGTCAGCTCACGGTCGAAGGGCAAGGCGGTCTTCGGCAATGGGGCCCCGCGCGGGACCGACGTATTGACCAGTTGCTGCCCGTCCGGTTGGCGCAGGAGGATGTCGAGCCCGACGGTTTCGCGAACGAGGCGTGCCTGGGCGTCGAAATTCTCGAACTCCGCATCCTTCAGGCGGGGCGACGTCGCCAAGGTCTGCAGCACGGAGACGAGCCCCGCCGTATCGCGGTCGATGGACAGGGCGATGCCGCGAACGTTCTCGCGGGCATCCTGCTCGAACCGTGCCCGCTCTGTTCCGGCATAGCGAAACAGCAGGATCGCGGTGAACAGAAGCCCGGGCCCGATCAGCGCCACGACGAGGGCGATCAGGTAGACCTGGGTCGAGAAGCCTCGATCCCGGATGCGTGCGAACAGCCGGCCCGGCGCCGTGCCCTGCCACCCACCGGTTCTCGTCCGTTCGAA
The DNA here is from genome assembly GCF_017355285.1 of Methylobacterium sp. SD274. Classification (NCBI taxonomy): domain Bacteria; kingdom Pseudomonadati; phylum Pseudomonadota; class Alphaproteobacteria; order Hyphomicrobiales; family Methylobacteriaceae; genus Methylobacterium; species Methylobacterium sp. SD274. Next base: position 205,560 of record NZ_JADIJP010000002.1, on the reverse strand, counting down.
AGCAGGTTCCATCTCGCCCTTGGACTCGGCGCTCTTCGGCTCTTGGTTCTTGATCTTGGCTTTCCCCGTCTCGGCGTTCATGGCCTATCGATGTGACCGAGATCCCGGCTCGGCGCCAGCCGATCGCGGACGCGCTGCTTCAAGGTCTTCACGTCGGGAAATCCACCGTCCCGCGTTCGGTCCCAGATCGTCTCCGACCCGCAGACGATGATGAAGACGCCGCCTGTCCCCGGCACGAGGGCGACTTCGCCGACCTCGTCGCGGAAAGTGGAAAGAAGCTCCTGCGCCATCCAGCCGGCACGCAGGAGCCACTGGCACTGCGTGCAGTAGGTGATGGAAACCCTCGGTTTTTCGACCCGGGGGGTAGGTGGCAGTTCATCCATGGCCGGCACAGCGACCCATGCACGCTGCCTTGTCAACCTGCCCCCGTGGGAGTTCGACCACGGGATGTGCGTGGAGTTTCGTCGCGGACGCATCGCGATCCGGCCTTTCACCGGCGGTATCACGCCCTATCTCAACACGCGTCGCCGGGCGGCAGGGGCGTGGACGCGCCATGCCGCGCCCGTCCACGAGGAGCCCCCGATGTTGTCAGTTCTGCGTCCCGACGCCACCGCGACCTTCGCGCCTTCGCCTCGACCCTCGGTGTTTCGCCGCATGCGGTCCGCGCTCGTCGCCGTCGCCCTGGCCACGACCCTCTCGGGCTGCGGCGCGATCAACCGGGTGCCCACGCTGGAGGAGAGCGCGAAATCCTCGTGGAGCGAGGTTCAGAATCAGTATCAGCGCCGTGCCGACCTGATCCCGAATCTCGTGGAGACGGTGAAGGGCTACGCGCAGCAGGAGAAGGATGTCCTCGTCGGCGTCACGGAAGCCCGCGCCAAGGCCTCCAGCGTGAAGGTCGATGCCTCCACGGTGTCCGATCCCCAGAAGTTCAAGGAATTCCAGGACGCGCAGAATCAGCTCTCCGGCGCCCTCGGGCGGCTCCTCGTCACCGTGGAGCGCTATCCCGATCTGAAGTCGAACCAGAACTTCCTCGCGCTGCAGTCGCAGCTCGAAGGCACGGAGAACCGGATCGCGGTGGCGCGCCGCGACTATATCGGCGCCGTCCAGGCCTACAACACCGAGGTCCGCACCATCCCCGGCCGCTGGATCGCCGCGTGGTTCTATCCGGAATCGAAGCCGATGGAGACGTTCACGGCGACGCCCAATTCGGACAAGCCTCCGTCCGTGAAGTTCTAGCGCGGTGATGAGGGCGGCGTTTCTTCGAGGGCGCGCGCTCGCGCCGGTCCTGGCGTTCGTCCTCGTCGTCCTGGCGGGGATGGTGCTGCTGGCGCGCGGCGAGGCTCTGGCCGCGGAGCCGACCTTCCCGTCCCTCAGCGGTCGCGTCGTGGATGCGGCCGGGATCCTCAAGCCGGACGAGAAATCGGTACTGGAAGCACAGCTGAAGGCCTACGAGGAGAAGACCTCCGATCAGGTCGTCGTCGCGACGGTGCCGAACCTGCAAGGGCTGACGATCGAGGATTACGGCAACCGGCTGTTCCGCTCCTGGGCCATCGGGCAGTCCAAGACCAACAACGGCGCAATTCTGCTGGTAGCGCCAAACGACCGTAAGGTGAGGATCGAGGTCGGCTACGGCCTCGAAGGGGCGCTGACCGACGCCTTGTCGAAGGTCATCATCACCACGTCCATCACGCCCCGCTTCAAGACGGGCGATTACGGCGGCGGCATCAAGGCCGGAATCGATGCCATGCTGTCGATCCTCAGCGGCGATGCCGAGGAATGGCAGCGCAGGGGCAAGGTACGCAGCGACGAGGCCGAGCCGTCCCATGTCATCGGCTTCATCATCTTGTTCCTGCTGATCCTGTTCGTCGTCTACCGGATGAATCGCGGTCGCCCGGGTGGCGGATTCATCATCCTTCCCGGGCCATCGTCCGGCGGCTGGAGCGGTGGCGTCTCGGGCGGCTTCGGTGATGGCGGCGGCTTCTCGGGCGGAGGTGGCTCATCGGGAGGAGGCGGCGCCTCCGGGGATTGGTAGGATGCTGAGCGACACCGACAGGACGCGGATCGCCGGAGCGATCGCCAAGGCCGAATCGACGACATCGGCGGAGATCGTCGTTCTCGTCGCCGCCCGCGCCGGGCTGTACCGGTCCGCAGCCCTCGTACCGGCGCTGGCCCTCGGGCTCGCGGTACCCTGGCCGCTGATCCTGTTCACGCCGTGGAGTGCTGCGTCGATCGCCCTGACGCAGGCTGCGGTCGTTCTCCTGGCGCTTGCCGCAGCCTCCCATCCGCGAACCCGTCTCGGCCTCGTTCCCCGCTCGATCCGGCGGGCGCGGGCCCATGAGGCGGCGACGAGGGAATTCGCCGCGCGCGGACTGGCCGGGACGCGCGGGCGAACGGGCATCCTCATTTATCTTGCCGTCGCCGAGGGGCATGCCGAGATCGTCGCCGATACGGGCATCGCCTCGCGCATCTCCCCGGCGGCGTGGTCGTCGGCAATCGACTCGCTTCTGGCCTCGCTCCGACGGCGCGAGGCGACGGAGGGCCTCGTCACGGCCGTCGAGTCCATCGGCGCCATCCTCGAGCGGCACCTGCCGCGCCGGCCGGGGGATATCGACGAGTTGCCGAACCGGGTGATCGTCACGGACTGACAGCGTCCGCGTCTTTGTATTTTTCTCCTCTGGCCCCGAAAGAATTTTTGAGCCAGAAGAGCCTTGACGATCCGCCATCAAGGACGGGTCGCGGGAGCGAGACGTCGATGAGTGCGATACAGAAGCACGGGCCATGGGCCCTTGTCGGTGCGTTGGGCGCGGCAGCCCTGGCGATTGTCGCCACCAGCCGCGGCGAATCGATCAACGCCTTGTGGATCGTCGTGGCCGCGGTCTGCGTCTACCTCATCTCCTACCGGTACTACTCGCTCTACATCTCCGAGAAGGTGATGCGCCTCGACCCGGCGCGCGAGACACCCGCCCATCGTCATAATGACGGGCTCGACTACGTTCCCACCAACAAGACCGTCCTGTTCGGTCACCATTTCGCGGCGATCGCAGGCGCGGGTCCCCTCGTCGGCCCGGTCCTGGCCGCGCAGATGGGCTACCTGCCCGGCATGCTCTGGATCCTGGCCGGCGTCGTGCTCGCGGGCGCGGTTCAGGACTTCATGATCCTGTTCATCTCCATGCGCCGCGACGGGCGCTCCCTCGGTGAACTGATCCGGGCCGAACTCGGCGTGATCCCCGGCGTGATCGCGCTGTTCGGCACCTTCATGATCATGGTGATCCTGCTCGCCGTCCTGGCGATGATCGTGGTCAAGGCGCTGGCCGAGAGCCCCTGGGGCACCTTTACCGTCGCGGCCACGATCCCGATCGCCATCCTGATGGGCCTCTACGCGCGCTTCGTCCGGCCGGGCAAGATCGGTGAGGTCTCGATCCTCGGCTTCATCCTGCTCATGGCCGCCATCATCGGCGGCGGCCAGATCAACGAACATCCGGTCTGGGGCCCGGCCTTCACCTTCACCGGCACCCAGCTGACCTGGATGCTGATCGGCTACGGCTTCATCGCCTCGATCCTGCCGGTCTGGCTCCTGCTCGCCCCGCGCGACTATCTCTCGACCTTCCTCAAGATCGGAACCATCATCGGTCTCGCGCTCGGCATCGTCGTCGTCGCCCCGCACCTGCAGATGCCCGCCATGACGAAGTTCGTGGACGGCACCGGCCCGGTCTGGGCGGGCTCCCTGTTCCCGTTCCTCTTCATCACCATCGCGTGCGGCGCGGTCTCCGGCTTCCATGCGCTGATCTCGTCGGGAACCACGCCGAAGCTCCTCGACAACGAGATGGACACCCGCTTCATCGGCTATGGCGGCATGCTGATGGAGAGCTTCGTCGCGATCATGGCGCTGGTCGCCGCGAGCGTGATCGATCCGGGCATCTACTTCACCATGAATTCGCCCGGCGCCCTGCTCGGCACCTCCGCCGAGACGGCGGCGGCGGCAGTGACCAATCTCGGCTTCCCGATCACACCCGAGGTGATCACCCAGACCGCCAAGGACGTGGGCGAGCATTCGATCATCTCGCGTACCGGCGGCGCTCCGACCCTCGCCGTCGGCATGGCCCACATCATCTCGTCGGCCATCGGCGGCAAGACGATGATGGCCTTCTGGTACCATTTCGCGATCCTGTTCGAGGCCCTCTTCATCCTCACCGCCGTCGATGCCGGCACGCGGGCGGGACGCTTCATGCTGCAGGATCTGCTCGGCCTGATCTCGCCGACCTTCAAGGATACCACGGCCTGGGCGCCCAGCATCTTGGCCACGGCACTCTGCGTCTCGGCCTGGGGCTACTTCCTCTACCAGGGCGTCACCGACCCGCTCGGCGGCATCTACACCCTGTGGCCGCTCTTCGGCATCTCGAACCAGATGCTGGCGGCCGTGGCGCTGACGCTGGCCACCGTGGTGATCTTCAAGATGAAGCGTGAGCGCTACGCCTTCGTCACGATCATCCCCACCGTGTGGCTGCTGATCTGCACCCTCAATGCGGGCTGGCAGAAGATCTTCTCGGCCGACCCCAAGATCGGCTTCCTGTCCCATGCCGACCGGTTCTCGTCGGCGATCGCCGAGGGCAAGGTGCTGGGTCCGGCCAAGAACATGGCCGACATGCACAAGATCGTCTTCAATGACCGGATCGACGCGGCACTCGCCGTGATGTTCGTCGGCCTCGTCATCGCCATCGCCGCCTTCGGCATCATGGCTTGCGTCAAGGCCTATCGCGCCGAGCGCTGGACGGCCCTCGAAAGCGGCGGCCCCACCGCCGTCCCGGCGGAGTAACCGATATGGCGCTGTCGTCGATGGAACTGCGGGATCGGCTGAAGACCTTCTCGAAATGCGTCTGCGACGGCGCCCGCCTGATGGTGGGGCAGGGCGACTACGAGGCCTATGCCGCCCATATTCGCCGGACCCATACCGATCAGGAGCCGATGAGCGAGCGGGAATTCTACCGGAACAGGGAGAATGCCCGGTTCGGTGTGGGTAACCGGAATGGATTCCGCTGCTGCTGATCCCGTCTATCCCCCTCGGTGACGACCCCTTCGGCGAGACAGATCTTCCTCTCTATCCCGATCATGCGACGAAGACGTTTCGGGCTCCGGTCTCGGAATGCAAATTCCAAGACCGGAGCGAAGCTTTTTAACGACGTCGGCAGGCCCATACTTTATCGGCGCAAGAGCATACCGATCTAAAGTCGTATCGGCGGGTGGCCTCATCTGGGACGATAGGCTTATATGTCGCCTCCCGAGAGAGGAGGTCTCATGTCGCAGCCGCCAATGACCGAGACGCGATCCGGGATGGACCGCTCCGGCGCGATCACCTTCGACAGGACACTCAAGGGCCTCACCGGCATCGCCGTCCGTGGCTTCCTCCTGTCCCTCGTCACCTTCGGCATCTACCGGTTCTGGTACGTCACCGAATTGCGGCGCTACTTCTGGAACCGGACCGTCGTCGACGGCAGCCCGGCCGAGTATTCCGGGACCGGCAAGGAACTGTTCCTCGGCTTCCTCGTCGCCGTCGCCATCCTGATCCCCGTCTATGTCCTGATCTTCGTCGCGACGATCTCGGCGCCCTGGCTCGCGGCCTTCGGCAGCGTCCTGTCCTTCCTCATCCTCTTCGTCCTCGGCCAGTTCGCGGTCTATCGCGGCCGGCGCTACCGCGCCTCGCGCACCCTGTGGCGTGGTATCCGCCTCGGCCAGGACGGATCGGCGATCACCTACGCGCTGATGGCCATCGGCTGGTCGCTGCTGACGCTCCTCACCCTCGGCCTCGCCTTCCCCTTCATGCGGGCGAGCCTCGAGCGGTACAGGATCAATCACACCCTGATCGGGTCGAGCCGGATGGAATCGACCGCGCGCGGGCGCTCGCTGCTGCTTCCCTGGCTGGCCTTCTACGTGGTGGTGCTCCTTCCCATCGCCGCCGCGCTGATCGCCTTCCTCGTGGCTACCGATTTCAACATTCCCGACGACCTGTTCGTCCCCAAGGAGGGGGGCAAACCCGGCGAGACGGAGTTCAACAGCGATTACGACGGCACGCCCATCGCCACGTTCGGGGCGCTTCTCCTCAGCACGCTCGGCATCACGTTTCCCCTCGGGCTCCTTCTCATCCCCTTCTACCGGGCGCGGGAGACGCGGCTCTTCATGAACGCGGCCAGCCTCGGCTCCGTGCGCCTTTCGTCCACCCTGAAGGCCCGCCAGTTCTACTGGCCCTATTTCGTCTACCTTCTCTCCGTGATCGGCTTCGTCCTGATCCTCGGCCTCGTCATCGGCGGCGGCGGTCTGCTCCTGCAGGCCCAGGGCATGGAGAGCGGAGCCCATTGGGCGCTCCTATTCGGCATGGTGTTCGGCTATCTCGGCGGCGCGCTGTTCTTCGCGGTGCTCTATGTCCGGGTCATCACCGCGCGGCTCTGGGCGGCGGTCGCCACCACCACGGTGGTCGAGAATGCCGGCGGCCTCGATGCCGTGCTCGCGTCGAGCCGGCGGGTGGGCAGCGGACTCAACGAGGGTCTCGCCGACGCGCTCGATGTCGGCGGCGCGCTCGAAGTGGGGTTCTAGTGCCGGCACATGCGGTCCACGGCACGTACTACGATGGCTTGAGCGCCAGGGCCCATCCGGTGACCCTGGTCCTCGAGGACAGCCTGGAGATCACCGGGCAGGACCTACGCCTCGCCTGGACACTCGCCGAGCTCGCCGCCGGCGACACGGCGGCCCCGCTCATGCGGGTCGGCCCGGCGGGACGTGCCGAGCGGGTCGAGTTCACCGACGAGGCCCTGGCCGCCGCGCTGAAGGATCACTGTCCGGACCTGTACCGATCCGACCCCTCCGCCTCGGGCGGTCGCCTGCGCCTCGTCCTGTGGTCGATCGCGGCCGGGATCTCGGTGATCGGTCTGGCGATCTACGGCGTCCCGGCCATTGCCGTGCGTCTGGCACCCGTCATCCCGGCAGCGATCGAAGCGCGGCTCGGAGGGGCGGTGGACGGGCAGATCGGCAAGATTCTCGGCGACCCGCCGGTCTGCGACGATGCCCCGGCGCGAGCCGTCCTCGACCGCCTGATCGAGCGGATGACGGCGGATGGCGGCCTGCCGGTCGATCCGGCGATCACGGTCAGGCGACACGCCATCGCCAATGCCCTAACCCTTCCCGGCGGGCGGGTCGTCGTGCTGTCGGACCTCATCGATCAGTCCCGCACGCCCGACGAATTCGCCGGCGTGCTGGCTCACGAATTCGGGCATGTCGCCGCGCGCGACCCGATGCGGGCTCTGCTGGCGGCGAGCGGAAGCTCGTTCCTCCTCAGTCTCGTGCTGGGCGACCTGACCGGCTCCACGATCCTCGTCGCGGTAGGCCAAGCCGCCATCTCGGCCGGCTATTCCCGCGAGGCCGAGAACGCGGCGGATACCTATTCGGTGAAGGTCATGCGCCGGTCGGGCGGGGATGCCACGGCGTTGGCGACGATCCTCGAACGCATCGCCAAGGACGACGATAAAGCCGAGTTCGCGAGCCTGCTCCGCAGCCATCCCTTCACGAAGGAGCGCGCCAACCGCATCCGCGCGATGGCGGGCACGGAAACGGTCGGCCGGCGCATTCTCGACGAGACCGAATGGGCGACGCTCAAGGGCATCTGCCGCAACGTGCCGGCCAAACCCGCGAAATAGGCGCGGTCCTGGGCGGAGCGTATTCGCGCACCGGTTACATCCGGAAACAAATATCCTGTCCCGGTCCGCCGATTGCGTCGCGGCGTCACGTCTACAGATGACCTCGTGGCGTGCGACGAACGTGGTACACCAGCCCGAACAGGTTTGCGCGGATACCGTATGGGCCTCGTCCAGTATGCTCTGAAGTTTCGCATCACGATCTACGTGCTCGCCGTGCTGATGATGCTTGGCGGCGCGGCCTCGGTGATCGTGGCACCAAAGGACGTGCTGCCCACCGTGGACATCCCGGTGGTCGTGGTGGTGTGGACCTATACGGGCCTTTCGACCTCCGAGATGGAGCGTCGCATCACGACCTATGCGGAGTTCTCGCTCTCGAACAACGTCAACAACATCGCTCGGATGGAATCGACGACGCTGCAGGGCACGGCGATCCAGAAAGTGTATTTCGACCAATCGGTGAGCATCGATCTCGCCATCGCCCAGACAGTCTCGGCGATGAACTCGATCCGTTCGACCATGCCGCCGGGGGTGCAGCCTCCCATCGTCCTGCGGTTCTCGGCCTCCTCCGTCCCGGTGATCCAGCTTTCGCTCTCCTCCACCAGCGAGAGCCTGACCAAGGTCTACGATTACGCCCAGTACCGCATCCGCCAGCGCCTGACCCAGGTGCCGGGCTCGACGCTGCCCTCGCCCTTCGGCGGCACGCCGCGCCAGATCATGGTCGATCTCGACCTTCAAGCCCTGCGCGCTCTGGGACTGACGGCTTTGGACGTCACCAACGCCATGACGGCGCAGAATCTCACCGTGCCCTCCGGTCTCGCCAAGATCGGCGAGCAGCAATACCCGATCCAGCTCAACGCCACGCCGGACGCCATCGAAGCGCTCAACCAGGTGCCGATCCGGGTGGTCGGCGGACAGCCTGTGCTGGTGCGCGACGTCGCCAATGTCCGTGACGGCGGTCCGCCACAGGTCAACATCGTGCGGGCCGACGGCCTGAACTCGGTGCTGATGCGCATCTTCAAGAACGGTACCGCCTCGACCCTCGACGTCGTCAACAACGTGAAGAAGGCCCTGCCGGACATCCGCGCCGCCGCCCCGGAGGGAATGGCGCTGCGCGAATTGTTCGACCAATCGGTCTTCGTCTCCGCCGCTATCGAAGGCGTCATCCACGAGGCGGTCATCGCCGCCGCGCTGACCGGCCTGACGATCCTGCTGTTCCTCGGCTCATGGCGCTCCACCATCGTGGTGCTCGTCTCGATCCCGCTCTCGATCCTGACCTCGCTCTCGATCCTCACGGCGTTGGGCGAGACCATCAACGTCATGACGCTGGGCGGGCTCGCCTTGGCGGTGGGCATCCTCGTGGACGACGCAACGGTGGCCATCGAGAACACCTACCGGCTGTTCGAGGAGGGCGAGCCGTTCCGCAAATCGGTGGTGGAGGGGGCGGCCGGCATCGCCAAACCCGCGCTGATCTCGACCCTCTCGATCTGCGCCGCCTTCGTCTCGGTCTTCGCCCTCACGGACACGCCGAAATACCTGTTCACGCCCCAGGCACTCGCCGTCGTCTTTGCGATGCTGACCTCCTACGTCCTGTCCCGCACCCTGGTGCCGGTGCTGATCGACGTGCTCGTGGCGCGGGAATACGAGGAGCATCACGGCAAGGGCGGGCAGGCTCCGCGTCGGGGCCGCGTCGCCCGTGCGCTGGGCTGGGTGTTTGGGCCGATCTTCCGCCTCGCGGGCTGGTTCCGGCAGGGATTCGAAGCCCGGTTCGCCCGCTTCCACCGCAGCTATCTCGGCCTGCTCCACGTGGTCCTGCGCCGCCGCGTCGTCACCCTCGCCACCGTGGCGGTGATCTTCGCGGGCACGGCAGGCCTGTTCGGCTTCGTCGGCCAGGATTACTTCCCGCAGGTCGAATCGAGCCAGATGACGCTGCATCTGCGCACCCGGCCGGGCATGCGCATCGAGACGGCGGTGCAGACCTTCGCCGAAGTCCAGGCCGTCGTCCGGGAGGTCATCCCCGACGGTGAGATCGACCAGGTTCTCGACAATCTCGGCCTGCCTGCGAACAACTACAATTTCGCCTTCTCGGACGGGTCGTTCGTCGCCAACAACGACGGGCAAATGCTCATCAACCTGAAGGAAGGCCACGGCTCGGTCGCCGGCTACACCAAGCGCCTGCGCGAGGTGTTGCGCGAGCGCTTTCCCGACCTGATCGTCTATTTCCAGCCGTCCGACATCATCACGCAGATCCTCAATTTCGGAACGCTGGCGCAGATCGACATCCAGGTCTCGGGCCGCAACACCGCCAAGGACCTCGCCGCCGCGCAGAACATCGTCCGTCGCCTCAAGGAGACGCGTGGGGCGGTGGACGTCCATCTCCACCAGATCGTCGGCACGCCGCAATTCTTCGTCGATGTGGACCGGCGCCTCGCCTCCGAGCTCGGCCTCACCGAGCAGCAGATCGCGCAGGGCCTCAACGTCTCCCTGTCGGGCTCCTTCCAGGTGACGCCGAACTTCTGGACCGACCCGAAGACCGGCATCCCTTACCAGCTCTGGGTGCAGACCCCGGAATATCGCAACGACAGCCTTACGGCGATCCAGAACACCCCGCTCCTCGTCAGCGGCAATTCCGATGCGCCCGGCGTGCTGACGCTGCTGTCCAGCGTCTCGACCATGCGCCGCGAGGGGTCACAGACGGTGATCAACCACGTCAACACGCAGCCGACCTTCAACATCTACGCGGCGGTGCAGGATTCCGATCTCGGTTCGGTGGCGAAAGACATTCGCCGGATCGTCGAGGAGGAACAGAAGGCCCTGCCGGCGCCGGACAAGATCACCGTGCGCGGGCAGATCGAGAACATGCAATCGGCCTTCTTCCGCATGGGAATCGGCCTCTCCATCGCCCTTGTGGCGGTCTATCTCCTCATGGCCGTGAACTTCCAGAGCTGGGGCGACCCGCTCGTGGTGCTGGCGGCGCTCCCGCTCGCCTTCTGCGGAATCGTGGCCAGCCTGTTCATCACCGGCACGACCTTCTCGATCCCGTCGCTGTTCGGGGCGATCATGTCGGTGGGTATCGCATCCGCCAATTCCATCCTCCTCGTCACCTTCGCCAAGGAGCACCGAGAGGCCACCGGCTGCAGCGCCACCGAAGCCGCGCTCCTGGCCGGCGAGACCCGGCTGCGGCCGGTGCTGATGACGGCAGGCGCGATGTTCCTCGGGTTGATCCCGATGGCCCTTGGGACGGGGGAGGGCGGCGAACAGAACGCGGCCCTTGCCCGCGCCGTGATGGGCGGCATCGCCATCGGCACGCCATCGACCTTGCTCTTCGTGCCCTTCCTCTACACCCTCCTCAGGCGGGGCGAGGTCAAGCCGCTTCAGGATTACGCATGAGCGGGAACAGCCCTGGTGACGCGATCGATGGCGAGACCGGCACGGTGACGGCTCATGGTTCGAGTCATGGATCGGGGCGAGGCCCGGCAGAGATCCCGCCGCCGCCGGGGAAGGGGCCGTTCCTCGTCGCCGGGCTCATTGCCGTCGGCCTGCTCGGCTGGGGCGGGTACGGCCATTGGCAGAAGGCCGCCGCGGCCGAGGAGACGCAGCGCAAGGCGAGGGATTTCGTGCCGAAACTGCGGACCATCGCGGTGGAGCGGGCCGACCAGCCCATCGACATCACCCTGCCCGGACAGACCGACGCCTTCGCCAGGGCGTCCCTCTTCGCCCGTGCCACGGGCTACATCGCAGAGCGCAGGGTCGATATCGGCACGCGGGTCAAGCAGGGCGACATCCTCATCCGCATCGCCGCCCCCGATCTCGACCAGCAGCTGGCGCAGGCCCAGGCGCAGGTCGGCCAACTCGAAGCCCAGCTGCTCCAGGCCAGGGCCATGGTCGATCAGGCGAAGGCCAACGTGAATCTCGCCACCGCCACCAACAGCCGCACCTCGACCCTCGCCGTGCAGGGCTGGGCTTCGAAGCAGAACGCGGACAATTCCCAGGCCAGCGTCCTGAGCCAGGGCGCGAGCCTCGCCTCGGCGGAAGCGGGGGTGAAAGTGGCCGAGGCCAACATCAAGGCGCAGCGCGCCACCGTGGACCGCCTGAAGGCACTGACCGGCTTCAAGGACGTGATCGCCCCCTTCGATGGTGTCGTGACCGCCCGTAGCGTCGATGTCGGCGATCTCGTCCAGGCGGACGGCACCGGCACCGCCCTGCTGTCCATGGACCGGGACGACGTCCTGCGCGTGGTCGTCAACGTGCCCCAGAATCTCGCCGTCGGGGTAAGTCCGGGCGTCGCCGCCACGATCAAGGTGCCGCAGATCCCGGACCGGACCTTCTCCGGGAAGGTCGAGCGAAGCTCCGTGGCCCTGCTGACCTCGTCCCGAACCCTGACCACGCAGGTGGACGTTCCCAACCGCGACGGCAGCCTGCGGCCCGGCCTCTACGTCTACGTGACGCTGAAGGTGCCGCGGACGGCGAGGAACACGGTCATCCCGGCCGAAGGCCTCGTCTTCAATCAGCGTGGCACCCAGGTCGCGATCTCCCGCGACGACGGCACGGTGGAATGGCGCGGCGTCCATATCCAGCGTGATCTCGGCACCACCATCGAGATCGACCAGGGATTGGACGGGGGCGAGCAGATCGTCCTGAGCCCGCCCGTCGACCTGCGCGATGGGCAGAGGATGGAGCGCCAGGCACCGAGGCAGGAGGGAAAGCCCCTGAAATCGGCGGCGCGATAGCACCGGCTGGCCCGGGGGCGCAGCCCAGCCCAGCCGTCCGGCAGGTTCCGTGGAAGGGGGATGATGGCGTAGAGCCTCACCGTTCGGTGCGCCCGCTCGCGCCTCCCCCGGAACGCCCCACGATCATGCTCGACCGCCCCGCCTCGGACACTCTCGATCGCGCTCATGTGGCGGCGATGAGCGCCGCGATCACCTGTGTCGCGGTGGTCGGCATCGGCCTCAGCCTGTCGATCCCGCTCCTCTCCCTCGAGATGGAGCGCATGGGCGTGTCGAGCACGGTCATCGGCATCAATACGGCCCTGGCGGGTCTCGCCAGCATCGTCACCGTGCCGTTCGTGCCGCGTCTGGCCGCCCGGATCGGCGTCGTACCGCTTCTCATTCTCGCGATCTTCATCGGTGCGGCCTCCCTCATCGGGTTCAAGCTGCTCCACGATATCCGCTGGTGGTTCCCGCTCCGCTTCGTCTTCTCGGCGACGCTGGGCGTGCTCTTCGTCCTGTCCGAGTTCTGGATCAACGAGGTCGCGCCCCCGGCCCGGCGCGGCCTCGTCATGGGCATCTACGCGACGGTCCTGGCCCTCGGCTTCGCGGTGGGTCCGACGCTCCTCGTCCTCATCGGCACACAGGGCTACGCGCCGTATTGTGCGGGCGCCGCCCTGTTCCTGCTCGGCACCGTGCCCATCGCCCTGGCGCGCGGTCTCTCCCCCGAGATCGAAGGGTCCGGTAGTCGCGGTGTGCTCGGCTATGTCCGGCTGGCCCCCGCCGCCATCTTCGCGGCCCTCGTCTACGGTGCCGTCGAGACCGGGGGATTCGCCATCCTACCGCTCTACGGCCTGCGGATCGGGCTCGATGCGGAGAGCGCCGCCGGGCTCGTCAGCATGCTCGCTCTCGGCCACGTCCTGTTCCAGATCCCCTTCGGCCTCCTGGCCGACCGGTTCGACCGTCGCCGCCTCCTCCTCGCCTCGGCCCTGGGTGGCGCCATCGGCGCGGCCTTGATCCCGGCGGCGTCGGCATCCCCATTCTGGCTCGCCATCCTGCTGCTGATCTGGGGCGGCCTGACCGGCACGCTCTACACGGTGGGGCTGGCCCATCTGGGGGCCAGCGTGCGCGGGGCCGAACTCGCCGGCGCGAATGCCGCCTTCCTGATTTTCTACAATGTCGGCCTGATGGTGGGACCTCCGATCATCGGCGGCGGCATGGACCTGATGCCCCCTCAGGGCTTCGCCCATGCCATGTGCGGCGTGCTCGTCGCCTATGCCGGCCTCGTCCTGTGGCGGCTTCGGAAAACCGCCTCGGCCTTGACGAAGTGAGCCCGATGAGGCAATGACCGCGCGGAATTCAGCCGGTCCGTGCCGGCCATTTTGCGTTTCGCTCAAGCGGAATGCCGCAACCTTCAGGAGCACCGCGCCATGGCCAAGGCCGTCACCGTCAAGATCAAGCTCATCTCGACCGCCGATACGGGCTACTTCTACGTCACGAAGAAGAATTCCCGGACGCAGACCGAGAAACTGTCCATGAAGAAGTACGACCCCGTCGTGCGCAAGCATGTCGACTTCAAAGAAACCAAGATCAAGTAAGCTTCGTCTCCCCTTCGAGACGGCATGAAAAAGCCGCCCTTTCGGGGCGGCTTTTTCCGTTCGTGGATGGGTCGTCTCGGTTAGAGCGAGGCGGTGGGGTAGGAGCGCACGCCGGTACGGTTGCCCGGGACCGTGGTGGTCTCGGACGGCGTGGCGCTCGGTGCGGTCCAGCCTTCGGCCTTCCAGCCCTCTGCGCGCTCGGTCACGTTCACAGAGCCGTGCTCCTCGAGAACGTCCATCACCAGCGATGCGCGGGCATCGTCGGCCTTGACGGTCACGAGGGTACCGCCGCGACGCACGCCTTCGCTGTAGGTATGCGCATCGGCTTCGCTCAAGCCCGCGCCGGTCAGGCCACCGACGAGACCGCCGGCCGCGGCACCGATGCCGGCACCGGCGAGCGTCGTCACGAGCCAACCGGCGGCCACGACAGGGCCGACACCGGGGATCGCCAGCAGGCCGAGGCCCGTCAGGAGGCCGGCCGCGCCGCCGAGGAGCGTACCGACGCCAGCGCCCGTCCCGGCACCGGTCGACGCCGTCTCGGCGGTGTCGGTGCGGGTATGATCGCCGGTCGCTACACGTCCGGCATGCCGGTCATTCTCGTTGCTGCTGACGATGCTGATGTCGCTGTGGCTGATGCCCGAAGCTTCGAGCTTGGCGACGGCCTTGCTGGCATCGTCATAGGAATCGTAGAGTGCGGTAATGGTCTGGTTTGCCATGGGATCGTTCCTCTCACTGTATCGACAAGTCTGCGACGTCCGAGATGTCGCTACTGAGCAGCGACGTTGCCCTTGAAGTCGACGCCGACGGTGACAGGCTTCCCGTTGAGCGTTGCCGCCCCGCGCCAGATGCCCTTGTCGTCCTTCTTGAGTTCCTTGACGTCCTTGTAGCCTGCCTGTTCGAGGCGGCTCCGGGTCTGGCCCTCGGTGAAGCTGTTCGCGCCTTCTTCCAGCTTGGCGTTGGTCGCCGCCTGGGTGGTGGCGGGGTTCTTCGCATCGGGCTTGTCGGTGTTCGGGCGCGTCACGGATTCTTGGCCGCCGGACTTGGCGCTGGTCTCGGCATCCGTGGCGGGCTTGCCGGTCACGGTGGTCTGAGCATAGGCCGTGCCCGAGCCTAGAAGTGCCACAAACGCGAGTGTAGCCAGCTGATGTCGCATGTTATTCTCCCTCGATCGGACCTATTCAATCCGGAAGGAAGCGAAAGCGTTCCGTCGAGATGTCGCAACGCATCATCGTGAAGCGTGGCTTTATCTCGAAGGGAAATTGATTTTTCTATTCGCCCTCTCCCGCACCTGTTCCATTTCGCTGGCTAGATTATTGTTCCATGAAATTACGATAGCACCTTCGCTTGCTCGGCGCGACGCTGTCGCCCGTCTCTGGACCGCCGATCTCGACCGGCCCGATCCATGCCCTCAGTGACGAACCGAAGCGGCAGCGTTGAATTTCGCCGCGCGGCGATGACGGGCATCGTGTTCCTGCGATAGAGCGGACAGAACCAGCCCCGCGTTCCGCCAGGATCGCCGAACCTGCATCCGTCGCTGTGAGGAGCCTGCCATGACCGACGAATTCGATGTCGATCTGTTCGTCATCGGTGGTGGCTCGGGGGGCGTGCGCGCGGCCCGCATCGCCGCCGGCTACGGCGCCAGGGTAAGTCTCGCCGAAGAGTACCGGATCGGCGGCACCTGCGTGATCCGCGGCTGCGTCCCGAAGAAGCTGATGGTCTATGCCGGGCGCTTCGCCGACGAGTTCGAGGACGCGGCCGGTTTCGGCTGGTCGGTGAGTGAGCCGCATTTCGATTGGAGCGTGCTGAAAGCGCGCCGGGACGCCGAGGTCTCGCGCCTCGAATCGATCTACGACACCAACCTCGAACGGATGAACGTCACGATCATCCCCGAACGGGCCGTCATCGAGGACGCGCATACGATCCGCCTCGTCGGCTCGGGTCGCCGTGTGCGAGCGAAGTACATCCTCGTGGCGGTGGGCGCGTATCCGGTGAAGGTGCCAGTCATTCCCGGCGGCGATCTCGGCATCACCTCCAACGAGGTCTTCGAACTCGAGACCCTGCCGAAGCGCATCCTCGTCATCGGGGGCGGCTATATCGCGGTGGAGTTCGCCAGCGTCTTCGCGCATCTCGGCTCGCGCACGACCCTGCTGCACCGGGGCGACCGCCTGCTGCGCGGGTTCGACGACGAGGTCCGCGACGCCCTCGGCCTCGCCTATGAGAAGCGCCTGGATCTCCGGCTCAACCAGACGGTGGAGCGCCTCGAACGGGGTGAGGGCGGCATCGCCGCGACTCTCGGCGACGGCAGCGTTCTCGAAGTCGATCAGGTTCTCGTCGCCACCGGGCGCAGGCCGGCGGTCACCGGCCTCGGCCTGGAGGCCGTGGGGATCGAGACCGACGAGAGCGGCGCGATCCCGGTGGACGCCTTCTCGCAGACATGCGTGCCCTCGATCTACGCGGTGGGCGACGTCACCAACCGCGCCGCCCTGACGCCCATCGCCATCCGCGAGGGCCATGCCTTCGCCGACACCGTATTCGGCGGCAGGCCGTGGGCGGTGAACCACGAACTCATCGCCACCGCCGTGTTCTCGACGCCCGAGATCGGCACCGTCGGCCTCACCGAGGAGCAGGCGCGCGAGCGGTTCGAGACTATCGATGTCTACAAGTCGAGCTTCCGCCCGATGAAGGCGACGCTGTCCGGCAGCGCCGAGCGTGTCCTGATGAAGATCATCGTGGATTGCGCCAGCGACCGGGTGCTCGGCGTCCATATCGTCGGCCACGATGCCGGGGAGATCATCCAGGCCGTCGCCATCGCGGTGACGATGGGAGCGACGAAGGCCGATTTCGACAGGACCATCGCGGTCCATCCCACGGCGGGCGAGGAACTCGTCACCATGCGGGTCCCAGCCGTGACCAAGCGGCCGGAAGGAGTGGGTTAGAGCCGCACCCCGGAACAGGCACTCAGCACTGCCGTTGGGCTCTGAACCGATTCATCGGCAAAGGCCCAGCGAATGACCGACAAGATGGCGGAGCCGAAGATCGAGGCCTATGACGGGCCGGCCGGCGGCTGGGGCTCGGCGCAATCCCTCACCGAAATTCTTCTGCGGGAAGAGATTCCCGTCTCCGGCGCGGCTCTGCTGATGAAGCAGAACAAGCCGGACGGCTTCATGTGCGTGTCCTGCGCCTGGGCCAAGCCCGCCAAGCCGCTGACGTTCGAGTATTGCGAGAACGGCGCGAAGGCGACGGCCTGGGAGCAGACGGCCAAGCGCTGCGGACCCGACTTCTTCGCCAAGCACACGGTGACGGAACTCCGCGGCTGGACGGATTACGCCCTGGAGGAGCAGGGCCGGCTCACGCATCCGATGCGCTACGACGCAACGAGCGATCGTTACGTGCCGGTCTCCTGGGAGGAGGCGACGGCGGCGATCGGCCGGGAATTGCGCGCCCTCGATCCGAAATCGGTGGTGTTCTACACGTCGGGCCGCGCCTCTCTGGAGACGTCCTACATCTACGGGCTCTTCGCCCGGATGTACGGCAACAACAACCTGCCCGACTCGTCCAACATGTGCCACGAGCCGACCTCCGTCGGGCTGAAGGCATCGATCGGCGTCCCCGTGGGGACGGTGGTGCTGGATGATTTCGAGGCGACCGACCTGATCCTGTTCTTCGGCCAGAATGTCGGCTCGAACGCACCCCGTATGCTGCATCAATTGCAGGAGGCCCGCAAACGCCGGGTTCCGATCATCACCTTCAACCCGCTGCGCGAGCGCGGATTGGAGCGGTTCACCAACCCGCAATCGGTGGTGGAGATGGCGACGGGCCACGCCACCGAAATCTCGACCCAGTACCATCAGGTCAAGGCCGGCGGCGATCTCGCGGCGATCACCGGGATGTGCAAGGCGCTCATCGCAGCCGACCGGGAGGCGCTGAGCGTCGGGCGCCCCGGCATCCTCGACCGGAGCTTCATCGACGAACACACCCATGGGTTCGACGCCTTCGCGGCCTATTGCGAGTCACAGGATTGGGCAGCCCTCGAAGGCCGGTCGGGCCTGACCCGCGCCGCCATCGAGGCGGCGGCCACCGTCTATGCCCGCGCGCGTGCCGTCATCGGCGTCTACGGCATGGGATTGACCCAGCATCGCAAGGGCACGGAATCCGTGCAGATGCTCGTGAATCTCCTCCTCCTGCGCGGGAATATCGGGCGGAAGGGCGCCGGGCCCTCTCCGGTTCGGGGCCATTCCAACGTCCAGGGCCAACGCACGGTGGGGATCACCGAGAAGCCGGAACTCGCCCCGTTGGACATGCTGAAGGAGCAATACGGTTTCGAGCCGCCGCGCGAGAAGGGCCTCAACACGGTGGAGGCCTGCGAGGGCATCGTCTCCGGGGATGTGAAGGCCTTCGTCAGCCTCGGCGGCAACTTCGTTCGCGCGGTGCCCGAGACGGTGCAGATGGAGGAGGCATGGCCGGGCATGCGCCTCACCGTGCAGATCTCGACCAAGCTCAACCGTTCCCACCTCATCAACGGTGAGGTCGCCTATATCCTGCCCTGCCTCGGCCGGATCGAAATCGACACCCAGGCGAGCGGTCCGCAGGCCGTCTCCATGGAGAGCTCGACCTCGTGTTTCCACGGTTCGCGGGGCAAGACCAATCCGGTGAGCGAACAGGTCCGCTCCGAGCCCTGGATCGTCGCCGAGATCGCCAAGGCGACGCTGGAGCCAAACCCGAACGTCCCCTGGGACGCATGGGTCGGTGACTATTCCCGCATTCGCGGGGCCATGGAGGCGACCTACCCCTCGGTGTTCCACAATCTCGAAGGCCGGATGTTCGAGCCGGGCGGCATCCACAAGCCCCTGGCCGCCCGCGAACGCCGCTGGGAGACGGAGACCGGCAAGGCCAATTTCACGGTTCCCGAGGGAATCGAGGCCGATCCCGACATGCCGCTGCGGAGTGCCGAGGCCCTCGACCTCATCACGTTGCGCTCGAACGACCAGTTCAACACCACCGTCTACGGCTACGACGACCGGTTCCGCGGCGTGAAGGGCACCCGGATGGTGTTGTTCATGAATGCCGCCGATATCGCACGGCTCGGCTTCGCCGATGCCCAGATCGTCGATGTGACGACGGTCGCCGACGACAGGGTCCGTTCGGTGAAGGGGCTTCGCATCGTCGCCTACAACATCCCGCCGGGGAATTGCGCGGGCTACTACCCGGAGCTCAATCCGCTCATCCCGCTCTGGCACCATGACGAGCAATCGAAGACGCCGGCCGCCAAGGCGATCCCCGTGACCATCGCCCGCTCGGCCTCGCCCCTGCAGGGTTGAGGTCGCCGCGTCCTCCGGCGCCTGGAGGTCGGTGATATAACGCTCTCTTGTTTCGAGCGGCTTCCGCGCTCCATAACGGGACATGGCACAGAACGACGACGCGCATGACCGGCGCCAGGCGATCATCGACCGAATGCTGGAACAGGCGCTGTTTCCGGACGCCGAGCGTCGCCTGCCGAGCCACGATGCCCTGCCGGAGGATATGCGCGAGACGGTGGACCGTCTTCTCGCCAAGGCCGAAGCGCAGCGTGCGCGCCGCCTGACCTACGAAGATCTGGAGGAGGCCCTGCCTCCGCGTGACGTGACGGCCGAGGATCTCGAAGCGATCTTCTGGATCCTGTCGGAGCATGGCATCGCGGTGGAGGACGGGGAGGGCGAGTAGCACCCCCCTCCGGGCATCCCGCCAAGCACGCGAAGCCTTGAGTCGACGACGGCCAATCTCCATCTCCTGGGTCGACCTTGGCCTTATCGGGCGGGACACTCTCGCGACTGGCGGAACCGGCCGGTGCGTATCCCTCGCTTCTCTACGAGAACCGCTCTATAAGCCCCGCTCTTCGCGAGGGATTCCCCTTTCGTGAAGCCGGCCGAGAGGTGGACGGGAGATCATCATGGGCGAGCGTTGGACATCGAAGAGCGGTTGGACGCCGACATCTTGGCGCAACCTGCCGATCCAGCAGGTACCGGCCTATCCGGATGCCGCTGCGCTCCAGACGGTCGAGACCCAGCTCGCCAGCTTTCCGCCCCTCGTTTTTGCAGGTGAGGCACGCAAGCTGAAATCCGCGCTCGCCCGCGTCTCCACCGGCGAGGCCTTCCTGCTCCAGGGCGGCGATTGCGCCGAGAGCTTCGACGAGCATTCAGCCGACAACATCCGCGATTTCTTCCGCGTCTTCCTGCAGATGGCGCTGGTGCTCACCTTCGCGGGCGGCTCGCCCGTCGTGAAGGTCGGGCGCATCGCCGGGCAGTTCGCCAAGCCGCGCTCCTCGCCCACCGAGACGATGGATGGCGTGAGCCTGCCGAGCTACCGGGGCGACATCGTCAACGGCATCACCTTCACCGAGGAGGCGCGCATCCCCGATCCGCGCCGGCAGTTGGAGGCGTACCGCCAGTCGGCGGCGACGCTCAACCTGCTGCGCGCCTTCGCGACCGGCGGCTACGCCAATCTCGAGAACGCGCATCGCTGGATGCTCGGCTTCGTCAAGGACAGCCCGCAATCCTCACGCTACCAGGATGTGGCGGAGCGGATGAGCGATGCCCTCGACTTCATGCGTGCCATCGGCATCAACCCCGAGACGCACCAGGAGGTCCGCACCACGGATTTCTTCACGAGCCACGAAGCGCTGCTCCTCGGCTATGAAGAGGCGCTGACCCGCGTCGATTCCACCAGCGGCGACTGGTACGCCACGTCGGGCCACATGCTCTGGGTCGGCGACCGCACCCGCCAGGCCGACCATGCGCATATCGAGTATGCGCGCGGGATCAAGAACCCGATCGGGCTGAAATGCGGGCCGTCGATGACCTCGGAAGGGCTGATCAAGCTGATCGACCAGCTCAACCCGGAGAACGAAGCGGGCCGCCTGACCCTGATCTGCCGCTTCGGCGCGGACAAGGTCGGCGAGCACTTGCCCGGTCTGATCCGCACGGTGGAGCGTGAGGGCCGCAAGGTCGTGTGGGTCTGCGATCCGATGCACGGCAACACCATCGCGGCCGGACGTTACAAGACGCGTCCGTTCGAGCGGGTGATGACGGAGATCGAAGGCTTCTTTGGCGTCCACCGGGCGGAGCAGACCATCGCCGGCGGCATCCATCTCGAGATGACCGGCAAGAACGTCACGGAATGCACCGGCGGCGCCCGCGCGCTGACGGCCGACGACCTGCAGGATCGCTACCACACCTATTGCGATCCCCGCCTCAATGCGGAGCAGGCGCTGGAAGTCGCGTTCCTCACGGCCGAACTGGTGAAGCGCGAACGCGCCGAGATCGTCCGCCCGCGCCTCGACGCCGCCGAGTAGCTGCCGCTCGTATCTACTAACGAAAAAGCCCTCTCCCCGGTCGGGGGAGAGGGCTTTTTCATGTCATGCCCGCCGAGGAGCCGACTCATCGGACTCGGCGGCACGTCCCGTTTCAGTTCCGCTCAGTGCAGCCAGGACGTGAAGAAGTAGATCAGCAAAATGATCGGCAATGGGATACCGATCAACCACAACAATCCGCCTTTCAGCATCGTCATACTCCAGCTACATCATCGTTCGATCAACGGAATGTGAGCGGATACGGTTCCTGCAGGCGCCTACAGAACCTCCCTGACATGCTTGCCGCTGCGCTCGTAGAAGAACGGGATCGGCAGGTAAGGCGCGAACCCGCCGGCGATCTGCATTTCCAATTCGTCGAGGACGACGCGGGTGATCCGCGGCAGGTCGAGGTTGCGCGCCTCGGCGAAGCTCACCCAGGCCAGCTCCACCAATTCGGATGTCGGCGTGACGATCCCCGGCTGCTCGGCCGCCACGGCTTTCCGGTCGATGGTGAAGAAGCGGGTGTCGAACCGGCGTGGTCGGCCGGGGGGCGTAATCGCGCGCGCCACCAAGTGGAGCGATTCGAGGTCCGGCAGGATTCCGAACTCCTTGAAGGCCGACCAGCTTCCCTCCGGCGCGGTGTCGGGCGGTCCGTATTCCTTGGTGCCCAGGAAAAGTCCGGTCTCCTCGGAGGTCTCCCGGATCGCCGCCAGTGCGAGCGCCCGCCCGAGAGAATGCGAGGCGCGCGGTACGCGCTTGGCCAGGGCATCCTCCGCGCGCGTCGAGAGAGCACCGGCCACGCTCATGCGCCGGTCTCCGGGCTCGATCCTGCCACCGGGGAAGACAAACTTGCCGGGCATGAAGGCGAGGCCGTCATGGCGCTTGCCCATCAGGAATTTGGGCTGGCGCGCCGTGCGGTCGATGATGATGAGGGTGGCCGCGTTGCGCGGCCGTAGGGTGGCCGGGCGCCGTCGAGGCTCAGAGGCGGCCGAGGCCGGGGGTAGGATTGTCGCTTGGTCCAAGCTGAACCTCCTCGGATCGCGCAATTGCCACGCTTGTCCCCGTCGGTAGCGTGGCAAAGCCTCCCATGCCAAGGGCGTACTGCAATCCGACCACCGCGCCCTTCACCGGCTGCAGCAGGGCAAGCGCCGATCCGAGGGTCACGATCGGCCAGAACGAGAGCTGAAACCACAACGGTACGTCGTAATTCGTCTCGAGTTCGAGAATGAAATAACCGACGATATGGCCGATGATGAAGATCACCACGTAGGGCGGAAGGTCGTCGGCGCGGTGGTGGTGGAATTCGAGCCCGCACGCGTCGCAGGCCGGGCGCACCTTCAAGAACTTTCCGAAGAGCTTGCCCTCGCCGCAATGCGGGCAGCGGCACAGGAAGCCGCGCGCCATCGACTTGACGAGGCCGACACGCTCTCCGGGCAGGGTCTCGACGCTCTCGGTCATGGCGATCTACCTTCCGCTTCGGATGTCCAACGCCGCAACCTCATCGCCGAGGTTGGGGCTGGGAAGACCAGTTCCGACCCTACACGAGCCGCCCTAGCGGCGCGACCCGCGGTGGCGCGACCCGGTGTTGCGGATGCCGGCCGGCCTGCCGGGCGGGCCGGCCTTGTGGAAGCTCGGCGAGCGCGGAGTTCTCGTCTCCCCGGCTCCCGGCCTCGTCTGGCCTTCGGAGAGCAATTCGAAGCGCAGCGCTCCGGCCACGGCCGCCGCCTCCACCAGCCTCACCTCCACCCGGTCGCCGAGGCGATGGGTCTCGCCGCTGCGCGAGCCGACAAGGGCATGCCGCGCCTCGTCGTGGTGGTAGAAATCGTTGCCGATGGTGGAGATCGGCACGAAGCCGTCGGCGCCGGTCTCGTCGAGCTTGATGAAGAGCCCGGCGCGGGTGACGCCCGAGATCTGGCCGGTGAAGGTAGCACCGACCCGGTCGGCGAGATGATGCGCGATGAGCCGGTCGATGGTCTCGCGCTCGGCCGCCATGGCGCGACGCTCGGCGGCCGAGATCTGCTCGCCGATCTGGTCGAGGGTGCCCACCGTCACGTCGGAGGACAGGCCGTCCGGGCCGAGGCGGCAGGCGGTGATCAGCGCCCGGTGGACGATGAGATCGGCATAGCGCCGGATCGGCGAGGTGAAATGGGCGTAGCGCCTGAGGTTCAGGCCGAAATGCCCGAGATTCTGCGCGGCATAGACGGCCTGGGCCTGCGAGCGCAGCACGACCTCGTTGATGAAGATCGCATGCTCGGTCTCGGCCACCGCGCCGAGGATGCGGTTGAACAGGGCAGGGCGCAGGGCACCTTCCTTGGGGATCTTGATGCCGATGGAGGCCAGAACCTCGCCGAGCGCGCGCATCTTCTCCAGGGCCGGCTCGTCATGGACGCGGTAGATCAGCGGCTGCTTGGCCTGTTCCAGGGTCTCGGCGGCGGCCACGTTGGCCTGGATCATGAACTCCTCGATGAGCCGGTGCGCGTCGAGGCGGGCCGGCACCACCACCCGGTCCACGGCCCCGTCCGGCGTCAGCAGCACCTTCCGCTCCGGCAGGTCGAGGGCGAGCGGGCCGCGTGCCTCGCGCGCCGCCGTCAGGGCCGCGTAGGCGGCCCAGAGCGGGCGCAGGATCGGCTCCAGCAGGGGCGCGGTCGTCTCATCGGTGAATCCGTCGATCGCCGCCTGCGCCTGGGCGTAGGACAGCTTGGCGCGCGAGCGCATCATCACCCGGTGGAAGCTGTGGCGTTTCTTCACCCCGTCGGGGCCGATCACCATGCGCACCGCGATGGCCGGCCGATCCTCCTTCTCCCTCAGCGAGCAGAGGTCGTTGGAGATGCGCTCCGGCAGCATTGGCACGACGCGGTCCGGGAAATAGACCGAGTTGCCGCGCAACAGCGCCTCGCGGTCGAGGGCGGAGCCGGGACGGACATAGGCGGCCACATCGGCGATGGCGACGGTGACGACGAAGCCGCCCTGATTGGCCTCGTCCGGGTCCGGCACCGCCATCACGGCGTCGTCATGGTCCTTTGCGTCGGGGGGGTCGATGGTCAGGAGAGGCTCGGCGCGCCAATCCTCACGGCCCTTCATCCCCACCGGCTCCACCGCGTCGGCCTCGGCCAGAGTGTCGGCGGCGAAGACGTGGGGGATGTGGTGGAGATGCAGGGCGATCAGGCTCACGGCACGCTCCGAGCCGAGCGACCCGAGGCGTTCGGTCACGCGCCCACGCGGCAGTCCGAACCGGCTCTCGCTGACGAGGCTGACGCTGACGAGGTCGCCGTCCCGCGCCTCACCTTCCTCGCCGGCCGGGATCGCGATCTCGCGTCCCTGCGCCCGCTTTTCAACAGGCACGATGCGACCGCCATCGGGGCCGGAGCGGTAGACGCCGATCACCTCCGCCTTGTTCTTGCCGATCACCTTGATGACACGGCCGGAATATCGCCCGGTCTCGCCGGGAATGAGTTCGACGCGCAGAAGGGCGCGGTCCCCGATACCGGGGGCTGCGCGACCCGGCTTCTTGCCGCTGCGGGGTGAGGAGACCAGGATCTTCGGCGGGGGGCCCTTCGCATGGTCCCATTCCACCGGAACGGCGAAGAAATCGCCATCGCGATCCCGCGACTTGATATCGGCCAGCGTCACCGGCGGCAGCCGGCCGGGCGGCACCAGTCCGGCGCGCCCGCGCTCGATCTCCCCTTCCTCCTCGATCTCCTTGAGGATGCGCTTCAAGCCGATGCGATCGGCACCCTTGATGTTGAACGCCGCGGCGATCTCGCGCTTGCCGACCTTCTCGGTCGCCTGCGCGATGAAGGCGAGAATCTGCTCGCGGGAGGGAAGGGCGCTCTGCCCGGGGTTGGGATTGATGCGTCTGGCCAAATGTCTCTGGGCTCGAACTCGTCTAACCCGCCGCTCATGTCTTGGCGGCGAGAGGTCGAAAGGCCTCAGGCTCGGGCCTTTCCACATCCGTTAACATGGGACCGCGCGAGGCCGGGGGCAATGTTCTTCCGATGTTCATCAACCGGTGGACGCGGAACCGACGATCCGCTCCACCCCGGCATCGATGTCGAAACCCGGATCGGTGATGTCGGCGAGGCTGAACGGGCAGGCGACCGGCAGCGTGAACGAGACCCGGGTCTCCGAGGCCCGAAACGCGGGTGCCTCCGCCTCGCGGACGGCCAAGGTCCAGATCCCGTCGATTTTCAACCCCGCCACCGCCGACGGGTCCGAGGCGATCACGGCATGGACGCGCCTCGCCTCGTCACGCCAGCGAAGGCTCGCCGCGTCGTCCAAGACCAGCGCCGCCTTCACGAGGTCGGCGAGAAAGGTCTGAAGAATCGTCATCTTTGCTGCGGCCTCTGGCATCATGGAGGGTCAACGCGCAAAACCCGCGCCGGGCCACGCATCGGCGGATCCCCGGCACGGAGCACCACCCTCAGAGCCTGTTTGAGTCACCTTTCCAACGCTCTACCTCATCCTAAGGTGCCGCGTAGCGGCCTCGAAGGAGGCTTCCAGACATCGCGCGCCAACTGGAGGACTCCCTCAAAGCCCGCTGACGCGGGCACCTCAGGATGAAGCGTCTGCTGGGATGATCGACCCTGGCATCAGCATCCGACGAGACATGCGATCGAACAGACCCCAGTCAGTAGGGCGTGCCCTTGGCGCGCTGCGCCTTCAGGGCCTCGGCATGCCAAACGAGTTCGTCGAGGAACCGCTTGGCGGCCTTGCCCAGCCATTCCTCCTGCGGCACGCCCTCTTCGTCGAGCGCCTTATGGATGCGGGGGATCGGCAGCAGCGACGCGATGCTCGGTGCGCCGAGCTCGGCCATCATCGCCCTGAGCTGCATCGCCGCCCGTACGCCGCCATATTGGCCGGCCGAGTAACAGACGATGGCCGAAGGCCGCCAGAAATACTCTTCGAGGAAGTGATCCAGCGTGTTCGAGAGGGCCGGCGGGATCGAATGGTTGTACTCGGCCGAGACGACCACGAACGCATCCGACCGGCGGTAGAGCGTGGCGAGGTCCTTGAGCACCGGAGGCGCCTCGCCCTTGGGATATTCCTTGTACATCTTGTCGAGGAGCGGCAGCTTCAACTCCGCCGGGTCCACCAGCGGAGCCTCGATGCCGCGTTCCCGCAGGCGCGCCACGAGGAAGCGCGCCGCGCGCAAGCCCTGGCGTTCGCTGCGGACGGAACCGAGGATGACGGGGATCACGAGGGACATGGCGCTGCTCCGGCAAAGATGAACGCGGGTTCGCTCATCGTACCGCCGTTGGCGAATGCTGTCGCGTCCGTGCGTCTGGAAGCGCCGGACCTTTACGGTCAGGGCCGATCCTCGCCCTTCGTCAGGCCGCGTTGAGGCAGCACTTCTTGTACTTCTTCCCGCTTCCGCACGGGCAGGGATCGTTCCGGCCGATCTTCACCGGATTGCGGATTGGAAGGCCCGCGCCCTCGGCGGTCCAGGCCAAGGCCCCGATCGGGTCGTCGAACGTGCCGTAGTGCTGTCCGTCGAACCGCTGCATGTCGTTCGGCTTCGCGGTCGCCCGGCGCAAGGTGGTGTGAAACCACCCCGCATCGCTGAACTCGTCGCTCAGGCGGCCGTCGGCCCTGGCGGCCGTGCTCCGCAAGGCGAGATCCGCGTAGCCGAGGAGCGCGATGGTCTCCTCCCAGCCGACCCAGGCGACGTCGCCCTCCACGGCGGCGCGCTTGTCGTCGAAGCGGACGAGGAGATCGTGGGTCTGGGTCCGGTCGATCCGTCCGGTCTGGGTCAGGTAGGCGAGGGCGGCAAACACCTCGTTGCGGGCAAAGCCATCCACCGTCGAATCGAGCAGCAGCGCATGCATCGGCGCAACATCGCCGTCGAACAGGCTGGTGAGCACCTTCGCCATGGTGGTGGTCAGCGCATCGCCGAGGAGGGCGTCGAGCCCGTCGGAATCCTCGCGCCGCAGGATGGTGAGAAGCGGAGCGAAGGCCCGCGTCTCGCCGACCGCTGCCAGGATGTGTACTCCCCAGAACAGCAGGTTGCCCTGCGCCTCGTCGAGCTCCTTGCCCTCCGCCGCCATGCCAAGGACGGCCAGGACCGGTTCGGCGATGTCGGCCGGGCTCGCCAGGGCGTGAAGCATCGCCTCCTTCGGCAGATGCTTGGCGGCCGACAAGACGTCGATCAGTTCCTGGTTCGCCATGTGATCGGCTTCCGTGTCTGGGGTTCCGAGAGCCGGCCTCAGCCTCTCAAAGTCGCGCCGGTCTTGCGGGCGACCTCGGCGACGATCTTGGCCGTCACGGCCTCGATCTCCGCATCGGTGAGGGTCCGCTCCACCGGTTGGAGCCGCACCGCGATGGCGACGGATTTCGAGCCGTCGGGAATGCCCGTCCCCTCGTAGATGTCGAAGACGTCGATCCCGGCGATGAGCTTGCGCTCGGCAGCTTGCGCCGCCTTCACAACGTCGCCTGCCGCAACGTCGCGCCCGACGACGAAGGCGAAGTCGCGTGAGATCGCCTGGAAGTCTGAGAGGGCGAGGGCGGGCTTCACCTTGGTGGGGCGGTATTTCGGCAGGGGGATCGTATCCAGCGTGATCTCGAAGGCCACGAGCGTGCCCTTCAGGTCCAGAGCCTTCATCACACGGGGATGGATCTCGCCGAAATAGCCGATTGGGTTTTTCGGCCCGAACTGCATCGTGCCGGAGCGTCCGGGATGAAGCCAGGCGGGGCCACCCGCCACGATCTGGAGACCGCCGGTCGGCACGCCGAGGGCGGTGAGGAGCGCCAGCGCGTCGGCCTTGGCCTCGAATGCATCGACGGTGGCGGCGGCCCCCGCCCAATGGCGGCCGGCGCCATCGTGGCGTGCCGTTCCCCGGCGAATGGCCGTGGCGCGGATCGACTGGCCTTCGGGCTGGTCGGTCTCGAAGCACTGCCCGACCTCGAACAGGGCGACGTCGCCATAGCCGCGGTCGGCGTTGCGCTGGGCCGCCCGGAGCAGGCCCGGAACAAGGCTCGGGCGCATGTCCGAGAGATCGGCGGCGATGGGGTTGGCCAGCGCCAGATCCGCCTTACCGCCGCCGAACAGGACGGCGTCGTCATGCGGGATGAACGACCACGTCACCGCCTCCACGAGGCCGCGCGTGGCCAGCGCCCGCTTGGCAAGACGCGTGCGCTTCTGCAGGGGCGTCAGCGTCGCCTTGGCGATGGCGGCATCGCCACGGGTCAGCGCCTTCGGCTCGATCCGGTCGAGGCCGGCGATGCGGATGATCTCCTCCACGAGATCGGCCTTGCCTTCCACATCCGGGCGCCAGGACGGGGTGAGAACCTTCACCCGGTCGCCTGACCCGGCCACGTGGAACCCGAGGGTCTCCAACGTCACCTTCATCTCGGCGCGGGACAGTTCGATCCCGGCGAGCCGGCGCGTCTCGGTCCAGGGAAAATCGATGACACGTTCCGTCTCGGGCAAGTCACCGGCGATCACCGCCTCGCTCGCCGTGCCGCCGCAGATCTCGACGACCATGCGGGTGGCGAGGTCGAGCCCCGGCAGGGCGAAAACGGGGTCGACGCCGCGCTCGAAGCGGTAGCGGGCATCGGTGATGATGCCGAGGCGCCGGCCGCTCTGGGCGATGTTCACCGGGTCCCACAGGGCGGATTCGATGATGACGTCCACGGTGGCGTCGTCGCAGCCGGAGGCCTCGCCGCCGATGATGCCGCCGATGGATTCGGGGCCGTTCTCGTCGGCGATGACGACGATGCCGTCATCGAGCGCATAGGTCTTGCCGTCGAGCGCCTTCAGGCTCTCGCCGTCGCGGGCGCGACGGACCGTCAGAGCGCCCTTCACCTTGGCGGCGTCGAAGACGTGGAGCGGGCGTCCGCGATCGAAGGTGAGGTAGTTGGTGATGTCCACCAGGGCGTTGATCGGGCGAAGGCCGATGGCACGCAGGCGGGCCTGCATCCAGTCCGGGGAGGGGCCGTTCTTCACGCCGCGCACGAGGCGCAGGGCGAAATACGGGCACAATCCCTTGTCCGCGGGCTCGAAATCGAGGGCGACCGGCACGGGGCACTCGCCCTCGCCACGCACAGGCGGCATCGGCTCGCGCTTCAACACGCCGATGCCGGCAGCCGAAAGATCGCGGGCGATGCCGTGGATCGAGGTACAATCCGGGCGGTTCGGGGTGAGGTTGATCTCGATGACCGGATCGTCGAGCCCGGCATAGAGCGCGTAGGCCTGGCCGGTCGGGGCGTCCGCCGGCAGATCGAGGATGCCGCTGGATTCCTCGCCGAGGCCGAGTTCGGCGCCCGAGCACAGCATGCCGAGGCTCTCGACGCCCCGGATGTTGCCGACCGCCAAGGTCTTGTCGAGACCGGGCACGTAGGTGCCGGGAGGCGCGAACACCGTCTTCATCCCGGCCCGCGCATTCGGCGCTCCGCAGACGACCTGGACGGGCTGCCCATCGCCGGGATCTACGGTGCAGACGCGCAAACGGTCGGCATTGGGGTGCTGTTCGGCCGTGAGCACATGGGCGACGACAAAAGGCGCTAGCGCCGCCGCCTTGTCTTCGATGCCTTCGACTTCGAGACCGATCCGCGTCAGCGTCTCGGATATGTTCTCCAGAGACGAGTCGGTGTCGAGGTGCTCCTTGAGCCAGGAGAGGGTGAATTTCATTTTCTTCTCGCCTGGAAGAGGAGGTGAACGGCGAGAGTTTGACGGTCTGGGCCAGTCAAACCCTCTAAGCGCGAGACGACACTTCTTGCCCGATCAAGATGTTCCTTGACCGCGGCCAGTTCGAACAGGTTGCTCCGGGGAGGCGAATAATCCGCAATCATGCGCGCCTCCTGAAGCTGGATCAGGTCGGTTCCGATGTCCCGTAGAACGATCGTCTGCTTCAACGGACCATTCGTCTGGAATGCATTCTTCATCGGGCCATGATCGATACCGCGATAGACGCGCTCGAAATCGGCGGAACTGGTATCGCCGCCGGGCAGCATCTCGGACGCACAGAGCCACATGAGAGCATGGAAAGCCGCATAGTAAGCCGAACTGACGGCCCGCCGCTTCGCTGCGCCACTACGGGGGTTCTGTTCGACCAGAGCTACCGCCTGATCCAACATGAGATCGACCATCGACGCCATGGATCAGTCTATATCGCTCTCAGTCTGCTTTTCGCTGGCGACATCGTTCTTTAGCAGAATGAAGCGATCTTCTCCTCGGCTGATGAGAGCAGACCGCAGGATATGGCTCGCATTCAGCAGCGGATCGGGTTTCGTATCTGGCCGACGTTGATAACGGGCGACAATCTTGATGACCGGATCACCGTCGAAATCCGAACTGGAGACGGCTTCGGCCCCTAAGAACCCGGCCTCGGGAACCTGCTCGCGCAGAACCTCGGATACCAGTCTGGTAATCTCCTGATCGGTCATCGATCGCTCCATGCCCATCAACTCGTCAGCCCGGCCACCAGGCTCGGGATATCGAGCGGTCGGAAGCCGTAATGCTCCAGCCAGCGCACATCCGCCTCGAAGAACGGGCGCAGATCGGGCGTGCCGTATTTCAGCATGGCGATCCGATCGATGCCCATGCCGAAGGCGAAGCCCTGGACGAAGTCCGGGTCGTAGCCGCAATTCCTGAGCACGTTCGGATGGACCATGCCGCAGCCGAGGATTTCGAGCCAGTCGGTGCCCTCGCCGAAGCGGATCTCGCCGCCTTTGCGCGAACACTGGATATCGACCTCGGCCGACGGCTCGGTGAAGGGGAAGAAGGACGGCCGGAACCGCATCTTCACCGCATCGACCTCGAAGAAGGTGCGGCAGAACTCCTCCAGCACCCATTTCAGGTTGGCGATGGTGGCGCTCTTGTCGATCACCAGCCCCTCCACCTGATGGAACATCGGCGTATGGGTCTGGTCGGAATCGTGCCGGTAGGTACGGCCGGGGCAGATCACGCGGATCGGCGGCTCCTGGGACCGCATGGTGCGGATCTGGACCGGCGACGTATGGGTGCGCAGCACCTTGCGCTGGCCGTTGCGGTCGGGCGCCAGGAAGAAGGTGTCGTGCATCTCGCGCGCCGGATGGCCGGGCGGGAAGTTGAGAGCGGTGAAGTTGTAGTCGTCGGTCTCGATGTCCGGGCCTTCGGCCACCGAGAAGCCCATATCGGCGAAGATCGCGGTGATCTCGTCCATGACCTGGCTGATCGGATGGATGCGCCCACGCGCTTCC
This sequence comes from Methylobacterium sp. SD274, assembly GCF_017355285.1. Taxonomy (NCBI): domain Bacteria; kingdom Pseudomonadati; phylum Pseudomonadota; class Alphaproteobacteria; order Hyphomicrobiales; family Methylobacteriaceae; genus Methylobacterium; species Methylobacterium sp. SD274. The sequence goes on along the minus strand of NZ_JADIJP010000002.1, from coordinate 174,077 downwards.
GGCGCCTCACGCACCGGCAAGGTCACGTCGATCCGCTCCGCCGCGAGGCGGGCTTCGAGGGCGGCCTCTGTGAGCGCCTCGCGCCGCGTGGCGATGGCGCCCTGCACCCTGTCACGTAGGCCGTTGATGAGCGGACCGCGCTCCTTGCGCTCCTCCGGCGTCATGCTGCCGAGGGTCTTCAGCAGGTCGGAGATCGAGCCCTTCTTGCCGAGCGCGGCGACGCGCACGGCGTCGAGGGAGGCCTCGTCGGATGCGCTCCCGACCTGTCCGAGCAGATCGCCTTCGAGGGTTTCGAGATCGGTCATCGGTTCAAACCACCGGTTGGCATCTGGCCTTCGGATCGTGTGCGGCCCCCGCGAGCGGTTTTGCGGGTAAGCGCCGCCAATGCAAGCGCGCCTGCCGACGATCCTTTGCAAAAGACGAAGGCGCGGCACCTCTCGGCCCGCGCCTTTCGCATCGACGAATGAGAGGGCGTGTGAACGCGCCTCAGGCAGCCTTCACGAATCAGGCAGCCTTGGCGAGGTCCGGAAGAGCGGCCTTGGCCTTCTCCACGACGACCGCGAAGCTGGCCGGCTCGTGAATGGCGAGCTCGGACAGAGCCTTGCGGTCCACCTCGATGCCGGACTTCGCGAGACCGTTGATGAAGCGCGAATAGGTCAGGCCGTGCTCGCGGACAGCGGCGTTGAGGCGCTGGATCCAGAGAGCGCGGAACGTGCGCTTCTTGTTCTTACGATCGCGGTAGGCATACTGCATGCCCTTCTCGACCGCCTGCTTGGCGATCCGGATCGTATTCTTGCGCCGGCCGTAATAACCACGGGCGGCCTTGAGGACTTTCTTGTGCTTTGCGTGACTGGTCACGCCGCGCTTGACGCGGGCCATGGGTTCTCTCCTGGATTACGAAAACAGTATCGGCTGCGGCGAAGGATTACCGGCTGTTAGGCAGGAAATACTTCTTCACGTTGGCAGCATCGCCCTCGAACAGGGTGGTGGTGCCGCGCAGGTTGCGGATCTGCTTCGTCGTCCGCTTGATCATTCCGTGGCGCTTGCCGGCCTGGGCATACATGACCTTGCCGGTGCCGGTGATCTTGAAGCGCTTCTTCGCGCCCGACTTGGTTTTCAGCTTGGGCATTTGGCTCTCCTGAACGCGCATGCCCTCCGACCCTGGGACAGGGCGAAGGCGTGCGCTCGGTTGATGCTTCTGATGGAGCAGCACGAACCGCCACGGCAGCCCTATCGGCCGGGCGGTTCAACGCGAGGGGGCGTATGACAGAAAAGAGACGTGGTTTCAATGGCACCGCCACTCGTCGGGCCGTCGCCTCTCGCCCCCGAGCGCTCGGCAAAGCGACCGCCGTCGGATTTTCCATGGAAATGCTGCGTCCGGTTGCTTGACAGGCCGGGGTGCGGAAACTAGACCCCCGACACCGCCGGAAACGGGGCGGGACGCCGTGCGGGCGTAGCTCAGTTGGTTAGAGTGCCGGCCTGTCACGCCGGAGGTCGCGGGTTCGAGTCCCGTCGCCCGCGCCACGTCCATCATCGGCCTGCATCATGCGGGACGATCCGAATGCACGGCTACCCAGATACGCGGGCGTAGCTCAGTTGGTTAGAGTGCCGGCCTGTCACGCCGGAGGTCGCGGGTTCGAGTCCCGTCGCCCGCGCCATTCTCAAGAATTCACGCAGCCGATGACGCAGCCTCCAAACGGGTTGCTTTGCGTGATGCCCTCGACATGGGGCATTCGTGCGCTAGCCTTTTCCCGAGCGTGACTCGCGAAACGGGCTGTCCGAACCATGGCGGGCTTCTTCTTCCTGTACTTCACCGCCTGCATGGCGAATGCACCGGATACCTGCGAATCGAAGCGTCTTCCGCTCGACGTCGTCGATGCGCGAGGATGCATCCGCGTAGCACAGCCGCAGCTGGCGCGATGGGTCGACACCCATCCCGATTACCGCATCACCGCGTGGCGCTGCGGTTCGCCGCCCCGCGATCTCGGTACGCGGATCTGACGCGAATCGGCACCGCATCACGTTACCATTAAGCTCACCCGCAAGAGCACGATGGCGTGGCGGATCGGACACACCGGCCCGTGCCGCGATCCCGTTCGCGCCGCCGCCGCGATTTCGCCCCATCGCACCGGGATGGCGAAGCCGACGACATGGCAGCGCAGCGAACCGGCACCGAGCGATGATGGCTTTCCCCCTTTCACCCATTCTGTCGCGGCTGGGCGCCATCGTCCTTTTGGGGAGCCTGTTGGCGGTGGGCAGCTGCGGCGGGCCGACGATCCTGCCCGAGGCCGACAACCTCACGAGCCCGGTGATTCTCGACGAGGGTGCCGCCGCCGCCGCGATCTCCCGCTACAGGGCGTCGCACGGGCTCGGCCCGGTGGTGCTGGATTCGAGCCTGATCCGGGCTGCGTCCTACCAGGCGGAATCCAATGCCCGGGCCGGCAAGCTCAGCCACGAGATCGGCGGTACCTTCGATTCGCGCATGGCGCGGGCGGGGTTCGGCCGCTCCTTCGCCGCCGAGAACCTCAGCGCCGGTTCGAATACGTTCGACGAGGTGCTGGCACGCTGGAAAGCCTCATCCGAGCACAACAAGAACATGCTGATGCCTCAGCTGAAGCGAATCGGCATCGCCCGGGTCGATGCGCCGGGTACGCGCTACAAGCGCTTCTGGGCCTTGGTCCTCGCCGGAAACTGAGGCGCATACGTCCTCGCCGCGCGGCTCAATCCGTAAGTTGATCCGACTCGGTCAACCCGTCCTGGATGCTGCGAATGATCGTGCGCATCTCGGGGATCATTGCGATGGCCCTGGCGATCCGCAACGCCTCCTCGCGGGTCATCAGGCCGGTTGCCTCTCGCTTCTCGGGCTCGTCGGAGAAGTAGGTCCAGGCGACGGCCGCTCCGTCCGCATCCTCGACGCAGAAACTCTCGACTTTCTCGACGACGAGCCAGGGGGTGGGGAAGCCGCGCGCGGTCATCGCTCGTCTCTGTTGCCGGGAAGGATAGGGGGAGGGGCAGCGGGATGGTGGGCGGTGACGGGCTCGAACCGCCGACCCTCTCCGTGTAAAGGAGACGCTCTACCAACTGAGCTAACCGCCCGGTGCGCGCCGCATCGTTAATCCAAGCATCGTCGGGATGGCAACCCTCCTCGGCACGAGGCCGGTGGAGGACCATACGAAAAGGCCCCGGGGAAACCCCGGGGCCTTTCCATTTTTCACCCGCGGATGACGCTCAGTGAGCGATCACCGTGGTCGGCTCGTCCTCGCCGACCACCGGGCGGCGGGCGACAGGGAGCGGCTCTTCCCACTCGATGCGCTCCGGCACCCTCACGAGAGCGTGCTGAAGCACCTGGTCCATCCGGGAGACCGGGATGATCTCCATCCCGTTCTTCACGCTGTCGGGCACCTCGGCGATGTCCTTGGCGTTCTCCTCGGGGATGAGGACCGTCTTGATGCCGCCGCGCAAGGCAGCGAGCAGCTTCTCCTTCAGACCGCCGATGGGCAGGATGCGGCCACGCAGGGTGACTTCTCCGGTCATCGCCACATCCTTCCTCACCGGGATGCCGGTGAGGGTCGAGATGATGGCGGTGGCCATGCCGATACCGGCCGACGGACCGTCCTTCGGGGTCGCCCCTTCCGGAACGTGGACGTGGATGTCGCGACGCTCGAACAGCGGCGGCTCGATGCCGAAGTCGAGGGCCCGGGAGCGGACATAGCTCGCCGCCGCCGAGATCGACTCCTTCATCACGTCACGCAGGTTGCCGGTGACCGTCATCTTGCCCTTGCCGGGCATCATGACGCCTTCGATCGTCAGCAACTCGCCGCCAACCTCGGTCCAGGCGAGACCCGTCACCACGCCGACCTGATCCTCCTCGTCGATCTCGCCGTAGCGGAACTTCGGCGCGCCGAGGAAGACCGGCAAGTTCTCCTCGGTGACGGCAACGGCCTTCACCTTGGTGATGAGGATCTCCTTCACCGCCTTGCGGATCAGGTTCGAGATCTCGCGCTCCAGGTTACGCACGCCCGCTTCCCGCGTGTAACGGCGGATGAGCATGAGGACGCCGGAATCGTCGATCTCCCATTCCTTGGCCGTGAGGCCATGCTTTTTCACGGCACCCGGGATCAGGTGCTTGCGGGCGATCTGAAGCTTCTCTTCCTCGGTGTAGCCGGCGATGCGGATCACCTCCATGCGGTCCATCAGGGGCGCAGGGATGTTGAGCGTATTCGCCGTCGTCACGAACATCACGTCCGAGAGATCGTAATCGACCTCCAGGTAGTGATCGTTGAACGTGCCGTTCTGCTCCGGGTCGAGCACCTCGAGGAGAGCCGCGGACGGATCGCCGCGGAAATCCTGGCCCATCTTGTCGATCTCATCGAGCAGGATGAGCGGGTTCGAGGTCTTGGCCTTGCGCATCGACTGCACGATCTTGCCGGGCATCGAACCGATATAGGTCCGGCGGTGACCGCGGATCTCGGCCTCGTCACGCACACCACCCAGCGACATCCGGACGAATTCGCGACCGGTCGCCTTGGCGATGGACTTACCGAGCGAGGTCTTGCCGACGCCGGGAGGACCGACGAGGCACAGGATCGGACCGGTGAGCTTGTTCGCACGCTGCTGCACGGCGAGATACTCGACGATGCGCTCCTTGACCTTTTCCAGACCGAAATGGTCCTGGTCGAGCATGACCTGGGCGCCCAGCAGATCCTTCTTGATCCGCGACCGCTTCGACCACGGGATGCCGAGCATCCAATCGAGGTAGTTGCGCACGACCGTGGCCTCGGCCGACATCGGCGACATCTGGCGGAGCTTCTTAAGCTCGGCCATCGCCTTCTCGCGGGCTTCCTTCGAGAACTTGGTCTTCTCGATCTTCTCTTCGATTTCGGCGAGCTCGTCCTTGCCGTCCTCGGAATCGCCCAGTTCCTTCTGGATCGCCTTCATCTGCTCGTTGAGGTAGTACTCGCGCTGGGTCTTCTCCATCTGCCGCTTCACGCGGGTCCGGATGCGCTTTTCCACCTGCAGCACGGAGATCTCGCTCTCCATCAGCGACAGGACGCGCTCGAGACGCTCCGCCACCGTGGGGATTTCGAGGATCGCCTGCTTGTCGGCGATCTTGACGGCGAGATGCGAGCCGACGGTATCGGCGAGCTTCGACGGCTCGTCGATCTGGGTGACCGCGGAGACGACCTCGGGCGAGATCTTCTTGTTGAGCTTCACGTAGTTCTCGAACTCGGAGATGACCGAGCGGGCGAGAGCCTCTGCCTCGACGGGATCGCCGAGCTCATCCGTCAGCGTCTCGACATCGGCCTCGTAGAAGGAATCCGACTTGTTGAAGTTCGTGATCTTGGCGCGGCCCGCGCCTTCGACGAGCACCTTCACGGTACCGTCGGGCAGCTTCAGGAGCTGAAGGACGCTGGCGAGCGTGCCGATCTTGTAGATCGCATCGGTCGACGGATCGTCGTCGCTGGCATTGATCTGGGTGGCCAGCAGGATGTGGCGGTCGGTGCGGACGGCCTCTTCGAGGGCGCGGATCGACTTCTCGCGGCCGACGAAGAGCGGCACGATCATGTGCGGGAAGACGACGATGTCACGCAGGGGCAGAACGGCGTAGGAGCCCGTCGAACCCGGGACGACCGGCTGGCGAGATTTCGATTGGGTCATGTCGGACTTCCTCTTGATGGATTCCGGGCTCTAGCTCCTCGAAATGAGCAAGCATCCTGCCACGGACCGACCAGTCCGCATCGCGGGGTCGGAAGCATCGCTGAACTGTGAGGCTGGAGGCGGGACACCGCACCTCAGAAGGTGAGCGTGCGGCCATCGCCGTCTGACACTTCAGATGGAAGCCGGGGAGAGCTTTTTCAAGAATTCTCCCCGGACCGTTTCGGCGGCTAAGTCTCTGCCGCCGCTTTGCGCCCTCAGGCGCTGACGCTCGCGGGAACGTCCTTGTTGCGGTCGCCATGGATGTAGAGCGGGCGCGACTTGCCCTCGACCACCTCGGGACCGATCACCACCTGCTCCACCGAATCGAGGCCGGGCAGGTCGTACATCGTCTCGAGCAGGATCGTCTCCAGGATCGAGCGCAGGCCGCGGGCGCCGGTCTTCCGCTCGATGGCCTTGCGGGCCACCATGGAGAGCGCCTCTTCCTGGAACGTCAGGTCGACATTCTCCATCTCGAACAGGCGCTGGTACTGCTTCACCAGGGCGTTCTTCGGCTCCTGCAGGATGCGCTTGAGGGCGACCTCATCGAGGTCCTCCAGCGTCGCCAGCACGGGCAGACGGCCGACGAACTCGGGGATCAGGCCGAACTTCAGCAGGTCCTCGGGCTCGACATTGCGGAAGATTTCGCCGGTGCGGCGGTCGTCCGGGGCCTGCACGGTCGCGCCGAAGCCGATCGAGGTGCCCTTGCCGCGCGCCGAGATGATCCGCTCCAGCCCGGCGAACGCGCCGCCGCAGATGAAGAGGATGTTGGTGGTGTCGACCTGCAGAAATTCCTGCTGCGGGTGCTTGCGACCGCCCTGCGGGGGCACGGAGGCGACGGTGCCTTCCATGATCTTCAGGAGGGCCTGCTGCACGCCTTCGCCCGACACGTCGCGGGTGATCGACGGGTTGTCGGACTTCCGCGAGATCTTGTCGATCTCGTCGATGTAGACGATGCCGCGCTGCGCCCGCTCGACGTTGTAATCCGACGCCTGGAGCAGCTTCAGGATGATGTTCTCGACATCCTCGCCGACATAGCCGGCTTCGGTCAGCGTCGTCGCGTCGGCCATGGTGAAGGGCACGTCGAGGATGCGGGCGAGGGTCTGCGCGAGCAGAGTCTTGCCCGAACCGGTCGGCCCGATCAGCATGATGTTGGACTTCGCCAGCTCGACGTCGTTGTGCTTCGAGGCGTGGGCGAGGCGCTTGTAATGGTTGTGGACCGCGACGGAGAGAACCTTCTTCGCGAAATCCTGGCCGATGACGTAATCGTCCAGGACGCGGCGGATCTCCTTCGGCGTGGGCACGCCGTCGCGCGATTTCACCAGCGAGGACTTCGATTCCTCACGGATGATGTCCATGCACAGTTCGACACACTCGTCGCAGATGAACACCGTCGGGCCCGCGATCAGCTTGCGGACCTCGTGCTGGCTCTTGCCGCAAAACGAGCAGTACAGCGTGCTCTTCGAGTCGTTGCCGCCAGTCTTGCTCATATCGGTCTCCGTTCGCGGGTGCGACGCCAGCCCCGGGGCGCACGCGCATCTTCTAAGATCTAAGGGCGCCCGCCTAAAGAAACAGTCACCTGCGCGCTTTCTGCCGGTAGGTCAGACTCGCGATGCAAGCATGCTGCCGCGACGGGATCAAGGCAAAGCCACATTGGCGGCCCGCCTCTAAAGGACGCGCCGGGGCCGCCATGCGGCCACGGCGCGGTCGAGATCAGGCTGCGGCCGGCTCGGGACGCTTCTGGATCACTTCGTCGATCAGGCCGAATTCCTTGGCCGCGTCGGCGGTCATGAAATTGTCGCGCTCGAGCGCCTGGACGATGGTGTCGTAGTCGCGACCGGTATGCTTCACGTAGATCTCGTTGAGGCGCTTCTTCAGCGCTTCGATCTCGCGGGCATGGATCAGGATGTCCGTGGCCTGGCCCTGGAACCCGCCGGACGGCTGGTGGACCATGATTCGGGCGTTAGGCAGGGCGAAGCGGTGGCCGGGCTCACCGGCGGTGAGCAGCAGCGATCCCATCGAGGCGGCCTGGCCGACGCAGAGGGTCGTCACCGGGCAGCGGATGAACTGCATCGTGTCGTAGATCGACAGGCCCGACGTCACCACGCCACCGGGCGAGTTGATGTAGAAGGAAATTTCCTTCTTCGGGTTTTCGGCTTCGAGGAACAGCAACTGCGCGACGATCAGCGAAGCGCCGTAATCTTCGACCGGGCCGGTGAGGAAGATGATCCGCTCACGCAGCAGGCGGGAATAGATGTCGAACGCACGCTCGCCGCGGCTCGACTGCTCGACCACCATGGGAACGAGTGCGCTGTTATAATAGTCGACCGGATCTCTCATCATTCTCGTGCCCCAGGCTTCAAGGGGTCCAGCCGCGCGAATGGCGCGCGAGCCGGACGTGTCAGCGAACTACGGCGGCGGTGAACGCCGCCTTTACATCCAAGCCCGCCGCCCTTTTCGGAGCCTCGAGCTCAATCGGCCTTTGCGACGGCCGGGAGATCGTCGCCCGAAGGAGCCTGGGATTTGTCCGTCTCCGACTCCGTCGATCCGGCGCTGGCCGCATCGGCGTCCTCATCCGCGAACAAAGCATCCTTCGAAACAGGCTCTTCGACCAGCTTCACCTGGGCGAGGACATGGTCGACGACCTTCTCCTCGAACAGGGGTGCGCGAAGCTCGGCCAGGGCCTGTGCGTTCTTCCGGTAGAAGTCCCAGACCTGCTGCTCCTGCCCGGGATACTGCCGGACACGGGCGATCAGGGCCTGGTTCACCTCGTCGTCACTGACCTTGATATCGGCGGTCTCGCCCACCTGCGCAAGCACCAAGCCGAGACGGACGCGCCGCTCGGCGATCTTGCGGTACTCGGCCGTGGCCTTTTCCTCGGTGGTTCCCTCGTCCTCGAAGGTCTTGCCGCGGGTCTTCAGGTCCTGCTCGACCTGGGCCCACACGGCAGCGAATTCCTGGTGGACGAGGCTCGGGGGCAGGTCGAAAGCGTACTTGCCGTCGAGGGCGTCGAGGAGCTCCTTCTTGAGCTTGCGGCGCGACTGGGCCTCGAAATCACCACCGAGGGCGCCGGCAACGGCTTCCTTCAGCTTCTCCAGCGATTCCATGCCGAAGCCCTTGGCGAGCTCGTCGTCGATCTTGGTCTCGCCCGGAGCCTGGATCGCCGTGACGGTCACGTCGAACTCGGCATCCTTGCCGGCGAGGTGCTCGGCACCGTAGGCCTCGGGGAAGGTCGACTTCACCACCAGCGACTGGCCGACCTTGGCGCCGACCAGCTGGTCTTCGAAGCCGGGGATGAACGAGCCCGAGCCGAGCTCCAGATCCACGCCTTCGCCCTTGCCGCCGTCGAACTCGACGCCGTCGATCTTGCCGACGAAATCGATCGTGACGCGGTCGCCCGTGGCGGCCTCGGCGCCCTCGTCCTTCGGGGTGAAGGCGCGGTTCGAGGAGGCCATGCGGTTGATTGCCTCGTCGACCTCTTCGTCGCTGGGCTTGGCGACCTGCTTCGTCAGGGTGACGTCGGACAGGTCGACGAGCTCGAAGCTCGGCAGGACTTCGAGGGCGACGTTGAAGGACAGGTCGTCCTTGGCCTCGAGCGCCCGGTCGACGATGGAAGCCTCACCGGGGAATTCGATCTTGGGCTCGAGGGCGAGCTTGAGGTTGTTGTCGGTGACGATCTTCTGGTTGGCCTCGTTGACCGCGTTCTGCAGCACGTCGGCCATCACCGAGCGGCCGTAGAGCTTGCGCAGATGGGCCACCGGCACCTTGCCGGGGCGGAAGCCCTTGATCTGGGCCTTGTCCTTGAGGGTGGACAGCTCGGTCGTCAGGCGCTCTTCGAGCTCCTTGGCGGCCAGAAGCACCTGGAACTCGCGCTTCAGACCCTGGGAGAGTGTCTCGGTCACCTGCATCGTCGTCTTCCCGCTGTCGTCCGTGTGATCGGTCAAAAAATCTCGAATGGCGCCGCCGTCGAGGGCGGGACACCACAGGCGGCGTTTGACAAAGCACGCCCGACCGGAGGCCGACTCCGAGCGGCAGAGCGGGCCGGCCATCGCTGTGAGCCATTCCGTTCCCAACGGCGAAGGCTGGTGCGGGCGGAGGGGCTCGAACCCCCACGACTCTCGTCACTGGAACCTAAATCCAGCGCGTCTACCAGTTCCGCCACGCCCGCAAGCGCCAACGCCCGGCGTGCCTTTTCAGCCGCCAGAGCGCGGTCCTATAGCATGCGCGCGCAAGTCCGCAGCAAAAAAATAAGACCTCGCCCATCAGGGGCGTGGCGGCGGTTGGCGCCGCGCGGGACCGCCGTCTACAAGCGGGCGAAAGCGCCGGATGCGCCTGAGCATCCCTTCATTCCCGTCCGAGGTGACATGCCGAGTTCCGACCTGAAGAATGACCGCCCGCCCTCGGAGACCGGCGGCCTGTCCCGCCGTTCGCTGATCGGCCGGGCGGCGGCCCTCGGCCTTGCCGGACCGGCCTTCATCACGGGCGCGGGGGCGCAAACCGGATCGGGCAAGGCGACCCCAAAGGCAGCGCCCGTGCCGGCCAAGCCGGCCGAGACCAAGCCAGCCGAGACCAGGCCGGCCGAGCCGTTGCCCGAACCGCGCGCGCTCGTCGCCGGACCGGGCACGAACCGCCTGAAACCCGAGCCGGCCGCCGAGACGCCGATCTGGACCTTCGACGGCAAAGCGAGCCTTCCCGTCATCCGGGCGAAACTCGGCGACACCGTCCGCCTGCGCGTCGAGAACAAGACGGACAAGCCGCTCTCCCTCCACTGGCACGGGGTCCGCAACCAGAACGCCATGGACGGCGTCGGCGGCGTGACCCAGCCGCCGATCGCTCCGGGTGCGGACTTCACTTACTCCTTCGTCCCGCCGGATGCGGGCACGTTCCTGATCCGGCCCCTCGTCGTGGGCGGTTCGAGCGAACCGTCGGGGCGGGGCCTTGCCGGCGCGTTGATCGTCGAGGAGACCTCGCCGCCCTCGCTCGACCAGGACCTCGCGCTGCTGATGCAGGATTGGCGGCTGGAGGAGAACGGCGCGCTGATGCCGTTCGGGCAGGCGGCTTTCGCCGCGGCCTCCGGGCGCCTCGGCAATCTCGTCACCATCAACGGCAAGCCGGCCCCCGAGGCGATCGAGGTCCGTCCGGGATCGCGCATCCGCCTGCGGCTCGGCAATGTCTGCAACGCGCGCGGAACCCGCATCCGGTTCGAGGGCGCCAAGGTCTACGTTGTGGCCGTGGACGGCCAGCCCACCGACACGTTCGAGCCGTTGCGGGCGACGCTGCCCTTCCCCCCCGGCACCCGCTACGACCTGATGCTCGACATGCCGACGGAAGCCGGCGCCAGCGTCACGGTCAATGCCCTGGTGGGCAACGGCCTCGTCCTGGCGACACTCACTGCCAAGGGCCAGCCGGTGACGGAGAAGCGTCCGCCGATCGCACCGGTGGGCGAGAACAAGCTCCTGCCCGCCGAGGTCAAGCTCCAGAACGCAATCCGCCGCGACATCGCGATCACCGGCGGCGCCAAGCTCGACAAGGACAAGCCCAACGCCGAACCGGCCTATTCCGGTGATCCGAATCGGGTCTGGGCGATCAACGGCATCACGGGAGCCTCCGGCACCGCTCCCTCCTTCACGGTGAAGCGCGGCCAGGTTGTGGTCCTGGCGATCCGGAACGACACCGCCTTCCCGCAGGCCCTGCACGTCCACGGCCACGCCTTCCGGCTGCTTCACCCGCTGGACGACGGCTGGGAGCCCTATTGGCTCGACACGTTCCAGCTGCTCGAAGGCCGTACGGCCCGGATCGCCTTCAAGGCGGACAATCCCGGCCGCTGGGTCATCGGCTCCACGGTGCTGGAGCGGTTCGACACCGGATTGTGGACGAGTTTCGAGGTTACTTGACCAGACCGGCGAGAACCCGCGGCATCATCTCCGGCAGGTCCTCGGCGATGAGGCCTGGCCCATGCCGCAAGCCGGCATCGCCGTGGAGCCAGACCGCCGCGCAGGCCGCCTCGAAGGCCGGCATGTCCTGCGCCAGCAGGCCGGCGACGAGGCCGCCGAGAACGTCGCCCGAGCCGGCGGTGCCGAGATAGGGCGTGGCGTGGTCGTTGATGGCGGCGCGTCCGTCGGGCGCGGCGATGATGGTATCGGCGCCCTTCAACACCACCACCGCCCCGGCGACAGACGCCGCCCTCAGCGCCCGTTCGAGCTTGCTCGCCTTCGGGTCGACGGCGTCCGTATCGGCGAAGAAGCGGCCGAACTCACCGGAATGCGGGGTCAGCACTGCCTGCCCCCCGCCATCCGCGATGAGGCTCGCCAATTGGTCGACCTGACCCTTGAAGCTCGTGAGCGCGTCGGCGTCGAGGACGAGGCTTCGCCCGACGCCGGCCGCCACGGCGACACGCTCGCGGGTCGCCTCGCCGCTCCCCATGCCGGGGCCGGCGAGGATGACGTTGAGGCGCTCGTCCACGAGGAGATCGTCGAGGTCGTCGGCGGTCTCGCATGGCGTCAGCATGATCGCGGTGAGATGCGCGGCGTTCTCGGCCATGGCGGCGGTGGGGGAGGCCACGGTGACGAGGCCGGCCCCGACCCGCAACGCCGCCCGCGCCGCGAGACGGATCGCCCCGGTCTTGAAGGCGGGCCCGGACAGGGCGAGGACATGCCCCCTGGTGTATTTGTGACTGACGGCGTCGAGCCTCGGGAAATCAGAGTCCCAGAGACCCGGCCCGTTGCGCCAGACCCTCGGCGTGCCGGCCAACCCCTTTTCGACGGCAGCGTCGCCGATGCCGATATCGGCCACATGGAGATGACCGCAATGGTCGCGGCCCGGCTGCAGCAGGTGGCCCGGCTTGAGCGCGACGAAGGTCACCGTCTCGCGCGCCCTGAGCGCGACCCCGCGTAAAGCGCCCGTATCGCCGTCGATGCCGCTCGGGATGTCGACGGCAAGAACAGGCACGTTCGCCGCAGCGACCCACTCGACCATGGCCCTCGCCGCGCCGTCGAGGTCGCGGGACAGGCCCGCCCCGAACAGGGCATCGATGACGAGGGCGGCCCCCACCGGATCGGCCTCGGATAGGACGGGCCCCTGCCAGTCAGCGGCGGCCAACGCGGCGTCGCCCGTCAGGCTCTCCACCGGCGCGGTGCAGACGAGATCGACCGCATAGCCGCTGCGTTCGAGGAGGCGGGCGGCAATGAGACCGTCCCCACCATTGTTGCCGGGTCCGCAGAGGACGATGATGCGGGAGGGCGCGGCGACCATCGTGGCGGCCCTCTCGGCCACGGCGGCGCCCGCCCGGCGCATCAGCTCGATCCCCGGAACGCCCGCCGCTATGGCGGCGGCGTCCATTCTCCGCATCGCTTCGACGGTGATCAGACGGTGTGGGGGCATTCGAAACTTCGCCTTGTCCATGTGTTCATGCCTGCGCACCGCTCATGCCGCGCCGTTATTTCAGGCGCAAAGCGGGCTTGGCTGAAACGATTTGCATTCGTTGCCTACCGAATGGGCAATTTAACGCCTGTCTCGGGGAAAACGGCGTGGCGAAGGCCGTGCCGCGATGGTAGGAAAAGGGCCCGGAGCAGCATTCAGGTCAGGCCCGTTCGGCATGAAGAAGATCGAAGCGATCATCAAGCCATTCAAGCTGGACGAGGTGAAGGAGGCCCTTCAAGAGGTCGGCCTTCAGGGCATCACCGTGATCGAAGCCAAGGGGTTCGGCCGGCAGAAGGGCCATACCGAGCTCTATCGCGGCGCCGAATACGTGGTCGATTTCCTGCCCAAGGTGAAGCTCGAGATCGTCCTCTCCGACGCTCTGGTCGAAGGTGCCGTGGAAGCCATCCGCAAGTCGGCCCAGACCGGACGCATCGGCGACGGCAAGATCTTCGTCTCGACCATCGAGGAAGCGATCCGCATCCGCACCGGCGAGACCGGCACCGACGCGATCTAGCGCCCGCTTCCGGCGAATGTTCCGGCATGGCTCCGGCCGGCCGGCGGCGACGGTCGAACGGAGCGATGGGGCGAAGGCGCCGGCCTGTTACAATCCGGCCAAGCGCGGCTCTAGCCTCGCGCCGCCCTAGAAGCTAAGTCCCTCGCGCACGCCCCTTCCCAATCCGCGGCACGCCACCGCGTGGTGCGGCAAAACCACGGCCGAGACAGGCTGAGCCTCGAAGGAGACACAGGGATGGCAAAGACCGCCGATCAGGTCCTCAAGGAAATCAAGGACAACGACGTCAAGTACGTCGATTTCCGCTTCACCGATCCCCGGGGCAAGTGGCAGCACGTCACGTTCGACGTGTCCCTCGTCGATGAGGAAATCTTCGCCGAAGGCACGATGTTCGACGGCTCGTCGATCGCCGGCTGGAAGGCGATCAACGAATCCGACATGCTGCTGATGCCCGACCCGGCGACGGCCTGCATGGACCCGTTCTTCTCGGCCTCCACCATGTCGATCGTCTGCGACGTGCTCGAGCCCTCGTCCGGCCTGCCGTATTCGCGCGATCCGCGCAGCACCGCCAAGCTCGCCGAGGCGTTCCTCAAGTCCACCGGCATCGGCGACACGATCTATGTCGGCCCCGAGGCCGAGTTCTTCGTGTTCGACGACGTGAAGTTCGGCTCCGACCCGTACCATACCGGCTTCCAGCTCGATTCGGTCGAACTGCCCACCAACGGCTTCACCGATTACGAGGGCGGCAACCTCGGCCACCGCGTCGCCACCAAGGGCGGCTACTTCCCGGTGCCGCCGCAGGATTCGGCGCAGGACATGCGCGGCGAAATGCTGGCCGCCATGCAGTCCATGGGCGTCAAGGTCGAGAAGCACCACCACGAGGTCGCCTCGGCCCAGCACGAGCTCGGCATGAAGTTCGACACGCTGACCCTGCTCGCCGACCATATGCAGATCTACAAATACGCGATCCACAACGTGGCCCAGAGCTACGGCAAGACCGCGACCTTCATGCCGAAGCCCGTCTACGGCGACAACGGCTCGGGCATGCACGTGCACCAGTCGATCTGGAAGGACGGCAAGCCGATCTTCGCCGGCGACAAGTATGCCGATCTCAGCCAGGAATGCCTCTGGTACATCGGCGGCATCATCAAGCACGCCAAGGCGCTGAACGCCTTCACCAACCCGTCCACCAACTCCTACAAGCGTCTGGTGCCCGGCTACGAGGCCCCCGTGCTGCTGGCCTACTCGGCCCGCAACCGCTCGGCCTCCTGTCGTATCCCGTGGACGACGAACCCGAAGGCCAAGCGCGTCGAGGTCCGCTTCCCCGATCCGATGGCGAACCCCTACCTCGCCTTCTCGGCCCTGCTGATGGCCGGCCTCGACGGCATCATCAACAAGATCGATCCGGGCCCGGCCATGGACAAGGATCTCTACGACCTGCCCCCGCGCGAGTTGAAGAAGATCCCCACCGTCTGCGGCAGCCTGCGTGAAGCCCTCACGAACCTCGACCGCGACCGCGCCTTCCTCAAGGCCGGCGGCGTGTTCTCGGACGACCAGATCGACTCCTTCATCGAACTGAAGATGACGGAAGTGATGCGCTACGAGATGACCCCGCATCCGGTCGAGTTCACGATGTACTACTCGCTCTGAGAGCGGGCCGGCCGGGCGGCTCGCCCGGCCTTTCGGACAATGCGCGACGCCGGGGCCTCGAAAGGGGCTCCGGCGTTTCGCGTTTCACCCCCCCCGATTTCGTAACTGATGTTATGCTATTATTCCTTTATAGGTACAATAGCTTGATCAAGGGGGTGAATCCGATGTCGTCGAGCGCAACGGCCCTTCTGCGGGCGAGATGGCTGATCACGTCGTGCCGTGTTCAGGTCGCGTTTCAGCGGTTGCGTCTGTCGCTCCGTGCGTACCACGCCGATCAACCCCGCGTGCCGGCCGGACATCCGGACGGCGGCCAATGGACGGACGGCGGTGCGGGCGACGGATATGATTCCGGTGACGATGCGCGGATCGTCCACGTCTCGGATGACCTCAACCGTCGGTACACGGTCGTGCTCTCCGAAGAAGAGGTGCGCGGCGGCCATACGCTTCGCGAGCATGTCGGTAAGACGGACGCGCAGATGATGCAGCGCGTCCAGTCCAGCAAAAGGAGATTTCTGTTCGTAGACTATGGCCTCAGGCGAGATGGCACGTTCGAGTCTGTGGAGACCGCAAACGATCTCATCAACCGCACCTTGGAACAGAACGCCTCCGAAGTTGATGACGTCGCAACCGGGAAAAAGGCCAATGCATTCCTAAATTCCCGATTTGGATACAAAACTGGTCGGGAAGCCTACACGGCGGGGCAGCTTGAGCCGTACATGCGTACGACTTACGGTGTCGGAATCTTTATCCTTCACGATCCGGGCAACCCCCGCGGGTACCGCATCCATACCGCCTATCCGCGCAACGACGGAGATTGACATGCGAGCGTCCCCGGAATTCCTGACGTTCGGCCGTTGGTTCATGCAGGACATCGGTGGCGGCGCGCCGACGCTCGACGAGATGTACGATTTCGTTCTCAACCTCTTCCGCGGCGAGGAGCGCGTCCGGTTGCGGCAGTTCATCGACCGCGCCCTCCGCGAGGCGTCCGACGAGACGTTGAAGGGATTGTGGAAGGAGACGGACGCCGACATCTACTTCCCCACCGCGCAGGATCTGCGCGCATTCCTGACCGGCGCCCGCGACCGGCTCTGAACGCCGTTTCGTTCGCCCTGCGCGACGCCGATCCAAATCGGCCGCCGATATTCACCCATCTGCCGGGCACCTCGGGTCCCCTCTCCTGGAAGGAAAGGGGACCCGTCGCGCCTCATGTCGAACCCCGGTTGGATAGAGCGAGTAGCCCACAAGGGGGAGAGGGACTCGCTTCGCCTGAAGGAGCAGACGGGTGAACCCGGTCGGTCAAAAACTCCGCGTCGGCCGGTCGAGGACGCTGCGTCCCATCAGGCTGGCGGCGAGATCCGTCATCAGGATCGCGGTGCGGCCGCGCTCGTCGAGGAACGGATTGAGCTCCACGAGGTCGAGGCTGCGGACGAGGCCGCTATCGTGCAGCATCTCCATGGCGAGATGCGCCTCGCGGAACGTCGCCCCGCCCGGAACCGTGGTGCCGACGCCGGGCGCGATGCCGGGATCGAGAAAATCCACGTCGAGGCTCACATGCAGCCACCCGCCGACAGCGGCCACCCGTTCGAGGAAGGCCTTCAGCAGGATGCCGATGCCGAACTCGTCGATGGCGCGCATGTCGTGCACGGTGATCCCGGCCTCGCGGATCGTCCGCCGCTCCGCCGGATCGACGCTGCGCAGGCCGATCATGCAGACGTTGTGCGGTTTCACCGGCGCGACGGGCGGCGGCAGGTAGGGGCCGAACCCCTTGAGACCGATCGCATAGGCCATCGGCACGCCGTGGAGATTGCCGCTCGTCGTCGTCTCCAGGGTGTGGAGATCGGGATGCGCGTCGAGCCAGAGCACATGCAACTCGCGGCCCGCCTCGGCCGCCCGCCGGCTCATGCCCGAGACCGTACCGGCCGAGAGGCTGTGATCGCCGCCGAGGAAAATCGGCAGGCCCTCGCCCCCGGCCCGATAGGCGGCCTCGCTGAGCGCCGACGTCCAGCGCGCGAAGTCGGAGAGGTTGGTCACGCTCGGATTGGGATGGGCGACGGCCTCGCCGGGGGGAGGGGCGATGTTCCCGCGATCCTCCACCACCAGGCCGAGGGAGGTGAGGGCGCCGCCCAAACCGGCGGCCCGGTAAGCGCTCGGGCCCATGTCGCAGCCCAGCCGGCTCGTGCCCTCCTGGACCGGCACGCCGATGAGGATGCAGCGTTTCTCGTCCATGGGTTCATTCTCCGATCCGCCGACACCATAGGGGCCGCGCACGACAGCCGTGAGGCACGGGTCGGCGGATCGTCATGGCGCCGCAGGATCGGGACCAGCCCGGCCCTCCGCCCGAAGCAGCATCCCGAACAGGTCGCGGGGATCGTCCGGGTCCGCCAGCAGGTCCAGATCCTCGAAGAAGCCGGTGCCGGCCAGCACCGAGCGGAGGTATCGCAGGGCGGAGAAATCCTCGACCGCGAAACCGACGGAATCGAACAGCGTGATCTGCCTCTCGTCGCGCCGACCCGGCACCTCGCCGGCGATCACCCGCCAGAGTTCGGTGACGGGGTGATCGGCCGGCAATTGCTGGATCTCGCCTTCGAGCCGGGTCTGGGGCGCGTATTCGACGACGATGTCCGAACGGCGAAGGATGTCGGGGTGGAGCTCGGTCTTGCCGGGGCAATCCCCGCCGACGGCGTTGATGTGGATGCCGGGGCCGACGAGGTTGTCGGTGAGGATGGTGGCGCATTGCTTGTCGGCCGTCGCCGTGGTGACGATGTCGGCGCCCTCCACCGCCTCGGCGGTGCTCGAACAGATCGCGATCCGGAAGCCGAACCCCGCGAGGTTGCGCCGGCACTTGGCGCTGGCGGCCGGGTCGATGTCGTAGAGGCGCAGGGAATCGATTCCGATCAGCGCCTTGAAGGCCAGGGCCTGGAACTCGGCCTGGGCGCCGTTCCCGATGATCGCCATGGTCCGCGCCCCTTTCGGGGCGAGGTATTTCGCCGCGACCGCCGACATGGCGGCGGTGCGCAGAGCCGTGAGGATCGTCATCTCGGTGAGCAGCATCGGATAGCCGTTGCCCACATCGGCCAGCACGCCGAAGGCGGCCACGGTCTGGCGCCCGCTGCGGGCATTCTTCGGGTGACCGTTGACGTATTTGAAGCCGTAGGTGGTGCCGTCGCTGGTCGGCATGAGTTCGATCACGCCGTCCGCGCTGTGGGAGGCCAGGCGCGGCTGCTTGTCGAACAGGTGCCAGCGCCGGAAATCCTCCTCGATCGTGGCGGCCAATTCCCGCAGGAACCGCTCGACGCCGATCGCCAGGACGAGCCTCATCATGTTGTCGACGCTGACGAAGGGAACGACATTCAGTTTGTCCGCCATGACGCCTCGTCTCCCGGACCGATACCGAATCGATCATAGGCAGGATGCGCGCCCGCGCGAGGCGGCATAGCCCTTGCTGCGATGGGAGAGGGCGAAATGGGCAGGGCAACATGATCGGCACCTCTCGCCCCGGTCGCTGTGAGGTCGCGTCGCGATGGGGTCGTTGATCGGATCGGACGGGGGACCAAGCGACTGGCGCCGGTCGGTACTGCGGCGGAAACCCGTATCCCCCGCGACGCAGGGTGCCGATGCCGGAGCCCGGCCCCTCGAACGCTCCATCGGCCTGTTCCGCCTCGTCATGCTCGGGGTCGGCGCCACGGTCGGCACCGGCATCTTCGTGATCCTGAGCGCGGCGGTGCCCGAGGCAGGACCCGCCATCCTGGTCTCGTTCCTGCTGGCCGCCGTCACGGCGGGCCTCACGGCGCTCTGCTACGCGGAACTGGCTTCGGCGCTTCCGCTCTCGGGCTCGTCCTATTCCTATGCTTACGCCACCCTCGGGGAACTCGCGGCCTTCCTGGTCGGCGCCTGCCTCCTCCTCGAATACGCGGTCTCCGCCTCGGCCATCGCCGTCGGATGGGGCCAGTATCTCAACGAGGTCTTCGGTGCGCTCATCGGCTGGACCATGCCCGATTCCATCAGCCAGCCCCCCGGCCGGGGCGGCTACGTCAACCTGCCGGCCATCGTCCTCATCGGCCTGTGCACCCTGCTGCTCCTGCGCGGCACCGCCGAATCCACCGCGATCAACGCGGTCCTCGTGGTCCTGAAGCTCGCCGTGCTGGTGTTCTTCGCCGTGGTCGCCCTCACGGCGTTCGAGCCTGCGAACCTCACGCCCTTCGCTCCCCTCGGCTGGGCCGGGATCGGCACTGCTGCCTCGACGATCTTCTTCTCCTATATCGGCCTCGATACGATCTCGACGGCGAGCGAGGAGGTGCGCGACCCGGCGCGCACGCTGCCCCTGGGCATCCTCCTCTCCCTGGTCATCGTCACCGCGATCTACCTCCTCGTCGCCCTCGCGGGAATCGGAGCCCAACCCTGGACGCACTTTGCCGGGCAGGATGCCGGGCTGGCGGTGATCCTGCGCAACGTCACCGGAACGGCCTGGCCGGCCCTCGTCCTGTCGATCGGGGCGGTCATCTCCATCTTCTCCGTGACCCTGGTGACGATGTATGGCCAGACCCGTATCCTCTTCGCCATGAGCCGGGACGGGCTGCTGCCGACGCTGTTCCAGCGCGTGGACCGGCGCAGCCGGAGCCCGAACGCCAATACGCTGGTGGTGGGATTCTTCGTCGCCTCGCTGGCGGCGCTCGTTCCCCTCGACGTGCTCGCCAACCTCACCAGCATGGGCACCCTCGTGGCCTTCACGGCGGTTTCCCTCAGCGTGATCATCCTGCGCCGGCGGCGCCCCGACTTGCCGCGAGGATTTCGCGTGCCGTTCTACCCGCTCGTGCCCCTCGCGAGCCTCGCCTGCTGCCTGATGCTCATCGCGGCGCTGCCACGGGACACCTACCTGCTCTTCGCGCTCTGGATCGGTGTCGCGCTGGTGATCTACACCGCCTATTCGCAGCGTCATTCGCGATTGGCTCGGGCCTGAGAGCCGGTCTGATGAGGTTTCCCTGCTATCGTCTTGCCAGGATCGATCATCCAAGCCGACCACCTCATCCTGAGGTGACCTTTGCGCAAGCAAAGGGCTTTGAGGGAGCCTCCAGGGATCGCGCGTCGACTGGAGGCCTCCTTCGAGGCCGCTTCGCGGCACCTCAGGATGAGGTGGTGCGTTGGAAAAAAATACCTCACATCTGCTCTGAGACCAGACTGGGACGAGCGTGCCTCATGGGCTTTGCCTGCCTGCGATGACACGGCAGAGGACCGGTTCCGCCCTGCAAGACGGGCCAGCGGGACTTGCGCCGCCGCACCTCGGTTTCCAGCTGATACCGGCTGTTCCTCAAGCCGATCGAGTGCCGCGATGCCCCGCTTCTTCTTTCACACCCATATCGGCCGGGAGGTCATCACCGATCCCACCGGCACCGAATTGCGGGATGCCGACCATGCCTGGGAGGTCGCCCGCGACACGATCCAGGCGACGATGAGCGAAGCGGAGGCCCAGGCCCGCCTGATGGGGGCAATCCTCGTCGTCACCGACGAATCCGGCGAAACGGTCCTCGAATTCCCGTTCTCCGAGGTGGTCACCCTCGCGCCGGAAGAGCCGGGCCCCACCGTGCATTGAGCGCCGGCTTGATTGGATGCTCATGCCGGAGCCGATCATCCCAGCAGACCACCTCATCCTGAGGTGCCCGCGTCAGCGGGCCTCGAAGGAGCCCTCCAGCGGGCGCGCGATCCCTGGAAGCCTCCTTCGAGGCCGCTACGCGGCACCTCAGGATGAGGTGAAGCCCTGGAAAAACGACGGAAACAAGCAAGGAGACGCCCCCGCGCCTCACCGGGTCTTCGGGGCCTCGCTTTCCATCGTCACGGCGTGCCGGATCGCCGCCAGAAGGGCGCCTTCGAAGAGCAGGGCGGAGCCGTAATGGAACTCGAGGTCGAAGGGGCGGCGCGAATTCATGGAGAGCGAGGCGCTCTGCATTGCCACGAGACGGCCCGACAGGTCGAACAGGCCGGAGCCCGAGCCGCCGAACCCGTCATTGCAATTGTGCCGGGCGCGGCGGATGTCGTCCTCCGTCGGCGGATCGATCTGGTGGATCGCGCAGGTCTCGGTGCTGCTCGGCCCGCGATAATTCTCGTGCCCGCCGGGTGAGACCATCACCACGGGAACCTCCGCGACGCCCGTTGCCAGCGTCGGCGCTTCGGGGACCGGCTGCGGCGGCGCGCCGACCACCGCCTCGGTGAGGTCGAGCAAGGCCCAATCGTCGGTGATGTGCAGGGCCTTGGCGTCGGGCGCCGCGCCGAGGCGCAGGCTCGCCGGCACGAAGCCGTAATTCCGCCCGCCGATCTGGAAGAAGCAATCCTCCACCTCCCGCGTCACCTCCATGCGGCGGTTGCGGAAATTGTGTGCGTTCATCACCACGAGGCGTGACGACCCGACGAGCCAGGCCGCCGCCGCCTTCTGCGGGATACCGTCCGGCCGGCGATGGCAGAACAGGACGCCCGCGCCGGGATAGCGGGTGATGTCGGCCCCCGTCAGAACGCGGCGCCCGTCATGCGGATAGAGAGCGGCCATGCGCCCTTCCTCCGCCGAGGCCGCCCCCGACACCATGATTGCGAGCCCGGCCAGCGCCCATCTCCGCAGCGGGCGGGACCGGCCATCGTGCCTCCGGCGGATCGAGCTGTCGGCTGCGACATGGGTCATCTGCGATGTGAACCGATGCTGATGCTGCGCCATCGCCGCTCGATCCGGGGAGGAGGGCGGTTCGGAATGTCGTCGGCCTCGCGCACGGGGCAGGGCCCCGCGGGGACCGCCTATTCCGGCGGGTCCTTTTTCACGGACACGCACATCTTCACCGCCGATTCCAGCTTGATCTCGCCCGGATTGCCGATATTCGCGGTCTCTTCCAGGCAGCGGATGAAGTAATTCTTGTCGAGCTCGGCGTTCAGGCTGGAGAAGGCCTTGCCCATGCGGGTGGCGAAATCGATCTTCTCGTCCGTGGAGGCGCGGGGCCAGCGCGATACCTTGTCGTCCATGGTCAACCGTGCCGCATCGGCAATCGACGGCAGGACAATCAGGCAAATCACGAGCGCAGTTGTTCTTATGATCATCGGCATGTCTCGTTTTTGTTTCCTACCCACCATCAGTTTAGCGCTGGTCGGCAACGAGTAAAGCACAGGCTCACCGGCACAGGACGCTTTTCCTGCTGCGACACTGTGCATAAACCTTGCGCATCGCGACCGCGCATCGTCCGCCTCCCGTGCTTCTGCGCCACCGAACACCGGACCGCTCCGTGAGGCCGACGACGGCCAACCTGCAGCGCAAGTGCTTCGACCCACAGGGCAAGTGCTTCGACCGAAAGGGAAAGACCGGTCGTTCACCTATGTCGGTCTTCCGCAAGTCTTACCGAGGATCACCCTCCGGACCGGGATAAAAGCATGGAACAAGTTGCCAAATCATCCTGTAAAAAAAGGTTGAAGTGGCTAAAGACATCAGGCAAAGCAAATGATTATATAGCTAGCCGATGGATCAGTAATAAGTCTTTTATAAGAGCGGCCAGCGTCAGGTTATTCTTATAAATACGTTCATAATATCGATCGACTGACTGTTTGCTGAACCGGCGAAAGCAATGGCTGCGGCCGATCCCCTGGGGTCGAGCACGCGGCAGAAGGGCAGGAGACGCAGAATGAACAGGTTACTGAATTCAGTCTCGGTGCTGGCCGTCTTGGCCCTGGCACCGATCGGATTGTCAGGGATCGCCTCGGCCAACGACAAGCTCATCGATCTGTCGAACAGCGATGAAAACTGGGTGATGCCGGGCAAGAACTACGACTCGGACAATTACAGCAAGCTCAAGCAGATCAACACGACGAACGTGAAGGACCTCAAGGTCTCCTGGTCGTTCTCGACCGGCCTGCTCAACGGCCACGAGGGCGCGCCCGTCGTCGTCGACAACAAGATGTATATCCACACCTCCTTCCCGAACAACACCTTTGCTCTCGCCCTCGACGATCCGGGCAAGATCCTGTGGCAGGACAAGCCCAAGCAGAACCCGGCCGCCCGCGCCGTCGCCTGCTGCGATCTCGTCAATCGCGGTCTCGCCTACTGGCCCGGCGACGGAAAGACCCCGGCGCTGATCCTCAAGACCCTGCTCGACGGCAACGTCATGGCGCTCAACGCCGAGACCGGCGAGACGGTGTGGAAGGTCGAGAATTCCGACATCAAGGTCGGCTCCACGCTGACGATCGCCCCCTACGTGGTGAAGGACAAGGTCATCATCGGCTCCTCGGGCGCCGAGCTCGGCGTGCGCGGCTACCTCACCGCCTACGACGTGAAGACCGGTTCCCAGGTCTGGCGCGCCTACGCGACCGGCCCGGACAAGGACCTGCTGCTCGCCTCCGACTTCAACATCAAGAACCCCCATTACGGCCAGAAGAACCTCGGCACTTCCACCTGGGAGGGCGATGCCTGGAAGATCGGCGGCGGCACCAACTGGGGCTGGTATGCCTACGATCCCGGCACCAACCTGATCTACTTCGGCACCGGCAACCCGGCGCCGTGGAACGAGACCATGCGTCCCGGCGACAACAAGTGGACGATGACCATCTTCGGCCGCGACGCCGATACGGGTGAGGCCAAGTTCGGCTACCAGAAGACCCCGCACGACGAGTGGGATTACGCCGGCGTCAACGTGATGATGCTGTCGAACCAGAAGGACAAGGACGGCAAGGACCGCAAGCTCCTGACCCATCCGGACCGGAACGGCATCGTCTACACGCTCGACCGGACGGACGGCTCGCTCGTCTCGGCCAACAAGATCGACGACACCGTCAACGTGTTCAAGTCGGTGGACCTGAAGACCGGCCAGCCGGTGCGCGATCCCGAATACGGCACCCGCATGGACCACCTCGCCAAGGACATCTGTCCCTCGGCGATGGGCTACCACAACCAGGGCCACGATTCCTACGATCCCGAGCGCAAGCTCTTCTTCATGGGCATCAACCACATCTGCATGGATTGGGAGCCCTTCATGCTTCCCTACCGTGCCGGTCAGTTCTTCGTCGGCGCCACTCTGAACATGTATCCCGGCCCGAAGGGCGATCGCCAGAACTACGAAGGTCTGGGCCAGATCAAGGGCTACAACGCCATCACCGGCGAGTTCAAATGGGAGAAGATGGAGCGCTTCGCCGTGTGGGGCGGAACGACGGCGACCGCCGGCGGTCTCGTGTTCTACGGAACGCTGGACGGCTACATCAAGGCGCGCAACTCGGACAACGGAGACCTTCTCTGGAAGTTCAAGATGCCGTCGGGCGCCATCGGCTACCCGATCACCTACAGCCACAAGGGTGATCAGTACGTCGCCATCTACTACGGCGTCGGCGGCTGGCCGGGTGTCGGCCTCGTGTTCGACCTTCAGGACCCGACTGCCGGCCTCGGCGCGGTGGGCGCGTTCAAGAAGCTCGCCAACTACACCCAGATGGGCGGCGGCGTGATGGTGTTCTCGCTGAACGGCAAGGGTCCGTACGACGATCCGAGCGTCGGCGAGTACCAGACCGCAGCCAAGTAACGGCTGCATCGGGAAACGAGCGCGTCCCTCTCCCCCTTGTGGGGAGAGGTTAGGAGTGGGGGTGGTTGGGTGACCCGCAGGCTGCAGAGGCCAGCGGAGCCACCCCCACCTGCAACTCCTCCCCACAATCTCGACGGATCTCGGGCAAGCCCGAGATCCGCTGGGGAGGAGGGCCACGTCCAACTGCGCCGGCTCGATCCTAAAGAATCCGACCCATAAGAAACAACGGAAACGCTCTCATGTCCTTCGCCAAAGGATGCCTGTCCGTCGCGGCTCTCCTCGCCCTCGGCAGTGCCGCGTTCGCGCAGGCCGATACGAAATCCGCGCCCGACGACACCGTGCTCCGGGTCTGCGCGGCCAACCAGCCGCCGCTCTCGATGAAGGACGGCTCCGGGCTCGAGAACCGCATCGTCTCCGCCGTGGCCGAGGCCATGGGGCGCAAGGCGCAGTTCGTCTGGTCCGACAAGGCGGCGATCTATCTCGTGCGCGACAGCCTCGACAAGAAGCTCTGCGACGTGGTGGTCGGCCTCGACAGCGACGACCCGCGCGTGCTGACCACGAAGCCCTATTACCGCAGCGGCTACGTCTTCATCACCCGCGCCGACCGGGACCTCGACATCAAGTCCTGGTCCGATCCGCGCCTGAAGACGATCGACCACATGGTCGTCGGTTTCGGCACGCCCGGCGAGGCGATGCTGAAGGATATCGGCCGCTACGAGGAGGACATGGCCTACCTCTACTCGCTGGTGAACTTCCGCGCGGCCCGCAACACCTACACGCAGATCGATCCGGCGCGGATGGTCAGCGAAGTCGTCGCCAACAAGGCCGACGTCGCCGTGGCCTTCGCGCCGGACGTCGCCCGCTACGTCAAGGATTCGAGCCAGCCCCTGCGCATGAATCCGGTGCCGGACGATACGGTGCGCAGCGACGGCCAGAAGGTGCCGCAGAGCTTCGACCAGTCCATGGGCGTCCGTCGTGACGACCAGGCCCTGAAGGCGGCCCTCGACGCCGCGATCGCCAAGGCTCGCCCGCAGATCGAGGCGATCCTCCGCCAGGACGGCGTGCCCGTCACCCCCGTTTCCAACTGATCCTCCGAACCCTGTCCCGCGTCGCCGGTGCGCTGAGCACCGGTACGCCCACCTCGGCCGCAAGTCCGGGGATAAACAGAGCAAATTGATGCGTCACACGAACCGTGTCCTCGCCGCCCTTCTCGGGCTCGGCCTCGCCTCCGCCGGTCTGGCGGCCCTGGCCCAGCCCTCCGCGGGCCCCTCGACGGGGATCACCTTCCGCAACACCGTGACCGGCGAAGAATTGAACGTCTCGGAAGGCAAGGAAGGCGGGCGCGACACTCCCGCCGTCAAGGAGTTCTTCCAGACCGGCAAGAACCTCTACATCGACGACAAGTCCTGCCTGCGTAACGGCGAGTCGCTGTTCGCGACCTCGTGCTCCGGCTGTCACGGGCACCTCGCCGAAGGCAAGCTCGGTCCCGGCCTCAACGACAATTACTGGACCTATCCGTCCAACACCGAGGATACCGGCCTGTTCGCCACCATCTTCGGCGGCGCCAACGGCATGATGGGTCCGCACAACGAGAACCTCACGCCGGACGAGATGCTGCAGACGATCGCCTGGATCCGGCACCTCTATACCGGCCCGGTCAAGGACGCCGTCTGGCTCAACGACGAGCAGAAGAAGAAATACACGCCCTACAAGCAGGGCGAGACCTTCCCCAAGGACGCTCCGGGCCAGTGCCCACCGCTGGAGTAGCAGTCTTGGGAAGTCACGTCGCGCGAGGATGCCTCGCGCGGTGAGCGAGAAGCGGCGAACGCCGTAACAATCAAACCAGAGGAAACGACCATGCGGACACTCATCACGGCTCTCGCAATCGGTGCGGGCGCGCTGCTCGCCGTTCCCGCGCTCGCCTATGACGGCACCAAGTGCAAGGCCCCCGGCGATTGCTGGCAGCCCAAGCCCGGCTTCCCCGAGAAGATCGCCGGCACGAAATACGACCCGAAGCACGATCCGAAAGAGCTGAACAAGCAGGCCGATTCGATCAAGCAGATGGAAGAGCGCAACAAGAAGCGCATCGAAGCCGCCAAGAAGACCGGCAAGTTCGAATACGACGTCACCAAGATTTCCTCCAACTGACGTCGTCGCCGCCCATCGCTTTGGGCGGCCATCACGGTGACCGCGATCCCCTCAGGCGCCTGGACCGCTCCGTCCGGGGATCGCGGCCGCTGTCCTCAAAGGCACCCCCCATGAACGACATCCGCTCCGGCGACGCGATGCTCACCGATTGGCGCGAGGCGGCCGGCCGTTTCGAACGCGCGGTCCGCGGCGCCGTGGTGGGCCAGGACCGGGCGATCCGGCTTCTCACCATCGCTCTCTTCGCCCGGGGCCACGTGCTGCTGGAAGGCGATGTCGGCGTCGGCAAGACCACCCTGCTGCGCGCCGTGGCGCGGGCGCTCGGCGGCGCCTACGAGCGCATCGAGGGCACGGTGGACATGATGCCGTCCGACCTCATCTATCACACCTACCTTGCCGATGACGGCCGCCCGCGCGTGGAGCCGGGGCCGGTGCTGCGGCAATCCGAAGACCTCTCGATCTTCTTCTTCAACGAGATCAACCGCGCGCGTCCGCAGGTCCATTCGCTCCTACTCCGCCTCATGGCCGAGCGCAGCCTGACCGCGTTCAACCGCGAATACCGTTTCCCCAATCTCCAGGTCTTCGCCGACCGCAACCGCGTCGAGCGTGAGGAAACCTTCGAGCTTCCGGCCGCCGCCCGCGACCGGTTCCTGATGGAGATCGGGCTCGAAGCCCCGCGCGATGCCGAGGCGCGCCGCGCCCTCGTCTTCGATCCGCGCTTCCACGATACCGACGCCCTCATCGCCGGCATCGACGGCGGCGTCCTCGATCACGCCGCCATGGCCGGGATCGGCGCGGCGATCCAGCACGGCATCCAGGCGAGCCCGGCCATCGAGGCCTACGTGGTCGGCCTGTGGGAGGCCCTGGTCCGCCCGCACGAGGCCGGCATCCGCCTGCCCGGCATCGACATGTCGGCGCTGATCCAGGGCGGGGCCTCGCCGCGCGGCGTCGCCTTCCTCGTCCGCGCCGCCCGCGTCCGCGCCTGGCTGGAGGGCCGCGACTGGCTCGTGCCCGAGGACATCCGGGCGATCTTCCCCGAGGTGATGGCCCACCGCGTCTTCCTCGAGCCGATCTACGAGATGCGCCGCAGCACCATCGTGCCGGAGCTCTGCCGCGCCGTGTTCGACACCGTGCCCGCCCCGTGACGGCGCCCGAGAGAACGCCCCAGGAGCCGACGCCGGACATCGTCTACCGCCCGCGCGGCCGCGTGCCCGGCACGATGGCGGGCGCCCATCGCGGCCGCGATGCCGGCGGTCTCGGCACCTTCCGCGACCAGGTGCCGTTCCTGCGCATGCCGGATGCCCGCCGCATCGACGTCCGCGCCACCCTGCGCGACCCGTTCGAAGGCACCTATGTCCGGCGGTTCGAGAGCCGCACGGCGCTCGAACTCTGGGCCCTGGTCGACCTCTCCGCTTCCATGCGCTTCTCTGGCGAGGCTGACAGGATGAGGCTCGTCTCGTCCTTCTGCGGCTGCCTCGCCGCTTCGGCCACGCGCATCGGCGACGCTTTCGGCCTGATCGGCTGCGATGCCACCCTGCGGGAGGACGTGTTCCTGCCCGCTAGCCGTCGCCGCAGCATTGCCGGCGACGTGGTCTCCCGGCTGACGGACGCCGCCTGTACCGGCGACCGCGCGGACGGGATGGGGCAAGCGGCCCGCCGCCTCGTCGGCCGTCCCAAGATCGTATTCCTGGTCTCCGACTTCCGCTGGCCGGAGGCACTCATCGCCGAGACCTTCGCGAGCCTGTCCCGCCACGACCTCGTGCCGGTCGTCCTGGCCGATTCCGCCGAGGAAGACGGCCTGCCCGAATGGGGCTTGATGGAACTCGACGATCTCGAAGGTGCCGGCCGCCGCGTGGTCTTCATGCGCCCGAGCCTGCGCCGCCGCTGGATCGCGCGCGAGGCGGAGCGGGCGGAAACCCTGCGCCGGATTGCCTCCACCTATGGCCGACCGCCTTTCCGCCTCGCGGGCCGCTTCGACCCGGACGCGATCAGCCGTCACCTCCTGTCGAGTTGAGGCATCCCATGCGCCGCCTCGCCCCGCTCCTGTTCTTGCTCTGCTCGTCGCTCGCCGCCCAGTCCCAGGTGCGGACCGTCGAGGTGCGCACGCCGCGCCCGTTCGGCTACTTCCTCGGCGATCTCGTCCGCGCCCAGGTCGATATCCTGGTCGAGCCGGGCTTCGCCCTGCAGGCCGCCTCGCTGCCCCAGCCCGGCGCGATCACCTATTGGCTCGACCTTCGCACCGTCGCGGTGACGCAGGCATCCGTGGGCGGCGGCAGCCGGGTGCGCCTCGATCTCACCTATCAGAACTTCTACGCCGCCCTCGATGCGCGCCCCCTGGAGATCCCCGGCTTCGTCGTCACCTTCGTGAACGAGACGGACACGGGCGCGACCACGGCCAAGGCCCAGGTTCCGCCGTGGTCGTTCAACATCTCGCCCCTGCGCGAGGTCCAGCCGCCGGCTCAGGAAGACCCGAGGAACTACCTGCGTCCGGACGGGCGGGTCGCGTCCCTCGACACGCAACCCCTCGTCGTCGGAAGCGCCGGCTTCATGGCCATGGCCCTTCTGGCTTTCGCCGGCCTTGCCTGGGACCGGACATGGTGGCCCTTCGCCAAGCGCGAAGGACGCGCCTTCGCGGCGTGCCTGCGCCGCCTGCGCGTCCTCGCCGGACGGAGGGAGGACGAGGCGGCCTACGAGACCGCGCTTCTCGCGCTTCACCGGGCGCTGGACGAGACCGACGGGCGCCGGGTCCTGGCCGACGACCTGCCGGCCTTCCTCACCCGCCATCCCGCCTATGCGCGGGAACGGGCCGGCCTCGCCGCCTTCCTCGACGCGTCGCGTCACAGCTTCTTCGGACCCGGTCCGGCCGCCGCCATGCAGCGTCTGCCCTTGGCCGACATCGTCGCCCTGACCCGGAAACTCACCGCCATCGAGCGGCAATCATGAACGAGCCGAAAACCCGTCCGATGGCGGTCGAAGCATGGGTCTGATGGCGGTGGTGTCATGCGCCTGATGGCGGATTTTCCCTGGGTGCTGTGGCTGCTGCCTTTGGCGCTGCTGCCGCTCGCCGCGTCGAGCCAGCGGGTCACCCCGCTGTCGAGCATCGCGGCCAGCCCCGTCGACGGCCTGTCGCGCCTCATCGGCTGGAGCCTGCGCGCGGCCGGAATCCTCGCCATCGGCGGCCTCGTCGTCGCCCTGTCCGGCCCCTATCGCCAGGGCGAGACCATCACCCGGACGGGCATCGGGGCCCAGGTCTCGATCCTTGTCGACCGCTCGGGAAGCATGAACGAGACCTTCGCCGGGATGCAGCCCTCCGGTGCCGAGGAATCGAAGGCGGCGGCCTCGCGCCGGCTGCTCGGCGAGTTCGTCGGCAGCCGCGCCCATGACCAGTTCGCCGTCTCGGCCTTCTCCACGGCCCCCATGCTGGTGGTGCCGATGACCGATCGGCACGAGGCGGTCCGCGCGGCCATCGCCGCCATCGACCGGCCGGGTCTCGACTACACCAACGTGGCGCGCGGCCTCGGCATGGCACTCTCACAGTTCGGCGCCAGTACCGCCAATGTCTCGCGCGCCCTGCTCATCGTCTCGGACGGCGCTGCGGTGATCGATCCCCGCGTCCAGGGGACCTTGCGCGCCGAATTCGCGCGACTTCGTCCGAACCTCTACTGGCTGTTCCTGCGGACGAAGGGCTCGCCTTCCATCTCCGACAGGCCAGCGGGCGAGGACACCCCTCAGGCCGCGCCCGAACGTCATCTCGATCTGTTCTTCAAAAGCCTCGGCATCCCCTACCGCGCCTTCGAGGCCGAGGGCGCCGAGGCGGTGGCCGATGCCATCGGCCAGATCGAGCGCCTGGAGCGCGACCCGATCCCCTATATCGAGCAGCGGCCACGGCGCGACCTCGCGGGATGGGCCTATGGAATCAGCCTGTTAGGCCTGATCCTGCTCGTCGCGGCCAAGCTCGCCGAGGCGGATCTCAGCTTGCGCCGGCCGGTGGTTTCCGCCTCCGCCGCGCCGGCTCCCCAGCCGCAGAGGCTCGCCGCATGAAGGCGTTTGTGAAACCAATATCGCCGCAGCGCGCCAACCCTCCTCCCTCTGCGGGGGAGGGTGGTCGCGGAGCGACCGGGGGAGGTGGCGACCTCTCCGGACAGCGCGCTCCCCTCTCCCGACCCTCGCTGACGCGAGGGCCACCCTCTCCCGCAGAGGGGAGGGGGGGAGCCGGTGCCGGACTGGGCAATGCCCTGCGCCGCGCCCGCCCGCACCTCCTCCTCGCCCTGCCGATCCTGCTGATTCTCGTGGCCCTCGGCTTCGGCGCGGCGGCCTGGCGGGCAGCGCGCGACAACGCCGCGGTCGCGGCTCTCGCCGCCGGCAAGGACGTCCCGGTCTCCCTCGACGCCCCGGCTTTGCTCCTGCTCGCGCGGGTGCAGCATCTCGCCCGTCGCGGCGTGACCGAGGAGATCGAGCCGCTGATCGAATCCCTCGACCGCCGGGGCGAGACCGACCTCTCCGCGCGCGCCCGTTTTGCGCTCGGCAATGCCCGTCTGCGCCAGGCCTTCGACCATCTGGAACGGAGCAACCTCGATCCGGCGGGACCGCTCATCACCTTGGCCCGTCAGGATTATCGGCGCGCGCTCCAGGGCCGGCCGGACCTGTGGGACGCCAAGTTCAACCTCGACGTGGCCTCGCGCCTGCTCCGCGACTTTCCCGAATTCGACCGCAAGACCGGCGACGAGTTGAAGGCCGAGCCGAAGAAGATCTGGACCGAGATCCCCGGCCAGCCGCGGGGCGAGCCATGAGAGCGCCCGGCCTCGTCCGGCGAAACCTGCGCGACCGGCGGTTCCAACTCCTGGCCGCCGCACTGGCTCTGGTGGCGCTCACCTTCGTGGCTCGCCCCCTTCCGCTGACCCGCAATGGCGTCGAGATTCTGGCGGTCCTCGACATCACCGGCAGCATGAACGTCCGCGATTACGTCGGGGCGGACGGCAAACCGCAGAGCCGCCTGGAGACGGCGAAGGCGGCCTTACGCGAACTCGTCACCTCGCTGCCCTGCGGGTCGCGGGTGGCACTGGGTCTGTTCACCGAGCGCCGGCCGTTCCTGCTGTTCACCCCCATCGAAGTCTGCGCCGATTTCGCCCCCTTGGACGGTGCGCTGGACGCCCTGGATTGGCGCATGGCCTGGGAAGGCGACAGCCGGATCTCGGCCGGGCTGTTCCGCTCGGTGGAAATGGCGGCCAGTCTCGGCACCGACCTCGTCTTCATCACCGATGGCCACGAAGCGCCGCCCCTGCCCAGCACCGGCGGACCCGCCTTCGACGGCAAGCCGGGCGCTGTGCGCGGCCTCATCGTCGGAGCAGGGGCCTACGCCCTGTCGCCGATCCCACGCTACAACGATCGCGGCCGCGAGACCGGATTCTATGGCTCGGGCGACGTCCAGCAGGAGAACCGGTTCGGCCCGCCCCCCGCCGATGCCGAGAGCCGCGAGGGCTACAACCCGCGCAACGCCCCCTTCGGCGCTGCGGCGGCCTCCGGCACCGAGCATCTCTCCTCGGTGCGGGAGCCCTACCTCAAGACCCTCGCTCAGGCGACGGGCCTGACCTACGCCCATCTCGACGGCCCTGCCGGGGTCGGCCCCGCGCTGGCCCGCGCGGCGACCCCGCGCCCGCTCCCGGGCAGCCTCGACCTGCGCCCCGTCTTCGGCGGGATCGCCCTCGCGCTGATCCTCGCCGTTTTCGCCGCCCCTCTGTTCGGGGCCGGCCGTTTTGTCCTGGTAAAAAAGGTCTGATCGATGCGTTTTGCCCTGCCGTCCGCGTTCCTCGCTCCCCTGGCAGCCACCGCCTTCCTCGCAACCACGGCTCTCGCGCACGGCCCGACGCCGCAGAAGGTGGACCAGTCCATCGCCATCGCGGCAAAGCCCGATGCCGTCTGGGCCGTGGTCGGCGACTTCGCCGGCATCTCGAACTGGCATCCGGACGTGGCGAAAAGCGTCGGCACCGGCGGCAACGCCTCGGGCGGCCGTCGCACGCTGACCCTGAAGAACGGTGGCACCCTCGATGAAGGCCTCGACGAGTGGGACGCGGCCAAGCGCAGCTATTCCTACCGACTCGGCGACGCCGACCTGAAGGCGCTGCCGGTCTCCTCCTACTCGGCGACGATCACCGTCTCGCCGGACGGCGAGGGCTCGAAGGTCGAGTGGCTCGGCCGCTTCTATCGCGGCGACACCGGCAACGAGCCGCCGGAGGAGCTCAGCGACGCCGCCGGCAAGGATGCGATGAACCTCTATTTCAGCAACGGGCTCAAGGGCCTGAAGGCGCGCCTGGAGGGCAAGACGGCGCGATGAATCCTTTGCGCCCGATGCTCCTTGCCGGTCTCGTCCTGACGCTCTCCAACCCTCGGGTGGAGGCCGGGCCCGTCTATGTGGCGAGCCAGGGAGCCGGGACGCTGAGCCGCATCGAGGCCGGGGCCACCACGGTCGCGGCCACCATCGCGGTAGGGCAGGGGATCGCGCAGGTGGCGGCCGGACCGAACGGCCGCCTCTACCTGAGTCAACCGGACCACGCGGGGATCGACGTGGTCGACGGGCGAACCCGTGTGGTCCTGCGGCGCCTGCCGTTTCCCGGACAGGCCTTCGGCATCGCCGCCTCGGCGGATGGCGAGAGCCTCTTCGTCGGCGACTGGGCCGGGGGACGGGTGGTCCGCCTCTCCGCATCGACGGGCGCCGTCGAGGGCGACTGCCCCGTGGGCAAGGACCCGGCCGGCCTCGTCCTCGACCGCAAGGGCCGGCTCTACGTGGCCGACCGCGAGAGCCGGCAGGTGAGTGTGATCGATACCGCGCGCATGGAGCGGGTGGCGACGGTGCCGGTCGGCGAGGGACCGTTCGCCCTCGGGCTGAGCCCCGGCGAAGACAGGCTCTACGTGGGCAATGTGCGCAGCGGCGACCTCAGCGTCGTCGACACGGGCAGCTTGACGGTGACGACCACCGTGAAGATCGGCGGGATGCCCTACGGCGTCGCGACCAGCGAGGATGGCAGCCTCGTCCTCGTCACCAACCAGCAGGCGGGCACCGTAGCGGTGCTCGACTCGGTCAGCCTTGGCCTCAAGGCGACGATCCCGGTCGGGCGCTACCCGGAAGGGATCGCCGTCGATGGGGCCTTCGCCTATGTGGCGAACTGGTTTTCGGATTCGGTCTCGGTCATCGACCTGAAATCGTTGAAGGAAACCGCCCGCATCCCCGTGGCAGAGGGACCCCGCAGCCTCGCCGTCGGCGCGAACCCGGAGGCGGTGCGATGAAACGGGTCACACGCGCGATCCTGTGCCTTCCCCTCGCCCTGGCGGCCTGCGACAAGGGTGACGAGGCCGGCGGCGAGGCCGCGAGCACCGAGGATCAGGCCCTCGTCGCAACGAAATCCGACGCCGACGTTCCAACCTGGCTTTCGCATACGGACCCGACCGAGCCGGCCCGGTGGCTCGCGAGCCGCGAGGTCGGCAGGCCCGCCGCGGAGGTGGGCTCGCAGACCGAGCATCTCCGCCACAGCCTCGCTCGCGCCAAGGAGGTCTTCATCGAGGATCCGCGCATGATGGCCAACCGCATCGTCCAGCTCGGCGAGATGCTGGCCGAGGCGGGAAAGCCCGAACCCTATGCCGATCTTCTCGACGGGCTGGAGGAGGTCGCCGCCGCCACCCACCGCAAGCAGCTCTTCGGCGAGATGTGCCAGCACTATTACAACACCCGCCAGCAGGGAGCCGACCGGGCGACGACGCTGGCGAGGCTGAAGGAGCGTTACTCGCTCCAGGGCGAGGGACGAGCCCCCCGTGAAGGGGAGAACCGGCAATGACGGCCGTCCTCGTCGTGGACGATCATCCCGTGGTCCTGCGCGGCTTCCGGCGCCTCATGGAGGATGCGGGCGTCGAGACGATCCATGAGGCCACCGACATCATGTCCGCCTACCGGATCTTCCACCGCCTGCGCCCGCAGATGGTAGTCGCCGACCTAAGTTTGCAGGGCGAGGGATTGTCCGGCCTCTCGCTGATCCGGCGCATCCATAATCTCGCGCGGGACACGCGGATCCTCGCCTTCAGCATGCACAACGACCCGATCATCGTCTCGCGCGCCCTGGAAAGCGGCGCCATCGGATACGTCTTCAAGGATGTTCGGACAGCGGAATTCCTCAAGGCCTTCGAAGCGGTACGCGCCGGGCGTAGCTATCTCGATCACGATCTCGCCGTGGAGATTGCAGTGCTGCAGGCCGGAGCCCGTCGCTCGCCCCTGGCTGATCTGAGCAGTCGCGAGCGCGAAATCCTCTCGCTCCTCAGCCGCGGCACCTCGTATCAAAGCATCGCCGACGCGCTATCTATCAAGTACCGAACGGTTCTCAACACCTGCTCCGCCATGCGTCAGAAGCTCGGTGTCAGCACGCTGGCAGACCTCATTCGTATCGCGGTAGATCAGGAAAATCGATTGCGCTGAACGATGGCCTGAGACCCATGCAGCGCGACGATCCTTCGCCCTTGGCGAAGGATCGGTCAGCGATATCCGAATTGCGAACCACTCCAATTCGAGAGCACTGTCCCCTCCGACGATACCGGGCAACCGCTTTTCACAGCCCGAGCGGAGCGTTCCCGGCAGATGCAGGCGGCGACCACCCTGACAGGCGATTGGACGATGGTCGTCACCGCGCTGTTGCTCGCCGTCTGCATGGGTCTGTGGGCAAGTGGCATCGTGGCCGAAGTGGTAACGGCGATGATGTTCTTCGCCGCAGCCATGCTTTTCAAGCTCGCTCCCGCAGCGACGGTCTTTTCTGGCTTCTCATCATCCGCTTTCTGGCTCGTTCTGAGCGGGATGGTAGTCGGTCTCGCGATTACCCGGACAGGCCTTGGCACTCGCTTGGCGCGAAGCCTCGCGGGCCGGCTGACCGGATCCTATACCGGCTTTGTAGCGGTCATCGTCACCCTGTCATTTGCCCTTGCCTTCGTAATGCCGTCCAATCTCGGGCGCATCGCCCTGTTGATCCCGGTGGTTCTGGCGCTTTGTGATGCATTCGGCCTGGAGCCTGGCCGCCCCGGGCGAAACGGCGCGGTCCTCGCCGTAGCCCTGGCGACACCATTGCTCTCAGCGGCGATCCTTCCCGCCAACGTCCCCAACTTGGTCATGGCTGGCACGGCGGAGACCCAATACGGCCTGCATGTCGGCTACCTGCCCTATCTGCTGCTCCACGCGCCGATCCTCGCCGGTGTGAAGGGGATCCTTCTGGTGGCTATCATCGTGCGCCTTTTTCCAGACCGGATGAGCCCAGCCACCATCGGTATCGGCGAGACAGGACCGGCTTTTTCCGCGCCGGAAGTGCGATTGACGATCATCCTGGCACTGACGCTGGGTTTCTGGGTGACGGACAGCCTTCACCATATCGCTCCGGCCTGGATCGGGCTGATCGCAGCAGTGATCTGCCTCCTGCCGCGCGTCGGCGTCCTTCCGGCGGAAGCCTTTGGCGCAGTGAACCTGAGAACCTGCTTCTACGTGGCCGCTCTCCTCGGGCTGGTCGCCGTGATCAATGAGACGGGTCTCGGCGCTCGGTTAGGCCATGTCCTACTTGCCGTAGCTCCGCTGGAACGCGGAGCATCGGCACAGAATTTCGGCGTGCTGACGATCGTTGCGGCGCTCTTTGCCATCGCCGTCACAGCCAACGGCGCTCCCGCCCTCTATACGGCCTTGGCCGGTGAGATGTCCCGCGCGAGCGGTCTGGACCTCGCGAGCGTGGTGATGATCCAGGTCGTCGGATACTCGACCCTGTTCCTTCCCTACCAGGCTCCGCCCATCGTGATGGCAATGGATCTCGGCCGGGTACCGCTCCGATCGGCGACCATTCTGACGCTCGTAGTCGGTCTGTCGTCACTGCTCATTGTAACGCCGCTCGACTACCTCTGGTGGCGTATTCTCGGCCAGATTCCATGAGGACGAGCCGAATGACGATCATGTGAGTGTGTCACACCGCAATGCACATCTAACCGGCTTGCGCATTGGCGCATGGCCCTTACCCCTTTAGAGACGGTCCAATCTGAGCAGCATACCTGCTGACATTGGCCCCAAAGCGCCGAGGACTTTCGCAGAATGGCCCCCACCGTCAGACCCACGGTCGCGCAGCCGCTCTCGCCCCATCTCCAGATCTACCGCTGGACCTGGACCATGGCGATGTCGGTGTTCCATCGCGTCACCGGTACCGCGCTCTACGGCGGAACCGCCCTGGTAGCGATCTGGCTCGTCGCACTTGCCTCCGGCTCAGCTGCGTACGGCTGGGTCGCTTGGTTCTTCGGCTCCATCATCGGGAAGCTGGTCCTCTTCGCCTACACCTGGATCCTGATGCACCACATGCTCGGTGGCCTGCGCCATTTCATCTGGGATTTTGGCTACGGCTTCGACCGTGAACGGCGATTGGGTCTGGCTCGCGCGACCCTCATCGGCTCCGTGATCCTGACCGTCCTCATCTGGGCGCTCGCCCTCGTCCTGCGCTGAGGAGCGACTCCATGGTAGACAACCGCCAGAACACGAACGTGACGATGCGTACCCCGCGCGCGCGGGTGAAGGGTCTCGGCGCCTCCGGCCACGGCGCAGGGCATTTTTGGCAGCAGCGACTGACCGCCGCCACCAACGCGCCTTTGATGCTCGGCTTTGTCGTCATCGTCGCAATGATGGCCAATCGGCCTTACCCCGAGGCGGTCGCGCTGATGTCGCACCCGCTCGTTGCACTCGTTCTCATCCTCGCCGTGATCTCGGTCACGCTCCACATGAGGATCGGCATGCAGGTCATCATCGAGGATTACGTCCACGACAAGGGACTGAAATTCCTGAGCCTGTTCGCCAACAATGCCTACGCGGTCGTCGTCGCCGTTGCCTGCCTCTACGCGATCCTGCGCGTGAGCCTCGGCAAGCTCGTCTGACCCGCCCACGAACCCGAAGGATCTGCGCATGGCCACCAACGGAACCAGCGGCAACGGCGCGCCCGCCTATTCCATCATCGACCACACCTTCGACGTGGTGATCGTCGGCGCCGGCGGGGCCGGTCTTCGCGCCACGGTGGGCTGCTCTCAGGCCGGTCTCCGCACGGCCTGCATCTCGAAGGTTTTCCCGACTCGCTCGCATACCGTGGCGGCGCAGGGAGGAATCTCTGCCTCCCTTGGAAATATGGGCGCAGACGATTGGCGCTGGCACATGTACGACACCGTGAAGGGGTCGGACTGGCTCGGCGATCAGGATGCCATCGAGTATCTGGTGCGTAATGCGCCCGCCGCCGTCTATGAACTGGAGCATTGGGGCGTCCCCTTCTCCCGCACCGAGGAAGGCAAAATCTATCAGCGCCCCTTCGGCGGCATGACCACCGATTACGGCAAAGGCACCGCACAGCGCACCTGCGCGGCGGCCGACCGCACCGGCCATGCTATGCTCCATACGCTTTATGGGCAGGCGGTGAAGAACCACACCAACTTCTTCATTGAGTACTTTGCCCTCGACCTCATCATGGACGAGGAGGGCCGTTGCCTCGGCGTCATCGCCATCGATCAGGCCTCGGGTGAAATCCACCGTTTCCGTGCCCAAATGACTATCCTGGCCACCGGCGGCTACGGACGCTCGTATTTCTCGGCAACCTCGGCCCATACCTGTACGGGTGACGGCAACGCGATGGTGCTACGCGCCGGCCTTCCGTTGCAGGACATGGAATTCGTGCAGTTCCATCCTACGGGCATCTATGGCGCTGGCTGCCTCATCACCGAGGGTGCCCGCGGCGAGGGTGGCTACCTGACCAATTCCGAGGGCGAGCGCTTCATGGAGCGCTATGCTCCAAGCGCGAAGGACCTCGCCTCGCGCGACGTGGTCTCACGCTCGATGACCATGGAGATCCGCGCCGGGCGCGGCGTCGGTAAGTCAAACGACCACATCTACCTTCATCTCGACCATCTCGACCCGGCGATTCTGCACCAGCGCCTGCCGGGCATCTCAGAATCCGCCAAAATCTTCGCAGGCGTCGACGTCACCAAGGAGCCGATCCCGGTCCTGCCGACCGTACATTACAACATGGGCGGCATCCCGACGAACTATCACGGCGAGGTACTGACCCTGAAGAACGGCAACCCCGACACGGTGGTGCCGGGCCTGATGGCGTTGGGTGAAGCTGCCTGCGTCTCCGTGCACGGCGCCAACCGTCTCGGCTCGAACTCCCTCATCGACTTGGTGGTGTTCGGCCGCGCAGCCGGCCTACGCTGCGCCGAGATCGTCGAGCCGGGCCGTCGCCAGATGGATCTGCCTAAGGATTCGGCCGACAAGGCGCTCGGTCGCCTCGACCGCTTCCGTTATGCTGATGGCGGCACGCCGACGGCGGAACTGCGCGCCGAGATGCAGAAGACCATGCAGAACAATTGCGCGGTCTTCCGCACCGGCGAGGTTCTGGAAGAAGGCAAGGCTCTGATCCATAAGGTCTGGCAAGGCGAAGCCGACATCAAGATCACCGATCGCTCGCTGATCTGGAACACCGACCTGCTCGAGACGCTCGAGTTCGATAATCTGATCGGCCAAGCCGTCGTCACCATGGAATCGGCTGCCAACCGCAAGGAAAGCCGCGGCGCTCATGCTCGCGAGGACTATCCCGATCGTGACGACAAGGAATGGATGAAGCACACGCTGTCGTGGCTAGACGACAAATCTCAGCAGGTGAACATCGATTACCGTCCGGTCCACACCTACACCATGTCTAACGAGATCCAATACATCGAGCCGAAGGCTCGGGTTTACTAGGAAAGCGGCTGCGGTCGCTCCCGACGATGGTACTCACGAGACGGATTTAGGCACGCCGAACCATGGCCCAATTCAACTTACCCAAGAACTCCCGGATTACCGAGGGCAAGACCTGGCCTCGGCCGACCGGGGGCAACAACCTTCAGGAATTCCGGATCTATCGCTGGAATCCGGATGACGGCGCCAACCCGCGTGTCGACGTCTATCAAGTCGATCGCGACGATTGCGGGCCGATGGTTCTCGACGCCCTCCTGTGGATCAAGGCCAAGGTCGATTCGACGTTGGTGTTCCGCCGCTCCTGCCGCGAGGGTATCTGCGGCTCCTGCGCTATGAATATCGAGGGTCAGAACGCGCTCGCCTGCACCATGGGCATCGACGAATGCCAGGAGCATGCGAAGGGTAAGAAGACCGGCGCAGTGCGGATCTACCCGCTCCCGCACATGCCGGTCCTCAAGGATCTGGTACCCGACCTGACCAACTTTTTTGCTCAGCATGCCTCGGTCGAGCCCTGGCTCCAAACCGAGACACCGGCCCCCGAAGGTGAGTGGAAGCAGACCCCGGAGGACCGTGCCCAACTCGATGGCCTCTACGAATGTATCCTGTGTGCTTGCTGCACCACGTCCTGCCCAAGTTACTGGTGGAACGGCGACCGCTTCCTGGGTCCCGCTGCCCTACTCCAGGCCTATCGCTG
The DNA here is from genome assembly GCF_017355285.1 of Methylobacterium sp. SD274. Taxonomy (NCBI): domain Bacteria; kingdom Pseudomonadati; phylum Pseudomonadota; class Alphaproteobacteria; order Hyphomicrobiales; family Methylobacteriaceae; genus Methylobacterium; species Methylobacterium sp. SD274. The sequence goes on along the minus strand of NZ_JADIJP010000002.1, from coordinate 133,668 downwards.
GCTCATCGACAGCCGTGACGAGAACACGGGCGAGCGCCTCGACGCTCTTCATGACCCGTTCCGGCTTTATCGCTGCCATACGATCATGAATTGTGCCAATGCCTGCCCGAAAAGCCTCAATCCCGCAAAGGCCATCGCTGAGATCAAAAAGATGATGGTGTCGCGCGAAATCTGATACCTGAGCCCACGACACCGAACCGCTACCAAAGCCGAGATGCCCAACATCTCGGCTTTGGTTATTCGTAGCCCTATTTCGTGATTTTTACCGAGACCGGATCGCTTGAAGGAAAGGTCTCCTCCAACGCTTCATCGAGTCGTTCGCTCATCTCATCCTGGTTATTACCGGGATTCGTCTTGTCACCGCCGCGCGCCGGGTCAACGCGAGGTTTCTCGTCGGCATCGGACGTGGCTTTTGGCTTCGGGTCGGACATCAGCGTCTCCTGGTGCTTGCCCGGTCATCACCGGGGTTGCGCATTCACCTCGACCAACGCGGATGGGACGACGCCCGATCCCTTTCATCGCTGGCGGTAGGGCGGCTCGTCTGTGCGACGGTGGCGTTTACCGGACATGAGTCGATCGTCGCTACCTTGGCCATACCGGCCGGAGCCTCATGGGATCCTCGAGCTGGCCGAGGGATCGGGCGCGCCATGCATATCGTGATCCTCGCCGAGTTCGCCGTAGCGAGTGGCGGTGCTGAGAAGGTGGCGGTCGAATCTGCGCACGGCCTCGCTAGGGCGGGGATCGACATTACATACATCCAAGCCATCGACGGCGCGGTGGATCCGTTACTCGATCATCCGAACATCCGGCACATTACCCTCGGCAATGCAGACATCTGGAGTCGCCCCCCTATGGAGGCGGCCTTGTCTGGCCTTTGGAATTGGCAATCCGCCGCACGCCTGCGCTCCATACTAGGCAGCCTCCCAAGGCCAGCAGACGTTATCCACCTGCATCAATGGACCCGGAGCCTTTCACCCAGCGTGTTCCCTGTCTTATTCGACAGCGGCGTCCCCGTGGCGGTGACGTTGCACGATTACTTTCTTTCCTGCCCCAACGGCGTCTATTACCGGTTTGACCAGGATCGCCCATGTGGACTGAGGCCACTCTCTAAGTCCTGTGTCGTAGCGCCTTGCGATCCGAGAAGCCGCTTTCACAAGGCCATCCGGGTAGGGCGAAGCGTCGTTCAAAGCCGTGCCTTGCGACGCCGCCATCTCGATCTAGTCCATGTCTGCGATGCCAGCCTCCGCCGAGCTGACGATCTCCTCGGCTCGTTCTCCGTGACGCATCATCGGGTCGACAATCCCGTCCGGGTGGAAAGGGGAGTACGGGCCAACCCAGCTGGGGCGGCGGCCATTGCTTATGTAGGCCGCCTGACGCGCGAGAAGGGCGCGGACCTCGTCGCCGAGGCAGCACGCGATGCCGGCATGCCGGCCCTCTTCATCGGAACTGGACCATTAGAGGCGGAACTGAGCGTGCAGCCGCATGTGGAAATGCTGGGATGGCGCTCTCCCGACGAGGTATGGACCATCCTTGCTCAACGTGCGCGTGCCGTGGCCGCGCCGTCCCGGTGGTACGAGACGGGACCTCTCACCGTCTACGAGGCTTTGGCGACAGGGCTTCCTGTCATCGCGTCAGACCGCTCCGGTGCCGCCGAAAAAGTCGTCAACGGCGTCACCGGTTATGTAGTCGCACCGGAGCGGACAACCCTCGCGGCGGCTTTCCAAAATCTCGACGCGATGACAGCGGAGACGCTCGGGCGTTCCGCTCACGCTAGATATTGGAACGCGCCGATGTCGATCGACGCCCATGCCGATGCACTTGTCCGCCTCTATCGAAGGATCACCCGAAACGTATCGCCTGCAACGCCCGATGTCTTAGAAACACCAAGTCATCGATAGCTGCAGAAAACCTGTGCGTCGGCTCCCACGTGAGACCCATCGAAAAGGATCATCCTCGAGCCCAACCTGCTCAACACAGCCGCCGATGAATCGTTACTGCGGACGTCATATTTCACAATTCCTAATTTGCTGACCTACATTGCATGCTCAGATCCTTCGGCATCCCGCTAATTTGAATCCAACACCGGGATGGCACTGCTACTGGTGGGCTTCCGCTAAACGCCCCATCTTGACTTCCATATTGCACCGCAACATATCGATAGTGCGGCGCGTCATCCCGTGTCGCCACCGCTCATTCAGAGAGGAACGACATGAACGCGCCAACCTACGAGATTCCTGCCGAGCTTCGCGACTTCGCGGAGAAGAGCGTCAGTCAGGCCCGGACTGCCGTGAGCAGTCTGCTCGGCACGGTGGTCAAATCCGCCGAACAGCTTCAGAGCTCGTCCAACACGGTGCATGAGACGATCCAGTCCGTGATCGCCAAGGGCCTTGACCAAGTCCAGGCGAATGCAAGCTCGACGTTCGACTTCGCTCAGAAGCTGGTGCGTACCCGCGACGTGAAGGAAGCGTTCGAGTTGCAGACCGCGTTCCTGCACAGTCAGATTGCCACGATTCAGACCCAGGCCAAGGATCTCGGCGCCCTGGCGCAGAAAGCGACCAAAGGCGCCTGAATTTGCCTCAGTGCGCGGACTGGCCGATTGCCGGTTCGCGCGCAAACCGGAGAAGCGGTATGGTGTCGGCGCAGTAAATGCGGTCCAACTGGAGTTCCGGCATGAACCGCGGAGGGTGCCGACCGGTACCTGGCGATGCATGTCCGACGATGGATGAAGGGGACGCGAATCATGGCAATACGCCGACCAGCACGCTCCGTAGAGCGCCCCAAAAGTAAAGCCAATCGATCGACCCAGCCTGCCAATGCGGACGCCGCTCCGACGACAGCCGAAGCGCCGGATATCGTAACGAAGTCGCTCGAGGTGGCTCCGACCTATCAATCGTCGAGTATCGATTCTGCCTTGGTCGGGGCATCTCTGCCTGACGGCTCTACCCCGGTCATCGCGCCCCTGTTGGAGACCGTGTCTTCAGATGCTTTGACGGCCGGACAGTCTGTGACGGAGCTCCATTCCGGCATAGCAGAGACGCTCTCGGAGGATGAGGCATCCGAAGTCCACGCGCCTGCCGCCGTAAACGTATCCAACGCCGCGCAAGATGATGCGCCAGGACATGCCGGCGATGGCGAGGCACGAACGGAGCACGAGGCGGAACTCGCATCTCTCCTGCCTGCCGAGATTGAGAGTGCGATCGCCTCGGCGAAAGATCTCGCCGCGCAGTCGCCAACCATTGAGACCCCCTCGGCATTGAAGGAAATAACCGCCGCCAACGATACGCTGGCGACCTATATCCGCAACGAGAGCATTGCCACTCTTGCGCATTGGCGTGCCTTATCGGCAGCAAAGAACCCCGCTGATGCTCTCCGTCTCCAAGTGAATGAAATGCAACGTGCAGCCGACGCCTCTCTCAGCTGCATTGCGAGTCTTGCCCGCCGCGCGGGCCGCATCGCCGACACGCTTCGACGCCCCGGACACCCCTCGCGCTGACGCCCCGGCGCGTCTAGATATCTCGGATTCCGCAGCGGCTCCGCTGTCTGCGCCTACCATCCGGGAGATCGCGATGATTCATCGGCCGCTGCTCGCCTGCCTCGTCACGGCGTCCATCGTCGTCTCGCCAAACGCTCAAGCGCAGATGATGAAGACGCCGGAAACGCACGTTCCGGCCAAGATCGTTCCCGGCTCGAAGGGCGAAGTCCATCTTTCTTTCGCGCCGGTGGTGAAGCGAGCCGCTCCCTCGGTGGTCAATGTCTACGCGTCGCATGTGGAGCAACGGGGCACGTCGCGAAGCGCCATGGACGAGTTCATGCGCCGGTTCTTCGGCGAGCAAGGCTCTGGTCGTGGCCCGGGCCTGCCAGGCGAGCGGGCACAGAAATCCTTGGGGTCCGGCGTCATCGTGGATGAATCTGGGCTCGTCATCACCAACAACCACGTCATCGATAACATGAATGAGGTTCGTGTCTCGCTCTCCGACCGAAGGGAGTTCGAGGCCAGTATCGTCTTGCGCGATCCCCGGACTGACCTTGCCGTCATCAAGATCAAGAGTCCCGTTGGCGGACTCGTGCCGATGCCGATGGGGGATTCCGAGGCGCTGGAGGTCGGCGACTTCGTGATGGCGATCGGCAACCCGTTCGGCGTCGGCCAGACAGTGACGCAGGGCATCGTCTCGGCGGTGGCGCGTACCCAGGTCGGGTCTTCGGACTACCAATTCTTCATTCAGACCGATGCGGCGATCAACCCGGGCAATTCCGGCGGCGCTCTCGTTGACCTGCAAGGGCAGCTCGTCGGCATCAATACGGCGATCTACTCACAATCCGGCGGAAGCCACGGCATCGGCTTTGCCATCCCCACAAGCATGGTTCGCGCCGTGGTCGAAACAGCCAAGGGTGGTGCCACGACGGTACGCCGCCCGTGGCTTGGGGCGCGGGTGCAGAACGTGACACCGGACATCGCCGAGAGCATGGGCCTCGACCATCCGACCGGAGTCTTGGTGGCGAGCCTGCAGCCGAAAAGCCCGGCCGAAGAGGCCGGGCTGAAGCGCGGTGACCTGATCCTCACGGTGGACGACAAAGTCGTCGATGATCCGGAAGCCTTTGGTTACCGCTTTGCCCTGAAGGGAATCAGCGGAAGTGCCAAGTTCGGCATCCTGCGCGGCACCTCCCGCTCCACGATTTCGGTCAAACTCGCCTCGGCTCCGGAGACACGACCACGCGAGGCGGTGAAGCTGCGCACTCGCTCGCCCATGTTCGGCGCCACCCTGGTCAACACTTCGCCGGCCGTCGCGGAAGAATTGCAGAAAGATTTCGCCACCGAGGGAGTGGCGGTCTCGTCCGTAGAGGAAGGGTCCATCGCGGCTCGCAACGGACTCCAGGTCGGAGACGTGGTCGTGGCGATCAACGGAGCCCCAGTGACCGCCACGAAAGATCTCGAGCGCCTGATCCGGACCAATCCCGGCATTTGGGAGATTACGATTAATCGCGGCGGCACAGTGTTGACCTCGGTGTTCGGAGGCTAGAGGCCTCATTCAGTCCACGCATCCGGTATCCTCCGGCACCGGGCTCCAGAGGCATGCCCTGGCGAATTAAACGTTGGTCATAGGAGGCCGGGATCGCGTGTGATTCGCTGGATGCCCATATGAGGAAGACGTGCGAGGCGCCGATCCGATCTTTGCTCGGCATCCTAACTGTAAGGCAGGGCGGCAAGTCCACCGAAACGCGGGGACGAGGTCATTTCCAGATTGCGGGATGGCGCAGCCCGCGTCTTCTATGCGTCGATGTCCGATCTCTTCGCCTCCGCCGGTCTGCAGAACGATGCGCCTCGCCCGCTTGCGGACCGTTTGCGTCCACGCTCCCTCGCCGAGGTGGTGGGACAAGAGCACCTCACCGGACCGGACGGATCGCTGACCCGGCTCCTGAACGGCAAATCCTTCGGCTCACTGGTATTCTGGGGGCCGCCGGGTACCGGCAAGACCACGGTGGCCCGCCTTCTGGCCCACGAGACTGACCTGAAGTTCGAACAGATCTCGGCGATCTTTTCCGGCATCGCCGATCTGAAAAAGGTCTTCGAGGCGGCGCGCCAGCGCAGGGCGATGGGTCAGGGGACGTTGCTCTTCGTGGATGAGATCCACCGCTTCAATCGGGCTCAGCTCGACGCTTTCCTTCCCGTGATGGAAGACGGAACCGTGACGCTCGTTGGCGCCACTACCGAAAACCCTTCCTTCGAGCTCAACGCCGCGCTTCTCTCGCGCGCCCGCGTCCTGCTGTTCCGCTCGCTCGACGACGTCGCCATTGCCAAGCTACTGGTCCGGGCAGAGGAACTGACGGGGCGTTCGCTGCCTTTGGACGAAGACGCGCGCGGCGTCCTCGTCCGCATGGCCGACGGTGACGGACGGGCCTGCCTCACCCTGGCGGAAGAGGTCTGGCGCTCTGCCAAGCGAGACGAGATCTTCGACGCTGCCACCTTGCAGGAGATCGTCCAGCGCCGGGCGCCGATCTACGACAAGAGCCAGGAGGGACACTACAACCTCATCAGCGCACTGCATAAGACTGTGCGTGGTTCCGACCCCGATGCGGCGCTCTATTATCTCTGCCGCATGCTCGACGGAGGGGAGGACAGGCTTTTCATCGCAAGGCGCCTCGTGCGCATGGCCGTGGAGGATATCGGCCTCGCCGACCCCCAGGCCCTCGTCGTCGCCACTGCCGCTAAGGACGCATTCGACTTCCTTGGCTCGCCGGAAGGGGAATTGGCGCTCGCCCAGATCACCGTCTACCTCGCCTGCGCGCCGAAATCGAACGCGGTCTACAATGCCTACAAGGCGGCGACGCGAGTGGCTAAGGAGCACGGCTCACTGCCGCCGCCCCGGACTATCCTCAACGGCTCCACCAAGCTGATGCGCAAGATCGGCTATGGCGAGGGCTACCGCTACGACCATGATGAGCCGGATGCGTTCTCGGGCCAGGATTATTGGCCCGAGGCGCTCGGTCGCCAGTATTTCTATGAGCCCACCGACCGTGGCATGGAGACCCGCTACGGCGACCGCCTCGCCCATTGGGAGGCCTTGCGAAAGCAACGTCGTGATGAGGAACGCTGACCGCGACGTCCAGTGTTAGGGCGGCGCTCCGTCAAGCAGGAAGGCCAACCATGACCACGAATGCCTATCAGAGCCTCGCCAGCCGCTTCGCTCGCATCGGGGCCATCGACGATGCGGCCGGCATCCTGGGCTGGGACGCCCAGACATTCATGCCGGACGGCGCCGCAGAGGGTCGGGCAGAACAGCTTGCGCAGTTGCGGGTCATCGCCCACGAGATTCTCACCGCCGCCGAGACCGGCGACCTGATTGCGGAGGCCTCAGACGACGAGACCGGCCTCGGGACGTGGGAGCGCGCTAATCTGCGCGAGATGCGACGAGCATATCATCATGCGTCCGCCGTGCCGGGCGATCTCGTCGCCGCGAGCTCCAAAGCTTCGTCCCACTCCGAAATGGTATGGCGGGAAGCGCGGGCAGGATCCGATTTCGCGATGCTGGCACCTCATCTGGCCGAGACCCTGCGGCTGCAGCGGGAGGTTGGGGAGGCGAAGGGCGCGGCCCTGGGGCTTACTCCCTATGATGCCCTCCTCGACGGTTACGATCCCGGCATGCGCCAGGCGGCGATTGATCCGCTCTTCGCCGAGCTTCGCGCGATCCTGCCGGGATTGATTGACGTGATCCGCGATCGTCAGGCTTCGCTACCGGCACCGATCCCGCTTCCCGGGCCGTTTCCGGTGGAGGCGCAGAAGGCCCTGGGATTGACGCTGATGCGCGCCGCCGGGTTCGACTTTCAACGCGGACGGCTCGATATCAGCCTGCATCCATTCTGCGGCGGCGCCACCAACGATGTGCGCATCACCACGCGCTACGACGAGACCGATGCCACCCGCGCCCTGATGGGCGTGCTGCACGAGACCGGCCACGCGCTCTACGAGCAGGGCCGGCCGGCCACATGGCTCCACCAGCCCGTGGGGAACGCCCGGGGGATGAGCCTGCATGAAAGCCAGTCGCTGCTGATCGAGATGCAGGCCTGCCGCTCAGCCGAGTTCTGCGCTTACCTGGCACCTCGGCTGCGCGAGGCGTTCGGCGGGCAGGGAAGCGCCTGGGATGCCGACAACTTGCACCGCCTCTACACACGAGTTGAGCCGGGCCTGATCCGAGTCGATGCCGACGAAGTGACCTATCCGGCTCACATCCTCCTCCGCTACGATCTCGAAACCGCGATGATCGCCGGTGATCTCGCAATCACCGATCTGCCGGGCGCATTCAATGAAGGCATGCGCTCGCTACTTGGTCTCGCGGTACCGAGCGACCGGCTCGGCTGCCTGCAGGACATCCACTGGCCCGGGGGCAGTTTCGGATATTTCCCGACTTATACCCTAGGCGCCATGGCGGCTGCGCAGTTCTTCCGCGCCGCTTGTGAGGACCTGCCCGGAATCCAAGCCGATCTGGCCGAGGGCGATTTTACCGCCATGCGCGGCTGGCTCGGCGAGAACGTGCACGGACGCGGCAGTTTCCTGGAGACGGACGAGTTGCTCGTTGCCACCACCGGCAAGCCCCTGGGCGCAGAAGACTACATGCGCCACCTGCGCCACCGCTATCTTGGGGAAGGCTGAACGCTCGCATCGGTTGGTTGCGAATCGGTTGCTGCGTGGCGATCCTTCGCGGGGTCGGACGTCCCTCGGGGTTTGCCGCTGCCGCCATGGCGCTATGCTCACAGCCGAAACAATCGTCCGAGCCGGATCGGATCCGGGGAAAGGTTCGCTTGAATGGTCGTCATCGTCGCAGTGATCGGGATCGTGGGTGCCGTCCTGTTCTGGATCATCCGCGCACATGGCACCGCGACGGCGCTGAGGGAGGTCAATCGTGACACGAAGGGCCTTCAGCGTCGGGCGAAATCGACCCTGGAGGACATCATCGGCACGCCGCTGAAGCGAGTGCGGGACGTCAGGCTCGCGGCGGTGATCCTGATGATCCAATTGGTGCGCACGGGTAGCCCCGTCACCGCCGCCGAGAAGACCAAGATCCTGGAATTCATGGATTCTCCGCTCCAGATCGATACTATCTCGGCCACGTTCGAGCGAGCGTGGACCTACACCGAGGCACGACGACCGTTCTCTCTCGTGGCAGACGAAATGCTGCCCCTGCTGCGGGACAACCTGACCGCGGCCGAGCGTCTGCATTTCATCGACATGCTTTCACAGGTCGCCAACGCCCATTCCGCCGCCAGCGAGTTGCAGCGAGAGGCGATCGTGCGGCTCAAGCGGCGGCTCACGGGTGGGAGCCCTGCGCTGAAGGCGAGCCGGGCCGGCGATTTCAAGCGCTGAGACCGGTGGACCGGGACGGGCCCAGCCTGTAGGTCGACGGCCCCCCATTCCAGCGGACCAGCGTCCGGAGATCCTACATGGCGGCCTGTGGCCTCGATTTCGGCACGTCCAACACCACGCTCGGCCTTGTGACCGGGGGACGGCCCGCCCTGCTGCGACTGGAGGGTGACCACGTGACAATTCCCAGCGCGATCTTTTTCCCGCCGGGTGGGACGCCCCTCGTCGGCCGCGCGGCCATGGCGGAGTACGTCGAGGGCACGCCGGGGCGGCTGATGCGCAGCCTGAAGTCAGTGCTCGGATCCTCGCTACTCGAGGAGACGACGCCAGTCGGGCGTGAGCGAATCCGCTTCCGCGACGTCATCGCTCGCTACCTCTTCGCTGTGAAGACGCGCGCCGAGGCGCAGGCGGGAACAGCCATCGATACTGTGGTGCACGGCCGCCCGGTCCACTTCGTCGATGGCGACCCGGAGGGTGACGCCCGCGCGGAGGATGCCCTGCGCGAGATCGCCCAGAGCATCGGCTTCCGCCACGTCTCGTTCCAATACGAACCCATCGCGGCGGCGCTCGATTACGAGCAGCAGGTGACGGGGGAGGAGATCGCGCTCATCGCTGATATCGGCGGCGGCACCTCGGATTTCTCCATCGTCCGGCTCTCACCGGAGCGCCATACCAAGGTCGACCGGTCCGGCGATATCCTCGCCAATGACGGCGTACGCATCGGCGGTACCGATTTCGACCGGCGGCTCAGCCTCGGCACGGTAATGCCGCTCTTCGGCCTCGGCAGCCCGATGAACCGAGGCGACCTCGACGTGCCGAGCGGGTATTTCCACGACCTCGCCACCTGGTCGAGCATCAACCGGCTCTACAATGCCAAGACCCTCCGCGAGATCGAGGAGGTCCGTCGCGACGCGCGCCGGCCGGACCTGATCGCTCGGCTCTACACCGTGGTGGAAGCCGAACGCGGGCATTCCCTGGCGATGGAAGTCGAGGGCGCCAAGATCGCTGCCTCGGATGCCGGCCAGGGCGGAGTTGCACTCGGCTGGGTCGAGCCGGGTCTCGCCGCCAACCTCGACCATGCCGGCCTCGTGGCGCAGACGGAAGAGCTCTCTCGGCGAATCGCCGAGAGGATCGGGCGCTGCCTGAATCAGGCGGGCTTGCCGGCCGAGGGCATCGACGCCCTGTTCCTGACCGGCGGGTCCACGGGCCTGCCGCATGTCCGTGCCGCATTGGTGGCGGGCGTCCCGAATGCCAGAGTTGTGGACGGTGATACGTTCGGCTCCGTCGGGACCGGGCTGACCATCGAGGCGGGCCGCCGCGCCGCCTGAACTGCGGTTCATGCAACGTCGCGTTCTCGAAGCGCCCCATCCTCGAAGCGCTTTGCCCAGAGGGGCGAGGGTGTTACGAGCACGCGATGACCACCAGACCACCATCACGCGGCAATGCCGGACGTAAAGGTTCCGGCGCCGGCAAAGGCAGGCCGCCCGGCAGCGGCGGCAAGCCTTACCGTCCCGGCAAGCCCGGCACGTTCCGCAGGCCAGACCGCGAAGGGACCGGCCCGCGCACCAGCGCCCTCGACGCCGCCCATCGCGCGGCGCAGTTGCGCGGCGAGGCCGACAAGCGTGCGCCCTGGCGCCCCGGCGATGCCCCGGAGACGCCGTCCGATGACGAAATCCCGGTGGCCCGTGCGCCTCGGACGCGGGCGCCTCGCAATGAGGTCGTGGAGAAATCATTGGACGCGCCGCGTCCGCGCCGCGCTGGCACCAAGTCCCCGGAACCAGTGGTCGAAGGACCGACCCGGCGCGAACAGCGCGCCGCCGCCTCCGCGACTTTGGCCTCCGGCGTACAGACACTGATCGTCGAGGAAGACGAAGCCGAAATGCGGATCGACCGCTTCCTCACGACGCGCTTTCCGCAACTGCCCTTCACCCGTGTTCAAAGCATCGTCCGCAAGGGTGAACTGCGTGTGGACGGCAAGCGCGCCAAGCCGAACGACCGGCTCCTGCCGGGCATGAGCGTGCGCGTGCCGCCCCTCAAGCTCGACCCCGTGGCGGAACGGCCGCGCAGTGTCGCGCGTGACGCCACCGACGCCGACTTCCTGCGCTCGCTGATCCTCTACGAGGATGCGGACATGATGGTGCTGAACAAGCCCTTCGGCCTCGCGGTCCAGGGCGGCTCCGGCACCGTGCGCCACGTGGACGGGCTGCTGGAGGCCCTGACCGGACCGGACGGGCAGAAGCCGCGCCTCGTCCACCGCCTCGACAAAGACACCGCCGGTTGCCTCATCGTCGCCAAGACACGCCTGGCGGCGGCGACCCTCGCCAAGAGCTTCCGCTCGCGGTCCGCCCGCAAGGTCTATTGGGCGCTCACCGCCGGTGTCCCGCGCGTGCCTCAGGGCCGGATCTCGACCTATCTCGCCAAGGAGGAAGCCCCCGACGGCGACGCCCGAATGCGGGTAGCCCAGCACGGCGACGACGGTGCCGCCCACGCGCTCACCTATTACGCCATGGTCGACAATGCGGCGCAGAAGCTGTCCTGGCTTTCGCTGAAGCCCGTGACGGGGCGCACGCACCAGCTCCGAGCCCATGCCGCGCATATCGGCCACCCCATCGTCGGCGATCCGAAATATTTCAGCGTCGAGAACTGGGCGTTGCCGGGAGGCATCCAGAACCGGCTGCACCTCCTGGCACGTCGGATCGTCATTCCGCATCCGCGCACGTTGAAGCCGGTTGACGTCACGGCGCCTCTACCGCCGCATATGGCGCAGAGCTGGAACCTTCTGGGCTTCGACGCCTCGCGCTACGATCCCATCGTCGAGGCGCCGGAAGCGTGATCCGCTTTGGCCGCATCGGCGGAAAGCGTCCACGTATGCGCCTTGGCAATTGGGCGGCATGCCTTATCCTTGTGGTCGACCACACCCGTCGTTGCAGCGAGAAACAATGCCGATGACGTTCGCGACCATGGCCAGCACCGCCTTGATCGGCCTGTTCGTGTGCTTCGGATCAGCGTCGCTGACCGCCGAGGCTGCCGCGCAGGCGCCGGGTCCACAACAGACCCCGCCAAGTCCCGCGGTAAAAGCGGTTCCCGCTCCGGCAACGCAGAACCCAGCTCCGCCACCTCCCGCCGTCGGCCGCCATGGATCACAGGCGCGGGCGGGCGAACGCAGGCGGCGGTCCTATGCCAGTTGCAACCGGCTTTCGCACGCGCGCGGCCTGCGCGGCGGGGTCCGGCGGCGCTTTCTGATCCGCTGCAAGCTCGGCTACGAACGCCAGAAGCCAGGCCAGGCAGCGGCGCAACAACTGCAGCCAGGGCGTCAGCCGTAATGCGGCCATGCAGGACTCTTCCGTGAAGCTCGTCGTCTTCGACGTCGACGGTACGCTGGTTGATAGCCAGCACCTCATCGTCGCGGCCCAAGGCATGGCCTTCGCCGAGCACGGCATCGTTCCACCCTCGCGATCAGTCTCCCTTTCCGTTGTCGGCCTTTCACTGCCGCAGGCCTTCCGGCGTCTCGTAGGCGAGGATGGGCCTGTGGAAGGCCTATCCGAGAGCTACAAGCGGGCCTTCAATACCTTGCGCCTGGATCCGGCCTATGAAGAGCCACTGTTCCCCGGAATGGGCGATCTGATCGAACGTCTGCATGCCCGAGACGATCTGCGCCTCGGACTCGCCACGGGGAAATCCCGGCGCGGTGTCGATCGGCTCGTAGAAAGCCATGGCTGGGGCGACGTCTTCGCCACCATCCAGACTGCCGACGACGCGCCATCGAAGCCCGACCCGGCGATGCTGCATCAGGCCATGGCCGCGGTTGGAGCACCGCCAGAGACGACAGTGATGATCGGAGACACCACCTACGACATGGATATGGCGGTGAGTGCCGGCGCGGCCGCCATTGGCGTCGCCTGGGGCTACCATCCGCCGGGAGCGCTGCTTGGCGCTGGGGCAGTGACCGTGGTCGAAACCGCTTCCGCGCTGGCAGATCTGTTCACGGGCGGCCTTCGGACGGTCACCGTAGACATGACGATTGCGGATCTTACCCGCGAGTAAAGTTCGCAACAGCCATTCAGTATCGCGCCGGCTTCCTGCTCGCAGGCTGCGAGACGATGCGCTAGAACCTCTCGCCATGAGTACAGACGATCCTGCCGATTGGCTTGGCGACGCCCCTCCGGTGCACGATCCGCACAAGGCCGTGCGCGCACAAACCCGCCCCGCATTGCCGAAGCGGTTCTACAAAGTGGCCGGCCTCGCGGGTAGCGAGGAGGGATTTCGCCTGATTCTCGACGGGCGATCTGCCAATACACCGGCCCGTCATCCGCTGACCTTGCCGACCCGCTCACTCGGCGAAGCTATCGCCGCAGAATGGGCAGCGCAGGCCGAGTTCATCGACCCCTCGACCATGCCGCTGACTCGCCTCGCCAACACCGCCATCGACGGGGTCGCTCCCCGCCGTGACGCGGTGATCGATGATCTCTCGGCCTATGCAGGGACGGATCTCGTCGCCTACCGCGCCGGAGACCCGGAACGTCTCGTGGCCGATCAAGCCCGTGCCTGGAACCCCGTGATCGACTGGGCGCACGAGACCCTGGGCGTACGCCTGATCCTCAGCGAAGGCGCGATGCATGTGACCCAGCCGGAGACGTCGGTGAACGCACTTCGCGCTGCGATCGCGGCCGTCGAAGGGCCTTTCCGGCTGGCCGCGCTCCACACGATGACGACCTTGACTGGCTCTCTCCTGATCGCCCTCGCCACGCTGCATGGACGTCTCACTCCGATGGACGCCTGGGCGGCGGCGCATGTGGACGAGGCCTATCAGGCCAGCGTCTGGGGTAGCGATGCCGAAGCTGAGGCTCGGCATGCCCTGCGGAAGGCTGAATTCGAGGCCGCAGCGACGCTGGCAACCCTGGCTCGTTAAATTCATTTTCGCTGCCTTTCCCCCGTGCTAAGGCGCTTTTGAAGTATACCGCCAAGCCATGCTGTCGGACACGGCACGGCTTCACCCCCACGAACCCATCTCAAGGCTCACCACGCATGAAGGATATTCTCGAGAAGCTGGAAGAGCGGCGCGCTCAAGCCCGTCTCGGCGGCGGCGAAAACCGCGTCGTGGCCCAGCACAAGCGCGGCAAACTGACGGCACGAGAGCGTATCGAACTCCTCCTCGACCATGGGTCGTTCGAGGAATTCGACATGTTCGTGCAGCATCGCTCGACCGATTTCGGGATGGAGAAGCAGAAGATTCCCGGTGACGGCGTGGTCACCGGCTGGGGCACCATCAACGGCCGCACCGTGTTCCTCTTCTCCAAGGACTTCACCGTCTTCGGCGGCTCGCTCTCCGAGACGCATGCCGCCAAGATCGTCAAGGTCCAAGATATGGCGCTGAAGATGCGCGCCCCGATCATCGGCATCTTCGATGCCGGCGGCGCCCGCATCCAGGAAGGTGTCGCCGCTTTGGGCGGCTACGGCGAGGTATTCCGCCGCAACGTCGCCGCTTCCGGCGTCATTCCTCAGATCTCGGTCATCATGGGCCCCTGCGCGGGCGGCGATGTGTATTCGCCCGCCATGACCGACTTCATCTTCATGGTCCGTGACACGAGCTACATGTTCGTCACGGGCCCGGACGTGGTGAAGACCGTGACCAACGAGGTCGTCACGGCCGAGGAACTCGGCGGCGCCAAGGTCCACACCACCAAGTCCTCCATTGCCGACGGGTCGTTCGAGAACGACGTGGAGGCGATCCTTCAGATCCGCCGCTTGCTCGACTTCCTGCCCGCCAACAACATCGACGGCGTGCCGGAGATCGAAAGCTTCGACGACCCGCTCCGGCTCGATAAGTCCCTCGATACCCTGATTCCGGACAACCCGAACAAGCCCTACGACATGGGTGAGTTAATCCGCCGGGTGGCCGACGAAGGCGACTTCTTCGAAATCCAGTCGACTTATGCGCGCAACATCATCACCGGGTTCGGCCGCATCGAGGGCCGCACCGTCGGTTTCGTCGCCAACCAGCCGATGGTGCTGGCCGGCGTGCTCGATTCGGATGCGTCCCGCAAGGCCGCGCGCTTCGTACGCTTCTGCGATGCGTTCTCGATCCCGATCGTCACCTTCGTCGATGTCCCCGGCTTCCTACCCGGCACCGCACAGGAATATGGCGGTCTCATCAAGCACGGCGCCAAGCTCCTCTTCGCTTACAGCCAAGCCACGGTGCCGCTGGTGACGATCATCACCCGCAAAGCCTTCGGCGGCGCCTACGACGTGATGGCATCCAAGCACGTGGGTGCCGACATCAACTACGCTTGGCCGACCGCGCAGATCGCGGTGATGGGCGCCAAGGGCGCGGTGGAGATCATCTTCCGCAGCGAGATCGGCGATACCGACAAGATCGCAGCCCGAACCGGCGAATACGAGGACCGTTTCCTCTCGCCCTTCGTCGCAGCCGAGCGCGGCTATATCGACGAGGTGATCATGCCCCACTCGACGCGTAAACGCATCGCCCGGGCGCTCGGCATGCTCCGCACCAAGGAGATGGAGCAGCCCTGGAAGAAGCACGACAACATCCCGCTCTGAGCGGTGGTAGGCTTCCCACCGGGGAAGCCTATTCCCAGTGGCCCACCGCGAAGTGGATGGTGGGCCATGACATGGGGTGCGGGAGCGGCGATGACGTCTTCGGCCATCCCAATCTCGACCCCATCGTCAGGTGCCGCGGCACCTGACGATGAGAAAGGCTCCAGCCGGACCTGAGCGAACGAAAGAGTTCCTCAAGACCCACATACGCGGGGCACATCTGGATGAGGTGGTTCGATGGGATGGGCGAACGTGCTCAGCCGACCGGCCGCTCGAAGTTCCCTCCGTCCGGTCCGGGTGATCTGACAGCCGTCCCGGAAAGCCGCCATACCTACCAAAGGCTCGGCACTCTCACCCATATCGCGATTGTTCCCGGATGCCGCCAGGATGATCCGACGCAGGAGGGACAGATCGAGAGCTTGCGCCGATGGTTCGCGGCTTGCGCCGGCAAGGGCCGGCTACCAGCTCGCTGGGTTGGGTTGGACCGGAATCTCCGCTTTTGAGCTTCCCCAACGCCCCATCGTGGCAAGACAAACAGTACCTTTTCTTTCAAGGGCATTGTCAGCACTGCCGTGAACAAACCCGCAAATCGCTATCACCGGTTACCGGCTCATCAATACAGAAATAAACCGCTCCAACGATTATTGCCTTAAAAACAACCTGCCTCTCTTTTTTCAGTTGCAACCTCAAACTTGACCGCTACGCTCAACCTAGTGATCGAGATCCTTATTGGATAGATTCTAGGATTCGCCATGCCGACCATTAAAATCACGGTAGGTACAGGTTACAATGATGACGATTCCATCACTGTATTTCCTCCGCAACGGTATGACGACGATCCGGAAGCAGATATTTATGTCCGCTCCGTCGGGGTCGATGAGCGACTCGTGATTCGCGATAGCGATGGAGACGGGACGACATTATTCTACTTTTCTGAAGATCGCTTGTCGCACCATGCTACGGCGTTTTCGGGAGGCTACGATTTCAACTTCTCCGACCGCCTTGGAAAAACGACACTCGAGGGCGGAAATTTCGCCGATGTCCTGACCGGTGGATCCGGCTCGGACAGTCTTCTTGGAGGGCTCGGAGACGACACGCTCAACGGTCGTCGCGGCAACGACGTGCTGGAAGGAGGCGCTGGCGCTGACATCTTGAACGGCAGCTTGGGAACCGACACGGCGAGCTACGAGCATTCCTCCGCGGGAGTCACCGTCAACCTGAGCACGGGCGTGAATCGAGGTGGCGATGCCGAAGGCGACGTCTTGATCAGTATCTCCAAGATCAATGGCAGCACCCATGGAGACCATCTCACGGGCAACGCCGCCGCCAACACTTTGATCGGCAACGGAGGAAACGACTCTCTTTACGGCCTAGGTGGCAATGACCGCCTCGTCGTTTCCGAGGATCCCGTCATCATCGACGGAGGCACCGGGAAAGACGTACTGATTGTCACGGGCGTTATCGAACTCACAAACAGCAACTTCAATAGTATCGAAAGGACCTACGTTCGGAACGGCGGTGATGTGTCGTTCGAGTTCGTAACGCAAGGTCAAACCATCGTATCTCAGACGACTTTGGAAAATAGCACTATCATCTATGGCACCCAGGGCAATGATTGGATCTTGTCCGGCGACGGCAACGACAGTATCACTGGCGGCGCCGGCAACGATAAGTTGTTTGCAGGTTCGGGCGAAACCATTTTCGGCTATACGGACAGTAATTTCGGCCGAGACAACATTTATAAATTCGACGTCGATATCGATCGCCTTAATGTAACACTCATCGCGAAAAACTTCAGTGACATTAAAATTAAAGCGATCAACGGCGGGCAGGATACGCAAGTTACGTTTGCTGGGATTGCAGACCCTGCGCAGAAAATCATCTTGCACGATGTCGTGGCATCGAGCCTGACGGACGGTAGTTTTATTATCTAGCTGTTCCCACACGGCAACTTTACTGAAAGCATCAGCATGCGCCTGACAGGCAGGCATTGCCTCTTGCTACGAGTGCATTCCGGCGACGCAGTCGCCGGATCCTCGAGAGAGGCGCATTTTTACAATGGCCTTGGGGTACTGTACTCAAGCGGCGGTGTCGGTCGCGCCCCCTGAAGACGCCCTTATCGCTCGTGAGGCCATGTGGGGTATTCCGGCGGCAGGGTAGGTGGCTGGCCCTGAGCGGTCGATCGTGAGCGCAAAACTCCGTTTGGCCAAGCGTGGCAGTGTTTGTCCGTCGCCACCCTGACCGCGCGGTGAGCCAGCTCGAGCCATTCGAGTGGGCGACAATCGCTTCAGGCGCCTCTCAGCTCAAAGATCAGGTTCAGCCGCGTGCGGGCGATCTGGCGATAGCCGCGCGATTCGAGCAGGCCGACGAGGTTGATCTGCCATTGCGCCGTGCCATCCTCGATGAGGAGCAGGCGAGGGTGCAGGGAGACCGGCGCCTCACGAAAGAACGGCTCCAGGATCAGGTCCTCGGCCCCCTCCACGTCGAGCTTGATCGCATCGATCCGGGTGATGCCTTCGCCCTGGGCAAGGCCCAGAAGGGTGACTGCAGGCACTCGGATCTGTGCACCTTCGTTGGTGCCGACAATCTTCAGACTCGATTCGCCCCGGTTGCGCGGATCGACGAACAAGGTCAGTTCACCGGCCTTATCGGCCACCGCGCAAGCCACGGCCTTCACCGTGCCGAACGGGTTCTGGGCGATATTGTACGTGAGCCGATCGAAGATGTCGGGTTGAGGTTCCACGGCAAGGATCCGCGCGCGGGGACCGGCAAAGGCGGCGACGGACAAGGCGTAGGCGCCGATATTGGCCCCGATATCGAGGAAGGTGCAGCCGGGCTGCAGCCGTGACGCCAGAAGCGCACGTTCTTCGGGATCGAAGAATTGCGGCGTGAACAGCACCTTCTTCTCACAATTGTTGTTGTAGGGGTGCAGCCGCATCCGTGCGCCAAAACGCTCCACGTCGAGGGGCTGACCCTGCAGCATCGTGATCGCGAGTCGCCTCAGCAAGAAGCCGAGACGCCGCCCCGCCCAGCTTTTGCCCGAGAGGTTCACCGTGCGCTTGGTGATGCGTGCCACAAGCCCCTTGGGCGCGTGGGTGCCGAAGGGTGGGATGCCGGAAGAATGCGTATCGGTCATTGCGCCGGGTGATGCCAGCCCGGCAGCCTGACGGCAAGCTTCTCCTGTCGTCCAGCACCGCCCCTGAAGCCTGCATAATCCGACGCCATGCCCACAAACGGCGCACGTCCCCGATTATCGACTGCGCAAACGGTTATCGGGAAGGCATCCTCCGCAGGACTGGCGCCTTCATGAAAAGGGTAGGGGAACAATGCAGCCCCAGGGAAAGCCGCAGTGACGGGCGGCCTTACGGAATCGCTTAGAGCTGGCACATACCATGCAGATGGCTTCTGGTGGGCAACGGCGCCTGCGAGAGACGCCTTCGATGACGGGCGGCTCGTGCTCACTGTGGCGTGAGCGACCAATCTCTCCCCACCCCGTTCATGGGGGCCACTCGCGACGAGTGCCGGGAGATATCCGATCGCCTGGAGCCTCTCCGCATGCAGTCCCAAAAAGCGACCCGAATCGATCTCTTCAGTCTGGCCACGCCCCAGATGCGGGCCTTCCACATCACCTGGCTCGCCTTCTTCGTCTGCTTCTTCGCTTGGTTCGCCGTCGCTCCGCTCATGCCGGTCATCAAGGGTGAGTTCAAGCTGACCAACGATCAGGTCTACAATATCAACATTGCCGCAGTCGGTATCACCATCCTGGTTCGCCTCCTCATAGGTCCCATGTGTGACCGGTTCGGGCCGCGCCTGACCTACACGGGTCTGCTGACCCTCGGTGCGATTCCGGTGATCGGCATCGCCTTCGCCAATTCCTATGAGAGCTTCCTGTTCTTCCGCCTCGCCATCGGCGCCATCGGGGCGAGTTTCGTCATCACGCAGTTTCATACCTCGGTCATGTTCGCACCGAACGTGGTCGGTACGGCCAACGCCACGGTCGGCGGCTGGGGCAATGCCGGCGGTGGTGTCACCCAGAGCGTGATGCCGCTGATTCTGGCGGCCCTCGTCAGCATCGGCGTCGAGAAGACGATGGGCTGGCGCCTGTCGATGATCGTGCCCGGCGTCATGATGCTGGTCGTGGCATTCCTGTATTACCGGTACACGCAGGACACGCCCGAGGGCAACATCACCGAGCTTCGTGCGCGCGGCGTTTCGGTTGACGCCGGCAAGAAGGGCGGCTGGGCCGTCTTCAAACAGGCGATGGCGAACTATCGCGTTTGGATGCTCGCGATCACCTACGGTGCCTGTTTCGGCGTCGAGATCTTCATCCATGCGGTAGCGGCGACGTATTATGTCGAACGATTCAGCCTCGACCTGACCCAGGCCGGAATGGCGGCCGGCAGCTTTGGACTTCTCGCTCTCTTCGCCCGTGCGCTCGGCGGCATCGCGTCCGACCGGGTCGCACGTAAGAAAGGCCTCGACGGCCGCACCCTGCTCTTGTTCGTGCTGATGGTCGGCGAGGGTCTCGGCCTTCTCGCTTTCGCCTATGCGGGGTCGGTCGCGCTCGCCGTCATCGCCATGCTCGCCTTCGGTCTGTTCACCCACATGGCCTGCGGCGCGACCTATGCCCTCGTACCGTTCATCGATCGCAAGGCGCTGGGCGGTGTCGCCGGGATCATCGGCGCGGGTGGAAATGTCGGCGCCGTGGCGGCTGGATTCTTGCTCAAGGGGGTCGGCAACCTGCCCGGCGCGTTGTTCATCCTCGGCATCGCCGTGCTGATCTCGTCGCTCTGCGCAATCTCCGTGCGCTTCTCGCTCACCCATAAGGAAAACGAGCAGAAGCTGTACGACGAAGCGGTCGCCCAACGCGCCATCGCCAGCGGCCAGCCCGCCTTCGCCTAGATCGCTCATCACATCCGCAACAACGGGAGCAGCGACGCTAGTCGTTGCCCCCCTTGTCGGCTTTGGATGCAGCGGCGCTCGTTTAGGCCAGCGAGGCGTGAAGCTTCTCGAAGCGGTCGCGCCAATGCAATCGATAGGCGTTGCGTACGTCCACGCAGACGATCCGGCGGTGCGTTAATGTGATCTCCGTGGCTTTGTCACCCACCGACAGAAGATCGACCTGCACGATAGTCTCGCCGATGCGCAGCATTTCGTTCGGCCCGTCATAAGTCCAAGTCTGATGCAGGTGATGACCGCGTCGGATCTCTTCAAAATGACCGGTAACCGCGTGAAGTGCGCCCGCCTCATCCCGCCCACGCAGCAGGAATGTCCCCCCGACCCGTGGGTCGATCTCCACATGTTCCGCCACGGTTCCAACCGGCGCCATCCAGCCTTGCGCGAGCAATGGGTCCGTCCAGGCTCGGAAGACGTCCGGCTGCGGGGCGCGCACCACGTGTTTGAGAACGACGACGGGAACGATCTGAATCATGGGCCGTCCATATCCTGAAAGATCGAGCCGCATGGCACGCCCTGAATCGTTTAGCTGGGGCGGCCAGATCGTTCTTCGCCCCGCAAGTTCCGTGCGGCAAGGGGAGGAAGATGGTTGGAGCACGATGAGGACAAGGGAAAGGCCGTCCTGTCACCCCTCTGATCACTCGCGCCTTGCCTCAATGCCGCTCAAGGACGATTTTGGCGACCAATAGGCATGGCCCTCGGGCCGCCATCGACCTTCCGACAGGAGCATGCAGCGCGATGCAGACGTTCGATTCCGACGGGACCACCATCGCCTATATCGATGTGCCGGCGAAGGGAGGCAGCGGTGATCCGATCGTGCTGATCCACGGCTTCGCCTCCAACCATTCCGTGAATTGGGTCAATACATTCTGGGTGAAGACCCTGTCCGAGGCGGGGCGCCGGGTCGTCGCTCTCGACAATCGCGGCCATGGTGAGAGCGAGAAGCTCTACGCGCCGGAAGCCTATGGCTCCGACATCATGGCGCAGGATACAAGGCAGCTCCTGGACCATCTCGGTATCGAGCGCGCCGACATCATGGGTTATTCCATGGGCGCGCGGATCTCGGCCTATCTCGCACTCGACAACCCGGAGCGGGTGCGTTCGGTGCTTTTAGGGGGCCTCGGCCTGCATCTGGTGGAGGGGAAGGGCTTGCCGAATGGCATCGCCGAGGCTTTGGAGGCTCCGGCTGGCGAAAAGGCGCCCAATCTCACGGCCGCTGCCTTCCGTACCTTCGCCGAACAGACCAAAAGCGACCTTCGGGCGCTCGCCGCCTGTATGCGCGGCTCACGCCAGACCTTGTCACGGGAGGAAGTCTCTCAGATCGAGGCTCCCACGCTCGTCACGGTGGGCACCCTCGATACTGTAGCAGGCTCGGCCCCGGCTTTGGCGGCGCTCATGCCCCATGCGAAGAGCCTTGAACTTCCCAACCGCGATCACAGCACGGCTGTCGGCGACAAGCTGCACCGGCAGGGCGTTCTGGCCTTCCTCGACGAGCGGCCGTGACGGCGATCAGCTCTTCAGCCGATAGCCGGTGCGGAAGATCCACGTCACGCTGGCAAGGCAAAGGGCGAGGAAGATCAACGTCATCGCGAGGCTGATCTCCACCCCGACATCGGACGTGCCGAAGAAGCTCCAGCGGAAGCCGCTGATGAGATAGACCACCGGGTTCACGAGACTCACCGTCCGCCAGAAGGGCGGCAGCATCTCGATGGAATAGAAGCTGCCGCCGAGAAAGGTGAGCGGCGTGACGATGAGAAGCGGCACCAGTTGCAGCTTCTCGAACCCATCTGCCCACAATCCGATCAAAAAACCGAACAGGCTGAACGTGGTCGCGGTCAGCAGGAGAAACGCTACCATCCAAAGCGGATGCTCGATCCTCAACGGTACGAACAGGGCCGCCGTCGCCAAGATGATGAGGCCGATCAGGATCGACTTCGAAGCCGCGGCACCGACATAGCCGAGCACGATCTCCAACGGCGAGACCGGTGCCGACAGGATCTCGTAGATCGTCCCGGCAAAGCGCGGGAAGTAGATGCCGAAGGATGCGTTGGCGATGCTCTGCGTCAGCAAAGAGAGCATGATCAGGCCTGGCACGATGAAGGCGCCATAGGCGACTCCATCCACGGAAGCCATGCGTGCACCGATCGCTGCGCCGAAGACCACGAAATACAGAGAGGTGGCGATGACCGGAGCAACGATGCTCTGAAGGCCCGTCCGCCAGAAACGCGCCATTTCGAAGAGGTAAATGGCGCGAATCGCCGGCCAATTCATCGCCAGCGGATTCATCGGGGCGACCTTCATGCCTGCTCCCTCACGAGATCGACGAAGATGTCTTCGAGGGAACTTTGGCTCGTGGAGAGATCGCGAAATGGGATTCCCGCCGCAGCGAGGTCGGTGAGCAAAGTCGTGATGCCGGTGCGCTCGCCCTTGGTATCGTAGGTGTAGACAAGCTCCTGACCATCCGCCGATAGCGCGAGGCCGTGTGGGGCCAATTCGACCGGCAGGGCAGGGAGCGGAGCTTGCAATTGCAGAGTCAGCCGCTTTTTGCCGAGCTTGCGCATCAGCTCGGCCTTCTCCTCGACCAAGATGATCTGCCCTTTTCGGATCACGCCGACGCGGTCGGCCATCTCTTCGGCCTCGTCGATGTAATGCGTCGTGAGAATGATGGTGACGCCTTGGTCACGCAGCTTCCGCACCAAGCGCCACATATCCTGACGCAGTTCCACGTCTACGCCTGCGGTCGGCTCGTCCAGGAACAGGATACGCGGCTCGTGGCTGAGGGCCTTGGCGATGAGTACGCGCCGCTTCATGCCACCGGACAGCGTCATGATGCGGCTGTCCTTCTTGTCCCACAGCGACAGGTCACGCAGCACCCGCTCGATATGACCAGGGTCGGCCTTCATACCGAACAGCCCCCGGCTGAAACTCGTTGTCGCCCAAACCGTCTCGAACGCGTCCGTAGTGAGCTCCTGCGGCACGAGGCCGATGGCTCTTCGCGCATTACGGTAGTCTTTTGCGATGTCGTGGCCGTCCACCGTAACGGTGCCGCCGCTTGCCCGGACGAGTCCGCAGACGATGCTGATCAGTGTCGTCTTACCGGCACCGTTGGGGCCGAGCAGGGCGAAGATTTCACCCCTAGCGATATCGAGGTCGATATCCTTCAGGGCATGGAGACCCGATGCGTAGACTTTGGACAAGCCCGCGATGGAGATGATAGGCGGCATCGAATCTCCGTGGATTATTTTTCTTCGGAGCGACTAACGGCGCTGCCATACCATGGAGACGGGTGCCGCGGACGAGTGTGAAGCGGCACGCCGGAGAACAAAAAAGCCGCCTTGCGGCGGCTTTCTCCGAACGTCGATGGAGGTGACACTCAGGCCTGAAGGCGCCCCTTAACCTCGTCCAGGCTGGAGCGGACGAGCGATAGAGCCGCATCGCCCCGGAGGCGCTCCCGCAGGATCACCTCGGACACCTTTACGGCAGCATCGGCGGCGGCGGCGCGAACCTGCGCGGTCGCCTGAACCTCGGCCTGGGCAATCTTGGTCTCGGCCGACTTGGTGCGGCGAGCAATGAACTCGTTCAGACGGGCGTGGCCTTCGTCGGCGATGCGCTGGGCCTCTTCGCGGGCTCCGGCAACAATCGCTTCGGCTTCGGACTCAGCCTGGCTGCGGCGCTTCTTGTAGTCGGCCAGCACCGTGGCAGCCTCCTCGCGCAGGCGGCGGGCCTCGTCGAGTTCGGAGCGAACGCGGCGGCCGCGGGTGTCGAGGGCCTTGGTGATCTGAGCGAAGCCGCCGACCTTCCACACGACGCCCATGAACAGGACGAAGGCGACGGCGACCCAGAACTCGGCATCCAACAACATTCTCGTCGTCCTATTTCGTTGGCGTCCGGCAGGGCAGGGCCGGACCGGTCACGTCTGCTGCAGGCGCACTCAGTGCGGGATGGCGACGCGGTTCAATGCGGTATCGAGGCTGGCCTGGTCGGGAGCCGTCCCGGTGAGGCGCTCGACGATGGCGGAGGCCGTTTCGCCGGCGATGGAGCGAACGCTGCCCATGGCTTCGGCGGTGCGGGTGCGAATCGTGGCTTCGGAGGCGGCGATCCGGTCGTTGAGCTCGGCCTCGAGCGTCTTGCGACGGGCTTCAGCCTCGGAGCTCAAGGCAGCGCGGGTCTCGGTTGCGATGGTGCGGGCCTTCGCCTGGGCATCGGCCAGCGACTTCTCGTAGGCGGCTCCGGCTGCCTCGGCCTCGGACTTCATGCGCTGGGCCTCGTCGAGATCGGACGAGAGGCGCGTGGCACGGTCGTGCAGGATCGCCTGGATGCGGGGCAGGGCCACCTTGTCCATCAGGTAATAGAGCAGGCCGAAGGCCAGTGCGAGCCAGATCAGCTGCGAGAGAAAAGTATGGCTTTCGAACGGCGGAAAGCCGCCGCCATGTTCGGACGCGGGCGATGCCATGATGCCTTCATGGGTTGCGGTCGGATGGGCCGGCTGAGCCATGACGTCCTTCGCTCAAAGTAAGTTCGTGAATGAGGACCGGGCGCGCATCCAGGGGAGTGGGGCGCCCGGTCCGGGTCTGCTCTCGGATCGACGAACGTCGTCGATCTTAGACGGCGAACAGGAGGAGCAGCGCGACGAGCAGCGAGAAGATGCCGAGCGCTTCCGTCAGCGCGAAGCCGAGGAGCAGGTTGCCGCGCTGGCCGTCAGCGGCCGACGGGTTGCGAAGGGCACCGGCGTAGAACTGGCCGAAGAGATTGCCGAGGCCGATGGCGGCACCCGCCATTCCGAGGCAGGCGAGGCCGGCACCGATGTACTTAGCGGCTAAGGGA
The DNA here is from genome assembly GCF_017355285.1 of Methylobacterium sp. SD274. Classification (NCBI taxonomy): domain Bacteria; kingdom Pseudomonadati; phylum Pseudomonadota; class Alphaproteobacteria; order Hyphomicrobiales; family Methylobacteriaceae; genus Methylobacterium; species Methylobacterium sp. SD274. The sequence goes on along the minus strand of NZ_JADIJP010000002.1, from coordinate 108,479 downwards.
TCCATCAAATTGCTCCTGGTGTCGGTTCGTTCGTTGCGTGGAGAGAAATCCGGCCGCAACCGCGGACCGGGGACGGAAGGGGATACCGCCGGGGCCTAGTGGCCGGGGTGGAGGGCGTCGCTGAGGTAGATCGAGGCGAGCGTCGCGAAGACGTAGGCCTGCAGACCGGCGACGAGGAACTCGAGGGCCGTCACCGCGACGCTGAGAGCCAGCGGCAGCGGAGAGATCGCACCCCAGGCGCCCGCGGCGAGAAGCGCCGGAACGAAGCCCGCGAAGATCTTGAGGGCGATGTGGCCGGCGAGCACGTTGGCGAAGAGACGCACCGCGAGGCTGATCGGCCGCGAGACGAAGGAGACGATCTCGATGGCGACGATCATCGGCATCAGCCAGCCCGGCACGCCAGAGGGCACGAACACCTTCAGGAACTTCGTGCCGTGGGCCATGAAGCCGTAGACGATGACGGTGGTGATCACGAGGAGCGCCAGCGCGAAAGTCACGATGATGTGGCTTGTCACGGCGAACGCATAGGGGATCATGCCGAACATGTTCAGGACGAGGACGAACATGAACAGGGAGAAGATCAGCGGCATGAACCGCTCGGACCCGTGCCCGGCCGACTGACGGAGGGTCGAGCCGATGAACTCGTAGAACACCTCGGCCACGGACTGCATCCGGCCCGGCACCACCGAGCGCTGCGCCGTCGCCACGATCGTGATCAGCGCGATGATCCCGACGGCGGCAAACATGTACAGCGCCGACTGGGTGAACGCGATTTCCTGATTGCCGATATGACCGAAGGATACGAGCGGCTTGAGCTCGAACTGGTGGATCGGATCCATCTTTACGGCCATTGCCGCTACCGTCCTTCTGTCCACGAGCGGGCGAGATGCCCGCTTTGCCTCAGGACCGCTCGAAAGCGGCAAAATTCGCCGATCAGGACCGTTCCCGATCCTGGTTCTTGTCGACCGCGTTTTTCGCGGCCGGCCTCGAGAGCGAGCCCGAGACACGCATGACGTTATAGACGCCGGTTGCGAAGCCCAGCATGAGCAGAACGATCAGACCCCAGGGCTTCGTCCCCAGAAACTGATCGCACAACCAGCCGAGAATGCCTCCGGCGAGGACACCGGCGATGAACTCCGTGGAGAGTCGCATCGCCAGGCCCAAGGATGACGCCCCGTTGGAGCCACCGGCACCCGACGAGGGGCGGGAAGGAGCGGCGGGCCGCTTCTCCTCGATCCGCTTCTCGAGATGCTTTAGTCTCGCCGAGAGATCCTCGTCCGGCTTCTGCCGTCCGTCTCCATTCCCGTCCCCTGCGTCGTTACCGCTCACGGCGAAAACTCACATTGGCGAGAGTGGAGGGAACCGGCCTGAAAACCCCGTCAAGCGCGGCGCACCATAGTTTCGCCTATCTTGAGTGTCAAGGCGCGCCGAATGGGCCTTAAGTTCCTGTAAAATATAGATAAACAGGCCCTTGCGACGATCCTGAACGATGCGCCCCGTGCATGAAGGGCAATCGGAGGCCAAGCTTCGGTCTCAGGCACCCAGAATCGGCTTGATGACCTTCTCCATCCCGTCGATCGTCATCTCGCCCTTGAAGCGCTCGCCGTTGATGAAAAAGGTCGGCGTCGAGTCGACTTTGAAGGTGTCCAGCCCCTTCTGCTTCACCGCGTTCACGGCAGCGTAGAGCTTCTGATCCTTGAGACAGGTCTCGAATTTCTCCTTCGAGAATCCGGCTTGCCGCAACATCTGCTCCAAGGCATCCACCGGCGATTGCGGCTTCTGCACGTAGGCCCAGCCCTGCTGCTGGTCGAACAGCAGATCGGTGATGGGATAGTATTTCGCGTCGCCGTCGCAGCGGGCCAGCATGAAGGCCGCGGTCGCCAGAGGATCGAGCGGAAACTCTCGCAGCGTGAAACGGACCTTGCCGGTGTCGACGTAGCGCTCCTTCAAAGCCGGCCAAGTGTTCTTGTGAAACGCGGCACAGTGCGAGCAGGTCATCGAGGCATATTCGATGATCGTGACCTTGGCGTCCTTCGGCCCCAGCCACACGTCACCGAGGGGGCCGGGCTCCATCAGGGAAGCGAGGTTCGCATCCTGGGCGAAGGCGTCGAGGGTCAGCCGGGGCAGGAGCGCAGCCGCGCCGATCGCCATGCCGGTGAGTTTCAAGGTGTCGCGACGGGTGATCATGATGTCGACGGGCTCCGCTCGAAGATCCGATCCATGCGGCTTGCGGTAGAGACCCGCGAACAATCTGACAAGACGGGACCTGCGGTCCCGCTTCCATGCGCCGCGACACGGATGGTGTCGGAAGTGAGATTCAGCGAGATTGCGGTGGTGAGGAGGCCACGATCGCCACGCCGAGCCTATCGAGGGCGTCACGCAACGCGTCGTCGCCGATGGACGACACGGCGAGGGCGACTTCGCCGCGCTTCACCGGATCGAGGGGCGGCACGACCCGCTTGCGAACGGCTTGATGAACGCGCCCCTGCTTGAGGACGAGCTTGCCGATGCAGGCCCAGCCATAATGGGCGTTGATGCGCTGGATCACCACGGGAGCCAGATGCTGCAATTCCAGGGCGAAGACGCCCTCCACCCGCACCACGAGCGTGCCTGGATCCGGCCGGCCCTGCTCCTCCCGCTTGGCACGGCGCGGCCATTCGAGCTTCGAAGGCTGACAGAAACGGGCGAGGCGCTCGCCGACGATATCGGGCCAGGCCGCGAGGATATCGGTGGAGGCGAACCCCTGCGCGGCGAAAGCCGGTCCGATACAGGTCTCGATCAGCTCGGCGAGGGGTTTGATGCGGGCCATGAGCTCCGAGAGTTTCCGATGCGGGCGGACGCCGCATGATAGCCCGAACGGCGCCGGCTTTCGAATGCTTTGATCGTTCGCCGCCACCCTGTATGGACGGGCGCCCAACACGCCGGATCTCATGTCGCGGGATTTCATGTCACCGGACTTCACGGCAGCGACCGGTTCTTCTGTTGGAGGCCCGCAGGCCGCCGATCTCCTTTCATGGTACGACCGGCATCGCCGCGTCCTCCCTTGGCGCGCCCTGCCGGGGGAAGCTCCGGACGCCTATCGGGTCTGGCTGTCCGAGGTGATGCTGCAACAGACCACGATCGCGGCGGTCAAACCGTACTTCCTGCGCTTCTTGGAACGCTTCCCCTCCGTGGAGGCCCTCGCGGCGGCGCCGGAGGAGAGCGTCATGTCGGCTTGGGCCGGCCTCGGCTATTACTCCCGCGCCCGCAACCTCCATGCCTGCGCCAAGGCGGTCGTGGAAGCCGGCGCCTTTCCCGACACGCTCGACGGCTTGCGCAAGCTGCCCGGCATCGGCGCCTATACGGCCGGCGCTATCGCGGCCATCGCCTTCGACAGGCAGGAAGCGGCAGTGGACGGCAATGTCGAGCGGGTGGTGACCCGGCTCTTCGCAATTGAGACGCCGATCCCCGCCGCGCGTCCCGAGATCCGGCGGCTGACCCAGAGCCTCGTCCCGGCGCAGCGGCCCGGTGACTTCGCCCAGAGTCTCATGGATCTTGGTTCGACCATCTGTACGCCGAAGCGACCGGCCTGCGCCCTCTGCCCCTGGATGGCCCCCTGCGAGGCCCGCACCCTGGGGCTGCAGGAAACGTTTCCACGCAAGATCAAGAAAACGAAGGGCGTCGAGCGCTATGGCGCCGCGTTCGTGGCGATCCGGAGCGGCGACGAGGCCGTATTGCTACGGACCCGCCCTCCCGAGGGGCTGCTCGGTGCCATGGCGGAGCCTCCGACCAGCGCATGGGAAAGCGGTTACGACGTCGCCCAGGCCCTGCTCGACGCTCCGCTGGACGCGCGATGGAAGCGGCTGCCGGGCGTGGTGCGCCACGTCTTCACGCATTTCCCGTTGGGACTGACCGTCTTCGTCGCCCGCGTCGGCCTCGCCACGAAGGCACCGGCCGGCATGCGCTTCACGCCCAGACGCGACCTCGAAGAGGAACCGTTGCCCGGCGTCATGAAAAAGGTGCTGGCCCATGCGTTCGATCCGAAGCCCGAGGCCGTGAAGCGCGGACGGCCGAAGGCCATGCGGGCGGTCCAGGACACGCCACTCTTCGCAGAAGTCGAGGCTCCGCCGCCCGAGCCGCGCCCGAGCTTTCGCCCAGTGCCCAAGCCGGTGCCGCGCGAGGTGGTAAAGCCGCCGATCGAGGACGGGGAGGGGTTTTTCAACGAGCCGGAGGAATCGCCCCCGCCTGTGGCGCCGCGCAAGCGCGGCAGGCCAAAAACGCGTCCTAGATAGGACGAGCGCGAACCCTCACCCTGCGGGAGAAGTCGGCTCGCGTCCGATCCTCTCACCTTTGAGAGAGCTAGGCGGCCGGCCCCATCGCGGCCCGCATCCGGCCCCGGAACACGTCGATCAGAACCAGTTTTCCGTCACGCTTGGCGTGCCAGAAATCCCACCCATTGCAGGAGGGGAAGCCCTGAACGAGGGCGCCGATCTTGTGGATCGAGCCCATGGCCGGCCCGACCATCAGCGTCCCATCGGGACGCACCACGGCTTCGTGGCGACCGCGCGCATCGGTGAGGATCTCACCCGCGCGGATATGGCCGGCCTCGATCACGCTGAGGAAGGCGACGCGTGGCTCGGCCCGCTTGGTCGGGGCGACGAGGAGGGCGGCCTTGGACAGGGGCTCCACGGCGTCGATCCGGGCGCGGGCCGCCTCGGCATAGACCGTCTCCCGCTCGATGCCGATGAAGCGCCGGCCGAGCCGCTTGGCGACGGCCCCGGTGGTGCCCGTGCCGAAGAACGGGTCGAGCACCACGTCGCCGGCATTCGTCGCCGAGAGCAGGGTCCGGGCGAGCAGGGCCTCGGGCTTCTGGGTCGGGTGGACCTTCTGGCCGTCGGCGCCTTTCAGGCGCTCATCGCCGGTGCAGAGCGGGATGAACCAGTCCGAACGCATCTGGACGTCGTCGTTACCGCCCTTCAGCGCCTCGTAATGGAAGGTGTAGCCCTTCGATTCCGCCGAGCGGGAAGCCCAGATCAGGGTTTCGTGGGCATTGGTGAAGCGCTTGCCGCGGAAGTTCGGCATCGGGTTGGCTTTCCGCCAGACGATGTCGTTGAGGATCCAGAACCCGAGGTCCTGAAGCACCGAACCGACGCGAAAAATGTTGTGGTAGGAGCCGATGACCCAGAGGGTCGCGTTCGGCTTCATCACCCGGCGGGCAGCGGTGAGCCAGGCACGGGTGAACTCGTCATAGGCTGCGAAGCTCGAGAACTGGTCCCAGGCGTCGTCGACGGCGTCGACCCGGCTCTGGTCGGGCCGCAACAGCGAGCCGTCCCCGAGTTGGAGATTGTAGGGCGGGTCGGCAAAGACACAGTCGACGCTTGCCGCCGGAAGGGCGTTCATGGCGGCGATGCAATCCCCGACGAGGATTTCGTCGAGAGGGAGACGCTGGGCGGCGGGTACGAGACCCATCCGCGGCGCCGACACGAGTCGCCCGGTACGCGAGACACTTTTCCGGGCGACGGTGTCGGCAACCGCGGTACGCAGGGAAGCCATGGCAAACACCGGTTACGCGACTGACCGGCAGACCATGGGGCCGTTAACGTAAAGGGCAGGTTGCCGGGGTGTAGACAATGCGTCTCGATTTGGGGCTGCAGATTTTGCCTACCCGCTCCAATACTAACGAATTTTCATCTCTTGCTTGATAAATTTAACCATCCGTTCACCATGAAATCACAGGCGAACGTATATCAACCAGCTGATCTGGAGTTCGACTTGGAACTTCGTCCGGGCCCGTCGCGGATGCTTTCAGCCCACGCGCACCCCATCGGCAGCCATTCCGGAATCGTCAGGGTCACGGGCGACGCGCGCCTCCCATGCACCGCACGCCGGGTTACGGCGATGTCTCGCCATCAATGTGGCAGGGGCCGTGACGGAGTTGGAGAACGGGACCAGACCTGTCAACGACCGCCTCCATCCGCTCTCAATATAGAATTTCAGCGCACGCCCGATTTGCAATGTCTTTAGATTTTATTCACACATCCTGAGACCGTCGAAGGCTAATGAAGGCAGGTCTTGCCACATTCTACTGATCTCATTTCAGCCTTCATTGGCTCTATGTTCCGCAGCCTCTGCAACAACAAAGGGAATGCGGATGAATATGAAGCCTGTTCGTTGGACCGCTGCCGCTATTGGAACCGCCATGTCTCTCGCCGCACTCAGTGCACCGGCCGCAGCCCAATCCGGCGCGGCCTCCTGGTACGGTAGCGGTCGCAAGACCGCGAATGGCGAGCGCTTCAATCCGAACGGGATGACCGCCGCCCATCGCAGCCTGCCGTTCGGCACCCGTGTCCGGGTCGAGAACAAGCGCAACGGCCGCTCGGTGGTGGTGCGCATCAACGATCGCGGGCCTTTCGTGCGCGGCCGGATCATCGATCTCGCCAAAGGCTCTGCCCGAGCGCTCGGCATGGGCGGCACGACCTACGTCTCGCTCAAGGTCGTGAACTGACGCGGAACCCGTGACGTCATGGGCATGCCATAGGATGGCGGTGCCGGGTCGCGACGACGTGCGGCATGCCTCATCCTCCTGATGCCGCATGGTGATTCCGCGAAAGGCGGGTTTCACTGCCGCGCTTGATCAACTAAGGGGCCGGTTGCCGTTGCATGGATGGCGATCGGCCCCATCTTGACGGCTGGATGCGTGTTTGAGGATGGTTCCCCCATGGCAAAGCCCCTGATCGTCGAGATTCCCCACGAGATCGGCCCCGTCGAGGCGAAACGGCGGATCTCGAGCGGGCTGGACAAGGCGAAGGCGGCCTGCGCCAAGGCCGGAATCAATGTCGAACACATGACCTGGACAGACGACCGTCTGAACTTCGCCATGTCCGCCATGGGCCAGAAGGTGGACGGCGAGGTCGACGTCCTTCCGGAGACGGTCCGTATCGAAGTGCGCCTGCCGATGCTGCTGGCCCTGTTCGCCGAGCGGATGAAGAAGATCATCGGCAAGGAAGGCAACCAGCTCCTGATCAAGAAGGGCTGAGGAGCGCCATCGGGGGAACGGCAACGGGCACTCGCCCGTTTCCAGCCCTCTCCCGAAACTTCGCGAGCAGGTGGCGCCGCCCATGTCGAATCCAGGCCCGATAGATCCCGCGCCCATCCCGGAAGCTCCGGTTCCCGATACGCCCTACGAGGCCCCCCAAACGCCGCCGCCGGCTCCCGGGCCGGATATCCCCGCGTCGACGCCGGCCGAGGCGCCCACCGAGAGCCCGACGGAGATCCCCGTGATCGATCCGAGCCCCGCTCCCGTCTCGCCCGATCCGTCGCCAACCGGCCCGGCTAACCCGACGATGTAGCCTCACAGGCAAAACCGCATTTGTTCGGGAGCGGCTGCGCTGCCATAAGCCCGCATCATGGCTGCTCCCCCGCTTCTCACCCTCCAGAACGTCGCGCTCACTTTCGGCGGCACTCCGCTGATCGAACAGGCCGACCTTGCGATATCCCCCGGTGAACGGACTTGCCTCGTCGGCCGCAACGGCTCGGGCAAGTCGACGCTGATGAAGATTGCCTGTGGGCTCATCGAGCCCGACAAGGGCGTGCGCTTCGTCCAGCCCGGCACCACGATCCGCTACCTTGCGCAGGAGCCGGATTTCTCGGGGTTCACCACCACCCTCGATTTTGTCGAGCACGGTCTCACCCATGGCGACGACGCCTACCGCGCCCGCTACCTGCTGGAGAGCCTGGGACTGACCGGCGCCGAGAACCCGGCGAGCCTGTCGGGCGGTGAGGGGCGGCGCGTGGCCCTGGCGCAGGCTCTGGCACCCGAGCCCGACATCCTGCTGCTCGACGAGCCTACCAACCATCTCGACCTGCCGGCCATCGAATGGCTCGAAGCGGAATTGAAGTCCGTGCGCGGCGCACTCGTTCTCATCAGCCACGACAGACGCTTCCTCTCGGCCCTGTCGAAGACCACCGTCTGGCTCGATCGCGGCATCACGAGGCGGATCGAGCAGGGCTTTTCCACCTTCGAGGCCTGGCGCGACGCCTTCTTCGAGGAGGAGGAGCGCGACCGGCACAAGCTCGACCGCAAGATCGCCGACGAGGAGCATTGGCTGCGCTACGGCGTCACGGCGCGCCGCAAGCGCAACGTCCGGCGGCTCGGCAACCTCCACGCCCTGCGCAAGGATCGACGGGAGGACCGCCGCCCCGTCGGCACCGCGACGATGACCTCCACCGAGGCGGAGAGTTCCGGCGCCCTGGTGATCGAGGCCAAGAATGCCGCCAAGGCCTATGGGGAGCGCCGCATCGTCGACGATCTCTCGATCCGGGTGATGCGTGGCGACCGGCTCGGCATCGTCGGCGCCAACGGCGCCGGCAAGACCACCCTCATCAACCTGCTCACGGGACAATCTGCACCGGATTCCGGCACCGTCGCCTTGGGCACGAACCTCAAGATGATGCTCCTCGACCAGGCCCGGGCTGTGCTGGACCCATCGATGACGGTCACCGAGGTGCTCACCGGCGGTAGCGGTGACAGCGTAGTCGTCGGCGGCGTGAGCCGTCACGTCATCGGCTACCTCAAGGACTTCCTGTTCGCCCCGGAACAGGCCCGGACCCCGGTGAGGGTGCTCTCCGGCGGCGAGCGCAACCGCCTTCTCATCGCCCGAGCCCTGGCCCAGCCCGCCAACCTCCTGGTCCTCGACGAGCCCACCAACGACCTCGACCTAGAGACCCTCGACCTCCTGCAGGAGATGCTGTCCGATTATTCCGGCACGCTGATCCTGGTGAGCCACGACCGTGACTTCCTCGACCGCGTCGTCGGCAGCGTCCTCGTCAGCGAGGGGGAGGGGCGCTGGGTCGAGTATGCCGGCGGCTATACCGACATGGTGACGCAGCGCGGCCAGGGCGTCGAGGCGCGCAAAAGCGCCACCGCGCCTCGCCCCGACGGCAAGGTGAAGCCGGGCCGCCTCGTCAGCACGTCCGCGCCCCCGGCGCCCAAGACGAAGATGGGGTTCAAGGACCAGCACGAGCTGAAGACCCTGCCGGAGCGAATCGCGAAGCTGCAGACCGAGATCGCCAAGATCCGCACCGTCCTCGCCGACCCGCAGCTCTACAGCCGCAATCCGGTCCTGTTCCAGAAGGCCTCGGCGACCCTCGCGGCGGCGGAGGCCGACCTCTCGGCGGCCGAGGACCGCTGGCTGGAGCTGGAGATGCAGCGGGAAGGGTGAGGCGGGTCGCCCTCCGCACCGGACGCCCGGCAGAGCGTGTCGGCTCGGGCTCCCCCGCTCGATGACGCGCGCCCCTCGACCGGGGGAAGACGGAGCGTTCACGAGACCTTCGCCCCCGATGGGATGCCAGAGAACTCCGAGGCTTCCCGATAGGGGTCCCATGGCCGAGACCGTTCTCCGCCACATGAAACTCCTTGATAAAATTCCTATTCTATGCCTATATCCCCGCACCTGCCGCCCAGCGAAGGGGGCCTGTCCGGTGACCGACCGGGTGGGCCGAAAGGGGCGGCGGGGCGGTGCCTGCGTCGGTGGTGTCGGTCACCATCGCCCCGGGCGGCGGCTCGATAGTCTGGTGGCTCGGATGGGGGCGCGGTAGGTCGGGAGTTAAATGCCCCGGCACCGACCCCGTTCTGGGCTGCCATGACGAGGTTTGCGGCCCCTCCAATACGAGAGGGCGTGCGGGGCAAAGTCCGTTCGAACAGCCGGGCTGGGATGCAACACGACCACCTCAGGCGCGACGCAACGCGAGGACCGCTGGAGACACCGCGACGCAAAACAGGCCCCGGCGGGAACGCCGGAGCCTGACGGGACGCCGGGGGACCGGCAAACTCTTATAGCGCTCAATGGGTTCCGCGGCGTCCCGCGTCCCCTGTTTGGGGCTTCTTCTGGGCCATGCCCCCGGCGCTTGTCCGCGCGCGGGGGTGAAGGCATGTGGACAAGGAAAGAGGCGGCGATCGATGGGAATGAGCCTGCGGCGTCTTCAAGATGCCGCGAAGCGGGTGTCTGGTGGCGGCCGATCCCCGAGGTTCGCATTGCCCGCCCTCCCGTCCTACCCCTTGCTCCAGAAATTCGGCTGGGCCGTCGGCCTGCCCGGACTGGCGCTCATCGTCGGCGTCGCGACGCCGTTCCTCGCCAGCCGCGCGGAGCGGAGGCTCGAAGACAACGCCGGGGCGGTCGTGCGTGCGACGGCCGAGACGGGGTTGGAGCCCTGGCTGCGCCTGACGGTACGCGGCCGTGACCTCATCGCCACCGGGGAGGCGCCCGACGAGGCCGGGCGCGTCGCGGCCCTCGACAGGCTCAAGCGCCTGCCTGGCCTGCGCCACGTGGTCGGGCGTATCGGGATCGTCGAGGATGCCTCGCCCTTCGTCTGGACGGCGACACGCACCAGCCCGGAACGGATCGAACTGACCGGCAACCGGCCTGTCGAGATCGGTCCGAGTGCCCTTGCCGCGAAGCTCGCCCCGGAACTTCCCTCCGAGACCAGGATCGTCGATCAGGCGAAAGCCGCGCGCGGGGCACCGCCGGACTTTTCCGCCGCCTCTGCCTTCGCGCTCGAACAGCTGAAGCCGCTGGCTCCGGGCGCCAGCGCCACCATCGCCGATACCACGGTGTCGCTCAGCGGCGAGGCATCGACGGTGGCCGATTACGAGGCCGTCAGGCAGGCCTTGGCCCATCCCCCGACCGGCTTCACCATGGGCAAGGTCGACATCCGGCCAGCAGCGACCCCCGATTTCCGGTTTGCGGTGACCCGCGAGCGCGGCGGCAACCTCGTCCTTTCGGGTAATGTCGTGTCGGAGACGGCACGCGAGGAGATCCGCGCCATGGCCGACGACGCCGCCGATGGCGCCACGGTGGACGACCGGATGCAGACCGCCCGTGGTCTCGCGGATGGGATCGATCCGACCACGCTCGGCCGCTTCGCCTTCCAGCTTTCGTCCCTGTTGCAGGACGGCAGCGTTACCTATTCCGACTCGCGCCTGTCGGTCTCAGGAACCGCCCTCGACGGGCAGGCCATCGGCGAGATCGACGCGCTTTTGCGCGACGGGCGACCGTCCGGCACCAGGGCTGGGCCTGTCGATCTCGCCGCCATGCCGCTCTCGCCCTATCGCTTCATGGTCCGGCGTGAGAGCGATGCGGTGACGCTGACGGGACATCTTCCCGACGGCGCTACGCGCGACCGTATCCTGGCGACGCTGCGACCGCGCTTCTTCCGCGAACGCATCGTCGACAAAAGCCGCATCGCGGAGGGCGCGCCGGCCAATCTCAGCGGCGCCATCGAGGCCGGCATCAGCGCGCTGTCCCTGCTCGCCACGGGCGAAATCCGCATCTCGGACAGGACTCTCGCGCTCTCCGGGAATAGCCTCTACCGCGAGAGTGCCGGACGCTTCGAAATGGACCTCTCCCGGCGGATGCCGGCCGGTTGGCAGGGGCAGGCCGAGGTCAAGCCGCCAGCCAGCGAGACCATGGAGGATACGGCCTGCCGGGGCTCGTTCGACCGCGCGATCGAGGGGCGCCGCCTGCTCTTCGCCCCCGGCAGCGTCACCCTGAAGGCGGAGTTCTATCCGACCCTCGACGCGGTGGCTTCAGCTGCGAAAGCCTGCACCGGCCTGCGCATCGAGGTGACGGGGCATGTCGACCCGGCCGGTGCCGCGGGCGCACCGAAACCCGCCCTCGATGCGGGAGTGGAGAACACCTCTTCCGTCGATTCGGGGAAGGCTCGGGACGCCGACAAGGCCTCGAAGCCGGTGGTCGCGAAGACCGACAAGCCCCCGGTGAAGCCCGCCGATCCCAAACCGGCTCCGGCGAAGGACGGCAAGGACAAGGCGACCGGCGACAAGGCGGCGAAGGAGAAGGATGCCAAGACGGAGGCCCCGAAAGAGGCGAAACCGGCGGAGCCGGAACCCGACATGGCTCGACAGCGAGCGCTTGTGATCGTCGAGTATCTGCTCCAAGCCGGCATCCCGGCGGACAGGATCGTCGCCGCGCCCGCCGGTCGCGCCAATGCCACCGGGCAGGGCGTCGGCCTCGCCCTGCGCTCCTGAGAGATCGTCCCGATGCTTCTGCTGTTGACGATTCTCTGGCCCGCGCTGGCCGCCAGCTTCGCGCTGGGCACCGCCATCGGATGGCATTTCGGACCGCCACGCGACCGGCTTTCGACCGCCATCGGGCTCGGACTCGGATCCGGGGCCGTTGCGCTCGCTGGGCTCGCTTTCAGCGGGATCGTACCGGGCCGCCCGGGCTTCTGGGTGGAGAGCGCGGCGCTGAACCTGACGGCCTATATCGTCGGCGCCGGAACCGGAGCCCTGGCGAGGCTGGCGCGTCCATCGCCGAGGGTGTCGGGCCTCGACGGTGTCAGCGGCTCCCCCGACCGCCTCGCCTCGTCGCCTCGACCGGCTGCCAGTGCCGAGCGGAAGCTTCGTGGGAAAGCTTCGGGGTGAGGTGGCCGGGAGAGGATAACCCCTCCGCTCACCGCGCCCCGCGCTGAAGGTCTCCTTCGATCAGCAGCGCGCTCTTGCCTTCCAGCCGGCTGCGATAGACCTGCAGGTTCTCCATCACGCGCTGGACGTAGTTGCGGGTCTCGGTGAAGGGGATGCGCTCGACCCAGTCGATGGGATCGACCCCGGTCCGGCGCGGATCGCCATAGGCGTCGATCCACTTCTTCACGTTGCCACCACCGGCATTGTAGGAGGCGAAGGCCAGGATGTAGGAGCCGCGCCAATCCTCCATCAGCTCACCGAGATGGGCCTGGCCGAGGCGGGCATTGTAGGCGGGATCGCTGGTGAGGCGGTCCTGGTCGTAGGAAGCGCTGACCCGTCGTGCCGTGCGCTGGGCGGTGGCCGGCATCATCTGCATCAACCCACGGGCGCCGACGCTCGACTGGGCGCGGGGATCGAACTGGCTTTCCTGGCGGGCGATGGCGAAGACCATGGCCTTCTCCACCAGGGGAACGGCGGCGGAGGCCTCGTAATCGGGAATGCCGATGGTCGGGTAGGCATGGGCGTCGAGGGGCAGCCCACGCTGGACGGCGAGCTTGCCCACCGCCACGAGGGCTCGGGAATTCCGCACCTCCACGGCGAGGTTGCCGAGCGCGCTGAGCTCGGCCGGGTTGGTCAGGCGATTCGCCGTGTCGATGTAGAGCGGCAGCGCCAGATCCTTCAGCGAAGCCGCCTCCAGCATCCGCAGCGCCCGCGTGGTCAGGCGGTTGTCGAACGCGGCCGCGGCAGCGGGTTCGAGATCGGGGACGACGCGGAGCGGCAGGCTCGCCTGCCCGAGCTTCGCCCGCGCGAGCTGCCCGTAATAGGCGATCGGCTGAAGCGCCGCGCGCTCGTAGAAGGTCTTGGCCAGCCCGGCTTCGCCTGCCGCCTCGGCGGCGCGGCCCTGCCAATAGGCCACGCGGGCCAGCGAGATCGGCGTCTCGGCGATGGTCGCGGCCTTGGCGAAATGGTTGGTGGCCTTGGCCGGATCGTCGAGGAAGCGCAGGGCGATCCAGCCGGCATGGAACTCGGCCTCGATCCGCTTCTCCACGGTGCGGCCGCTATGGCCGGCGGCGACCTCGTAGGCGAGGCTCGGATTGCCGATATCGATGAGCTTGCGGGCGACGATCCGGCGCTCGACCCACCATTCGTCGCCATCCACCAGGACATCGCCGTTGGTGGGGGCGGTGGCGAGGATAGCTGCGGCTTCCACCGCCTTGTCGGCTCGGCGCAGGTATTGCGCCCGCGACAGGATGTAGGACGGATCGCTGCGGAGCGACGGCGGCACGGCGTTCAGCGCGGAGGCGGCCGACGAACTCTTGTCCTCCACGGCACGGCGGGCGCGGACCAGACTGGCGTAGCCGCCGCCGGCATAGGAGGCGGCCCGCCCGGCCGTCTCGTAATCCTCCTTCAGGAGCGCGCGCTCCATGCGGAAGCGGTGATCGACGCGGGTGAGGACACCCGGAAAGGCGTCCATCACCTTGGTCTCGAGGGCGCGCCCGAAGGTTTCCGAGCGCCACAGGTCGCGGACCAGGGAGGCGGCGTCCTCGTCGAAGGAATCGGCCCGGAAGGCGAGGGCGAGGGCGAACTTGCCGGGAGCGCTCGACGGACGTGTTCCGGCGAAGAAGGCGCGCACGGTCGCCGGGTTCTTGCGCTCGGTGAGAAGTGCCTCCTCGGCGCGGCGGCGGAGGAGCGGACCCGCCGGCCATTCCGGGTTCGTCCGGGTGAAGGAGACAGTGCGCTCGAAGCCGATGCCGGAGCCGGCGCGGATCGCCACCCATTCGAGCAGCGCGAGAGCCGCCGGATCGGTGAAGCCGTCGCGCAGGCGGTCGCCTTCGGAGACCTTGCCGCGCCGATAGGCGTCGATGGCCTGGCGCAGAGCGGGGAGGTCGACATCCGGCGCGACCTGCGCCGCGCGGGCGGGGTCGGGCACTTCCGGTACGGGCGCGGCCGGCGTCATGGCGGCGTCGGGAAGCGGGAAGGCGATCGGCGCTTCCGGATCGGCGGAGGCATAGGCCTTGGCGGCGGCGGGCAGGGCCTTGCTCGCCACGGTCTCGGCGCTGCGGTCATCCAGCTTCAGCGCATCGGCGGCGACCGCCTCGGTCTCCGCGGCCTTGCTGTCCGGCACCATGACGGAGGGGGCGACGGCGTCGCTCGACGGGCGGGTGGTGACATCCTCCCCCTGGGCCGCGGCGGCCGGGAAGATCGTGTTCGGCACGACCAGCATCGTCGTCCCCGCCAAGGCAAGGGCGAGGGAAACGGGGAGGGCGGCACGATGCGAGCGTGTCCAGAACGCCATGGTTCTTCAAGTCCCGTCAGATGCGGACATGCCTAAGCTGTCCCGGAGGGCATTAAGAAGTCATTAACCGCGCCGACAGAGCGTTTGCGCGCGTGCCGGCAAGGCCCTATGTCTGCCCGTCCGCGAGAGCGGTGATGCGGCCGGCACACCGGCCCACCGAAAAATCGACGGCCGGGAACGCCAGGATGACCGACACCACGACACAGCGCCTCAGGGGCGCCATGACCGCGCTCGCCACTCCGTTTCGCGATGGCGCCTTCGACGAGGACGCCTTTCGCAAATTCGTGAACTGGCAGATCGAGCAGGGCATCCATGGCCTCGTGCCCGTGGGCACCACCGGCGAGACGCCGACCCTGAGCCATGACGAGCACGACCGTGTCGTGGCTGCCTGCATCGCCGAGACCGCCGGCCGGGTACCGGTCATCGCGGGCGCGGGCTCGAACTCCACGGCCGAGGCCGTCGACCGGGCCGTCAACGCGGAGAAGGCCGGTGCCGACGCCGTTCTCGTCGTGACGCCCTACTACAACAAGCCGACGCAGGCCGGGCTCTACGCGCATTTCAAGGCCGTCAACGACGCCATCGGTATTCCGATCATCATCTACAATATTCCCCCGCGTTCCGTGGTCGACATGAGCGTCGAAACCATGGCGCGGCTGTATGAGCTCAAGAACATCGCCGGCGTGAAGGACGCCACGGCCAAGCTCGACCGTGTCAGCCTGCAACGCCAAGCCATGGGTGAAGACTTCATCCAGCTTTCGGGCGAAGATGCGACGGCGCTCGGATTCAATGCTCAGGGCGGCGTCGGCTGCATCTCGGTGGTCTCCAACGTGGCGCCGCGCCTCTGCGCCAAGCTTCAGGAAGCGACCCTGTCCGGCGATTACGCCACGGCCCTGCGGATCCAGGACCAATTGTTGCCGCTGCATGTGGGGCTGTTCGCGGAGTCGAACCCGTCACCGGTGAAATACGGTCTCTCGCGGCTGGGCCATATGAGCGACGAGGTGCGCCTCCCGCTCCTGACGGTCAGCGATGCCACGAAGGCGATCGTCGATTCCGCCCTGCGCCATGCCGGCCTGATCGACGGCTGAGCCCCCTCGCAGGCGAAACCCCGGCGAACCATATGAGTGTCGATCGGCCGCGTCGCGCGGCCGGCGACGGCATCAGCTTCCTTCCAGACAAGGGGCATCGGCTCGGATAGGCCGATGCACCAGAACCGACGATGTGATGGCTCCCAAACCGCAAGACACCCGCCGCGTCGTCGCCGACAACCGCGCCGCCCGCTTCCATTACGAAATCTCCGACGTCCTCGAGGCGGGCATCGCCCTGACCGGGACGGAGGTCAAATCCCTGCGCAAGGGCAAGGCGGCCATCGGCGAGGCCTATGCCGGTCCGTCGGGTGACGAGCTGTTCCTGTTCAACGCCTACATCCCGGAATATCTCGAAGCCAACCGCTTCAACCACGAGACCAAGCGTCCGCGCCGGCTGCTGCTCCACCGCAAACAGATCAACAAGCTCATCGGCGCCACGAAGCGCGAGGGCTACACGGTGGTGCCGCTGAAGATCTACTTCAACGAGCAGGGCCGCGCGAAGATCGAACTCGGCCTCGGCCGGGGCAAGAAGCTCCACGACAAGCGCGAGAGCGCCAAGGAGCGGGACTGGGAGCGCGACCGCGCCCGGATCATGCGCGACAAGGGCTGATCGGCGAACGCTCCGTTGACGGGCGATGCCCGTCCTGCCAAGACACCGCCCATGACGACGAACCCGATCCTTTCCGGATTGTATTACGCGCCGCTCCCATAGCGGCGAGGTGCTCTGTCACGTCTCAACCGCCCCGGTCGTCGGCGGTTGACCCTCTTCCAAGCACCGCTGGCCCCTCGGCTCCATAGAGGTCAGTTCCGTGTCTTTGGTTACGTCCCCTCCATCACGCATCACCGTCGGGATCATCGGATTCGGCGCGTTCGGCCAGCTGATCGCCCAACATCTCGGGCGGTATTTCCCGCTGCGCGCCTACGATCCCGCCCTGCCGCACGCCGACGATATTCAGGCATCTCGCGGGCAGCACGGGTCCCTTCTCCTAGAAGGCTACGGCGTTCACACATTTCGCGGGATGCGCGGGTCCCCTCTCTTGGAAGGCGAGGGACAGAGTGAGGTGTGTGACCTTTTCGGAGGCGGACCACACCTCACCCCAGCCCTCTCCTTCCAGGAGAGGGAGCCCGTCGCGCCTCATGTCGAACCCGCTTGGGAAGGGAGAACGGCCGGCGACCAGACATGTGAATCCGGTACGCAGAAAGGGGCGAGGAAAGCCGGGGTGCGGCTCGGCTCGCTCGCCGAGGCGGCTTCCTGTCCCGTGGTCGTGCTGGCCGCTCCGGTCTCCAAGCTCGCCGAGGTGGTCTCCGCCATCGGACCTCATCTGCGGCCGGGCGCACTCGTCCTCGATGTCGCCTCGGTGAAGATGGTCGCCGCACGGATCATGGCGGAAGGGTTGCCCGATCACGTCGGGATCGTCGCCACGCATCCGCTCTTCGGCCCACAAAGCGCGCGCTCCGGCCTGAAGGGGCTGAAGATCGCCGTATGTCCGATCCGGGGGCGGGGAGGCCTGCGCGCCGCGGCCTTCCTACGGAAGCATCTCGGCCTCGATGTCATCCTCACCGATCCCGAGGCACATGACCGGGCAGCCGCCTCGGTTCAGGGCCTGACGCATCTCATCGCCAAGGTCTTCGTCGAGATGGAGCCGCTCCCGACCCGGATGACGACAAAGAGCTTCGACCTGCTGATGCAGGCGGTGGGCATGGTCAGGCACGATGCCCCGGAAGTCTTCGACGCGATCGAGCGGGCGAACCCCTACGCGGCGGATGTGCGCCGCCGGTTCTTCGCGCATGCATCACGGCTGGAGCGTGAACTCTCGGAGCCTCGCTCCAACGCCATGGGGTGAACCGGCAATCGCGGCTTCGGGCATCCGCATACCGGGGGAGGGAGGCGAGACGCAGACTTCCCCCGGTCGAGTGAACGTCTACTGCTCGCTGACGTCGTCGCCCTGACGGATACCGTAGCGGGTCTCCAGTCCGGGATTGGCGCGGGCGACCGGCCGCTCGGCCACGTCGCGCGTCATGTCCCGTGGAGCCTCCCGCGGCACGTCCCGAGGATTGCGGGCCAAGCCCTCACCCTGGGTCCGGACGCCGCGCTCCCCCGGATCGCGACCGACACGGGGAATGAGGTGGACGAGGTCGACGAACTCGTCGGCCTGTCGGCGAAGGTCGTCGGCGATCATGGCCGGCTGTGTCTGGATCGTCGAGACGACGGTGACCCGGACCCCGCGGCGCTGCATCGCCTCTACCAGGGAGCGGAAATCGCCATCGCCCGAGAACAGGACCATATGATCGATGCGGGGCGCGAGTTCGAGGGCATCGATGGCGAGTTCGATGTCCATATTGCCTTTGATCTTGCGACGACCGGCGGAATCGGTGAATTCCTTGGCTGGTTTGGTCACGACCCGATAACCGTTATAATCGAGCCAATCGATCAGCGGTCGGATCGATGAATATTCCTGGTCTTCGACCATAGCTGTGTAGTAAAAAGCCCGGATCAAATTGTCGCGAGCTTGAAATTCCTTAAGCAGACGGCGATAATCGATATCGAAGCCAAGCGCCTTCGTTGCCGCGTAAAGATTCGCTCCGTCGATAAACAGAGCACTGCGCTGTTGTGCGCTCATTGAAAGATCCATTTTCTCATCAGAATTTTCAGACGTAAGATGTTGCAGTCTTAATAATTCGTCACATTTGACTGATCATTCGCCGCCCGATGCCTTGACAACCCAAGGTTGATAACGGACAGAACGTTAGAATTAATAATAAATTCTAAGAACCGGTCGAATGCCACAGGCAACGGCCAAGCCTCTCCTTTGTTATTGTCGGATTGACATACCTGTCAACCACGATTGGTATACAATCACCTGAAATTGAGGATAAAACCAGGTTCTGCCGAGAATATTTGCCGGTCTACAACTGTTGCGCCCAATTGCGCATCAGTTCATCGACCACATTCAGTTTTAGCCTTGCTTAAGATTAGGCGGGAGGCATCACCCGGCTACCAGGCTTGACGGCAGGCAGCGCGGCAAGTTCCGGCGGCAAGGCATCGGCAGCATAAGCCGGAATGTCGAGAGTGACCAGGGTAACGAGCGGCAGGCCGATTTCGCCGCGCCCGCCCGAACGGTCGATGAGGCAGGCCGCGCCGATGACCTCCCCGGGCTCGCTTTGGAGCGATGCGAGGCATTCGCGGGCGGAAAGCCCCGTCGTCACGATATCCTCGACGATCACGGCGCGTTGGCCGGCCGGAATGCTGAAGCCGCGACGAAGGCTGAAGGGCCCGCCGGGATCACGTTCGACGAAGATGGCGCGTGCTCCGAGATGACGCGCCGTCTCGTATCCCGGAACGATCCCGCCGATCGCCGGGGACACGACGATGTCGATCGGGCCGAAGCGGGCGACGATGACCTCCGCCAGGGCCTTGCACAGGCGCTCGGTCCGGACCGGATCGGAGAAGATCGCCATCTTCTGCAGGAAGACGCCGGAATGGAGCCCGGAACTGAGCACGAAATGTCCTTCGAGCAGAGCCCCTGCATCGCGGAATTCCGCGAGCACCGCGTCTGGCGTCATGAGAAACGTGTTCCTTGGATAGCGAGTGAGGGCCGCGTTTGTGGCAGCGCGGGCCACCTGGCGCAAGGCGCGCGCCGACGACGCGCCCAGAGGGGTACGGACGCTCAGCCGTTGACGCGGTCGACCCTGCTCACGGTGCGCTTACCGCGCAGCTCGGCGACGATGGCGTTGAGGTGCTTCAGGTCCCAGACCGAAAGATCGATCACGATCTCGGTGAAGTCCTGGGTGCGTCGCTTCATCGAGACATTGTCGATATTGCCGTCGTGGTCGGCGATGACCTGCGCGATCTGGGCCAGAACGCCGGGCTCGTTGATCGATTGCAGGGCGAGGCGCGCGGGAAAACGTTCGCTCCCGCCCGCCTCGACATCCCAGCGCACATCGAGCCAGCGTGCCGGTTCGTTGTCGAAATCCGCGAGCGCCGCCGACTGGATCGGATAGATCGTGACCCCGACACCGGGGGTGAGGATACCGACGATGCGGTCCCCCGGCACCGCGCCGCCATTCGGCGCGAAGCTCACCGGCAGGTCGTTGTCGAGGCCGCGGATCGGGATGGCGTCCGGCCGGCCCATATCGGCGGTGCCCTCGGGGAAGGTGAGCCGCATGGCCTGCCCCTTGGCGAGGCTGAGGCGACCGGCGCCCCCGTCCATCGGCTGCTGTAGGGCTGCCGGCGCCGTCCGGCGCTCGTCCTTGTGGTCAGGATAGACCGCGCGGACCACGTCGCCCGAGAACATCTCGCCCCGCCCCACCGCCGCGAACACATCTTCGGTGCTCTGCCGGGCGAGGCGAGGAAGCGCCCCGCGCAGCTTGTCCTCGGAGAAGTTCTTAGCCGCCCGCTCGAAGGCACGGTCGAGGATCTGGCGGCCGAGGCCGGCATATTGGCGGCGCACGGCCGAGCGGGTGGCACGCCGGATCGCGGCGCGGGCCTTGCCGGTGACCACGAGGGATTCCCAGGCGGCCGGAGGCGATTGCCCGTCGGCCCGGGCGATCTCGACCTCGTCGCCGTTCACGAGCTCGATCAGCAGCGGCGCCATGCGGCCGTTGATCTTGGCCCCCACCGCCGTGTTGCCCACATCGGTATGGACCGCATAGGCGAAGTCGATGGGCGTCGCGCCGCGCGGCAGGGCGATGAGGCGCCCCTTCGGCGTGAAGCAGAACACCTGATCCTGAAACAATTCGAGCTTGGTGTGTTCGAGGAATTCCTCCGGGCTGTCGCCCTCGGCCAGGAGTTCGATGGTCCGCCGCAGCCATTGATAGGCGCCGCTTTCCGTGGCGAGGCGCGGATGGACGCCGCCGATCTCGTCCTTTCCGCCGGATTCCTTGTAATGGGCATGCGCGGCGATGCCGTATTCGGCGATCTCGTCCATGGCCGCGGTGCGGATCTGCAGCTCGACGCGCTGGCTCTTCGGCCCGATCACGGTGGTGTGGATTGAGCGGTAATCGTTCTGTTTCGGGGTGGAGATGTAGTCCTTGTAGCGACCCGGCACCATCGGCCAGGTGGTGTGCACGACACCCAGCGCCCCGTAACATTCGGACAGGGATTCCACGATGATGCGGAAGCCGAAGATGTCCGAGAGCTGCTCGAAGGCGACGGATTTACGCTCCATCTTGGCGGAAATGGAGAAGGGCCGCTTCTGCCGCCCGGTGACGACGGCGTTGATGCCCTGGGCCGCGAGCTTGGCGGTCAGGTCCCGTTCGATACTCTCGACCAGTCGTTCGGATTTCACGGCGAGGTCGGCGAGCCGCTGGGTGATCGTCGCGTAGATCTCGGGCTTGAGGTTGCGCAGCGCGAGGTCTTCGAGCTCTTCGCGCAGTTCCTGCATACCCATGCGTCCGGCCAGCGGCGCGTAGATATCCAGCGTCTCCTGGGCGATCCGCTCACGCTTCTCCGGCTTCATGTGATGAAGCGTGCGCATGTTGTGCAGGCGGTCGGCGAGCTTGACCAGCAGCACGCGCACGTCCGCCGCGACGGCCAGCAGCAGCTTGCGGAAGTTCTCGCCCTGCGCCGCACGTTTCGAGACGAGGTCCAGGCGCTTGAGCTTGGTCAGCCCGTCCACCAGGGCGCCGATCTCCGGGCTGAAGATCTCGCTGATCTCGTCGAGGGTGGCTGCCGTGTCCTCGACCGTATCGTGCAGCACGGCGGCGACGATGGTGGCGTCATCGAGCCGGAGATCGGTGAGGATCGCGGCGACTTCCAGCGGATGGGCGAAGAACGGATCGCCCGAGGCCCGCTTCTGCGTCCCATGGGCCCGCATGGCATAAACATAGGCGCGGTTGAGAAGGGCCTCGTTGGTGGCGGGGTTGTAACGCCTCACCCGCTCGACGAGCTCGTACTGGCGCATCATCCGCCGCAACACCCTTCACTCATCGTCACTGCCCGCCTCTGTCCCATGTTGTCCCGCATCGCGGCCGGGCACGCCAGACCCATGGCGCCGTATGACACCGGTTTCTCGCCCCGAAAAACGAAAAACCCGGCGCTGGGCCGGGTCTTCGCAGGATCGTCAGTAATAAACGTGTCGTCCGATCACTCGGCCTCTTCGTCCGTCTCGGTCGGAGGAGCGAGGTTCTCGAGACCGCGCAGAAGATCTTCTTCGCTCATCCGGTCGAACTGAACGGCGCCGTCATCGCTGGACGATTGCGGCGCGACGGCGGCGGCGGCCGGCGAGCTCGACAGCAGCGGCACCGTCTCGGCCTCGGGCTCATCCACCTCGACGTATTTCTGCATCGAATGGATCAGCTGTTCCTTGAGGTCGTCGGCGGTGATGGTCTCGTCGCCGATTTCGCGCAGGGCGCAGACGGGGTTCTTGTCGCGGTCGCGGTCGATCGTAAGCGGCGCCCCGGCGGCCAACAGGCGGGCGCGGTGGCTCGCGAGCAGGACGAGCTCGAAGCGGTTCTCGACCTTGTCGATGCAGTCTTCAACGGTGACGCGAGCCATGCGCAGCGGCTCCTTCCATAGGACCGGGAATAGTATGATTGAACGCGCCTCTTACACCGCCTCGCGTGGCGCAACAAGCGCGACCGGAATATTGCCCCCGACGCCGCCACGGGCAGCACGTTCGGGACCGGCGTTCCATTCCCGCTCGAGGCCGCTGCTTATCGCCCGGGAGACAGCGCCCCGCCCCACAGTTATGCGTGGCACGGTTAAGCTCGTGCGAGCTTTCGCATGGGAATTGAAGAGGGCCCAAACCTCATGACGAAGACGCTCAGCCGCCGCGGCCTGTTCAGCTGTGCCTGCCATCTCGGCGCAGCGGCCTTCGCCGCCACCGCCATGCCGAATCTCGGTCTGGCGGCCAGCCCGTCCACCAAGAAGACGGACCTGACGGCGGATCAGGCGCTGGAGCTGATGAAGGAGGGCAACCGGCTCTACAAGACCGACAGCCCCGTCCGCGCGGTGCAAGGGCGTGAGCGCCGGATCGAGATCGCCCTCGGCCAGACCCCGTTCTGCGTGCTGGTGAGCTGTTCCGATTCCCGCGTCTCCCCGGAGATCCTGTTCGGGCGCGGTCTCGGCGAACTCTTCATCGTCCGCAATGCCGGCAACACCGCCGACACCGCCGCCCTCGGATCGGTGGAATACGCCGTCTCCCAGCTCGGCGTGCCGCTTATCTTGGTCATGGGGCATAGCCGTTGCGGCGCGGTCCAGGCTGCGGCGGATGTGGTCGAGAACAACACCGTCTATCCGGGCTCCATCGGCCGGATGATCGAACCGATCGTTCCGGCGGTGCTCTCGGTGCGCGGCAAGCCCGGCGATTTCCTGGAGAATTGCGTACGCGCCAATGTCGACCGCGTGGTGAACCGCATGCGCACCGCCTCGGAGCCGGCGCTGCTCGACCCGTTGAAGGCGGGCAAGCTGCGTATCGTCGGCGCATCCTACAGCCTCGACACCGGCACGGTCGATTTCTTCAACGAAGCCTGAGACGGACCTATCGGCAGCCGCCGTACGCCGACCACCGGACGCCCGCGTTTCGGTGATGGGCGTCCGGCGGTGGCCGAGCCAGAGAACAAGCGCGGCATTCTCATCGACATCGTGGTCTCGATATCGGTCGAGACCGGTATTCGTCCATTGCTTCGTCTCCGCTCGTGTTGACACTTGCTGCACACGGTGCGACTGCGCCGCCCTTTCCCGTGCGACGACGTGGCAAAGGATTTCGACGAACATGGCGCGCGCATTCATCTTTCCCGGCCAGGGCAGTCAGGCCGTCGGCATGGGCCGGGCCCTGGCGGAATCCTTCCCCCAGGCGAAAGCCGTCTTCGATGAGGTGGACGAGGCCTTGGGTCAGTCCCTCTCGACGCTGATGTTCGAGGGACCGACGGAGGAACTGACCCTCACCGCCAACGCGCAGCCCGCCCTGATGGCGGCGAGCCTCGCGGTCGTGCGCGTGCTCCAGGCGACACGCGGCCTCGATCTCGTTCGCGACGTGGCGGCGGTAGCCGGCCACTCGCTCGGCGAATACACGGCGCTCGCCGCCGCCGGGACGTTCACGATCTCCGATACCGCCCGGCTCCTGCGCATTCGCGGCGAGGCGATGCAGGGCGCGGTCGCACCGGGGGCGGGGGCCATGGCCGCCCTGATCGGCGCCGATGCCGAGCTGGCCCTGTCCATCGCCTCGGAAGCCGCCGAAGGAGATGTCTGCGACGTCGCCAACGACAACGGCGCCGGGCAGGTGGTGCTCTCGGGCGGGAAGGCCGCGGTGGAGCGCGCGGTGGCGATTGCCCAGGCGCGCGGCATCAAGCGTGCGGTGATGCTCAACGTCTCCGCCCCGTTCCATTGCTCGATGATGTCGCCGGCTGCCGAGGCCATGCAGGATGCCCTGACCCGCGTGGCCATGAAGGCACCCCTGGTCCCGGTCTATTCCAACGTGCTGGCCTCGCCGGTCGTCGAGCCCGCCGCCATCCGGCAGGCCCTCGTCGCGCAGGTGACCGGCACCGTGCGCTGGCGCGAATGCGTCGAGGCCATGGCGGCCGCCGGCATCAATCAGTTCTACGAGATCGGCAGTGGCAAGGTGCTCACCGGCCTCGTCAAGCGGATCGCTTCCGGCTCCACCGCGACTCCCGTCGGCACGCCCGACGACGTCGCCGCCTTCCCGACGCTCAGCTGACAACAGGATTGCCCATGTTCGACCTGACCGGCCGCAAGGCCCTCGTCACCGGCGCGACCGGCGGCCTCGGCGGCGCCATCGCCAAGGCGCTCCACGCGCAGGGTGCCATCGTCGCCATTTCCGGCACACGCCCCGAGGCGCTGGAAGCCCTGTCCGCCGAACTCGGCGGCGAGCGCGTCCACCTCGTGCCCGGCAACTTGTCGGACAAGGATGCCGTCGAGGCCCTGGTGCCGGCGGCCGAGGCCGCGATGGGCGGCCTCGATATCCTCGTCAACAATGCCGGCATCACCCGCGACAACCTCATGCTGCGGATGAAGGACGACGAGTGGGATGCGGTGATCGCCGTGAATCTTACGGCGGCGTTCCGGCTCTCGCGGGCGGCGGTGAAAGGCATGATGAAGCGGCGGCACGGCCGTATCATCAATGTGGGGTCCGTCGTGGGCGCCACCGGCAATCCCGGCCAGGTGAACTATGCCGCCGCCAAGGCCGGCCTCGTCGGCATGACCAAGGCCCTGGCCGCCGAGGTCGCCACCCGCAACCTCACCGTCAACTGCATCGCGCCGGGCTTCATCACCTCGCCGATGACGGACGTGCTCAACGAGAAGCAACGTGAGGGAATTCTCACCCGCGTGCCCATGAACCGCCTGGGCACCGGGGACGAGATCGGCGCGGCAGCCGTCTATCTCGCCTCCGCCGAGGCCGGCTACGTCACCGGCCAGACCTTGCACGTGAATGGCGGCATGGCGATGTATTGAGGCGTCTTTTATTGCCTTGACGCAGATCGCTTTGCTGCACTGCACACGAAAAATAAGTGTTCCTTCGCTCGAAAAAGCCACAGCGATGAACGGTTTGTGAACCGCCCCTCGCCAGCACGAAAACCCTGTGCTACCACCCCGGCTGCCGTGCGAGGGGGGTTGACGGTTCTGCGTGTTGCGGGTTCTCAAGGCCACGCGCGATCGGACACCGGCCGCCTTCAAAATCCTCACAAGCGGGATGGCGGCCACGGCGCCTTCACCATCACGATCGAATAGCTAAGGACCAAGAACGATGAGCGATATCGCTGAGCGCGTGAAGAAGATCGTTGTCGAGCACCTCGGCGTTGAGCCGGAAAAGGTAGTCGAGGGCGCAAACTTCATCGATGATCTCGGCGCCGACAGCCTCGACACCGTCGAGCTCGTGATGGCGTTCGAGGAAGAGTTCAACGTCGAGATCCCCGACGATGCCGCCGAGACCATCCAGACGGTCGGCGACGCCGTGAAGTTCCTCGAGAAGAACTCCGCCTAAGCGCGAGGGGCAAAAGGCGCATCGACAAGCGGGGCTCGATCGCCCCGTGCGCCATTTGGAATGATGATGACGGGACCGGTTCGGGATAACGCGATGCGTCGGGTTGTGGTGACGGGCTTAGGCATGGTGACGCCGCTGGGAAGCGACGTCGAGACCACCTGGAGCCGGTTGATCGCGGGAGATAGCGGAGCGTCGCAGGTGACAGCCTTCGACGTGTCCGATCTCGCCTGCCGCATCGCCTGTTCGGTCCCGTTCGGAGACGGCAGCGACGGCACCTTCAATCCCGACCGGTGGATGGAGGCGAAGGAGCAGCGCAAGGTCGATCCGTTCATCGTCTACGCCATGGCCGCCGCTGGCCAGGCGCTCGATGATGCCGGATGGCATCCGAAGTCCCACGAGGATCAATGCGCCACCGGCGTGATGATCGGCTCCGGCATCGGCGGGATCGGTGGCATCTACGACGCCTCCGTGACCCTGCACGACAAGGGGCCGCGGCGGATCTCGCCGTTCTTCATTCCCGGCCGCATCATCAACCTCGCCTCGGGCCAGGTTTCGATCGCGCACGGGCTCAAGGGGCCGAATCACGCAGTGGTCACCGCCTGCTCCACCGGCGCCCATGCCATCGGCGACGCGGCCCGCCTGATCCAGTTCGGCGATGCCGACGTCATGGTGGCGGGTGGTGCCGAATCTCCGGTGAACCGCCTCGCGCTCGCGGGCTTCGCCGCCTGCCGCGCCCTCTCCACAGGTTTCAACGACCAGCCAACCAAGGCTTCGCGCCCCTATGACAAGGACCGCGACGGCTTCGTCATGGGCGAAGGCGCCGGCGTGGTGGTGTTGGAGGAATACGAGCACGCCAAGGCGCGCGGCGCTCGGATCTATGCCGAGGTGGTCGGCTACGGCCTCACGGGCGACGCCTACCACATCACGTCGCCGGCCCCGGACGGCGACGGCGCCTTCCGCTGCATGAGCGCCGCCGTGAAACGCGCCGGCATCTCGGCTGGCGACATCGACTACATCAACGCGCACGGCACCTCGACGCCGATGGGCGACGAGCTCGAACTCAAGGCCGTCGAGCGCCTGCTCGGCGACAACGCGGCCAAGGCCGCCATGTCCTCCACCAAATCGGCGGTGGGGCATCTCTTGGGCGCGGCTGGCGCCATCGAGGCGATCTTCTCGATCCTCACCATCCGCGACGGCGTGATGCCGCCGACGCTGAACCTCGACACACCGTCGGTGGAAACGGCCATCGACCTCGTGCCGCATGAAGCCAAGCGCAAGCAGGTGGATGTCGTGCTGTCGAATTCTTTTGGATTTGGCGGGACGAATGCGTCGCTGGTGATGCGGCGGGTCTGACGGCAGAATGCTGTCACCGGCGAGATGGACGGCGGCCCCAGTAAGGGCCAACGCAGCTTGACCCGTTGGTCCCCAGCCGAAAGTCCTGTTTTCCATCGATAGCGACATTCGTCGGAAACGGACGGCAAAGCCGAAACCAGTCGCCCATAGGCGAAAGTCTACTTCTGCATGGTGGCTTTCTTTATTACGCGCGCTGTAGATCAGCGGTGATGCATCCTCCTCGTTCCACCTGCTCCCTAACCTCGTCATCTCGCTCACGGCGAAGATCCTGATCGCCCCGGCCTCGTATCGCCTGCTCGAGCGGCAAGCGGGGGCCTTCCTCGAACGCCTCGTGAGGTTCACGCCAAAGGGCTGTCGGCAACGGGGGCGGGGACATGACGATGGAGCGGTAATACGCCTTTTTGCCACAAAACCGGTTCACTCCGTCTCGTATAACCCGGCCGCCCGGGTGTAGTCAGGTTTGACGCACGGAACCTGTGGCCTCCATCCGGGAGGTCCACCCATGCACCGGCACCTCATTGCCTGAGACTCGTGGCACGCATGGCCCCCGGTCGGACATGACAACACGACGACCGCATCGTCGGGCCGAGAAGGGGTTGGCGAGAGGCGAGGCCCGAACAGGATGTCCATGTTCTTCCGCAAGCGCAAAAATCCGGACCCGGCGCCGTTTCCGGTCCCCTCCGAAGAGCCGGCACAGCTGAACCGCGCGTCCCCGCGCAGCCCCAGCGAGGCGATCAAGCCCACGGCCGCGCCGCCCCCGCCGGACCGTCCGGTGCGCGAGCGCGGCGGGTTGCTCAGCACGATCAGCGGCCTGCTCACCGCCGCCGTCATCCTGGCCATCGCGGCGATGATCGGCGTGACGCTGTTCGACCGGCAGATCCGCGAGCCCGGCCCGCTCGCCGCCGATAAGGTCGTGGTCATCCCGCCGCGCAGCGGCACCTCCGAGATCGCCGAGGCTCTGAGCCGCGAGGGCGTCATCAGCCACACCGCCCTGTTCGAATGGGCCTCCCGCTTCTCGGGCAAGGCGCTGAAGGCCGGCGAGTACACGTTCAAGGCTCATGCCAGCATCGGCGAGACGATCGAAACCCTGTCCACCGGCCGGCAGGTGCAGCACGCCATCACCTTCCCCGAGGGGCTGACCTCCGAGCAGATCGTGGTGCGTCTCAACGAGAACGACATCCTCACCGGCGACATCAACGAGATCCCGCCCGAGGGCTCGCTCCTGCCCGATACCTACAAATTCGAGCGCGGCGCCACCCGCCAGCAGATCGTCAACCTGATGCGCGCCAAGCAGCGCGAGGTGCTCAACCAGATCTGGCTGCGCCGCTCGGCCGAGATCCCGGTGAAGACCCCGGCCGAGATGGTGACCCTGGCCTCCATCGTCGAGAAGGAGACCGGCCGGGCCGATGAGCGCCCCCGCGTCGCAGGGGTGTTCGTGAACCGCCTCAACAAGCGGATGAAGCTGCAATCGGACCCCACCATCGTGTACGGTCTGGTAGGCGGACGCGGCACGCTCGGCCGTGGCATCCAGCGCTCGGAGATCGACCGGGCCACGCCCTACAACACCTACGTCATCGAGGGTTTGCCGCCGGGGCCGATCGCCAATCCGGGCCGCGCCGCGCTCGAAGCCGTCGCCAACCCGTCGCGCACCAAGGACCTCTACTTCGTCGCCGACGGCACCGGCGGCCACGCCTTCGCGGACAGCCTGGAAGGCCATTCGCGCAACGTCGCCCGCTGGCGCCAGGTGGAGCGCGCCCGCAAGGAGGTGCCCACCGACGCCGCCCCCGTGGACAAAGCCGATCCTCCGGCCGATCCGTCGAGCGTGCCGGGCCGGGCCTCCGCCTATGCACCGGAGGGCACGAACTTCGCCGGCGGCGCCCCCGACCCGTCGGCCCCGCGCCCGAAAGCCTTCGACGCGTCGGAAGGCACCAAGCTCGACCCGCTGCGCAACAAGACCTTCGACCTCAACTCGGCCAAAAGCGTCCCAGCGCTGAAGCCGCAATAGGGCGCTGCCGTCGCTTTCCCCCCGCTTGTGGGGAGGAATAGGAGGTGGGGTTGGTGCCGCTGGCCTCCGCTGCCTGAGGGTCGCCCACCCACCCCCACTCTCGATCCCTCCCCGCAAGGGGGAGGGAGGTTCGCACGACCGACTAAAGTTCAGACATCATGATCCTCTCCAGCATGACGGGCTTTGCCCGCACCACCGGCACCACCGGCCCGGTGCAATGGGCCTGGGAGGTCCGCAGCGTGAACGGGCGCGGGCTCGACGTGCGCCTGCGCGTGCCCAACGGCCTGGAGGCGGTGGGCGAGGTTGCCCGTACCGCCCTGCAGAAGACCCTGACGCGGGGCCAGTGCCAGCTCTCGCTCAACCTCACCCGGCCCGAGGCCAAGGCGCGGGTGCGGATCAACGAAACCCTGCTGGCCGAGCTCGCCGCCGCCACGGCACGCGTGCCGCGTCCGGAAGGGCTCGCCCCGGCCTCCCTCGACGGATTGCTCGGCATCCGCGGCGTCATTGAATCCGACGAAGAGCCGGCGGCGGAATCGGACAGCCTCGCCCATGACCTCGCCGAGGGCGTGGTCCGGCTCGTGGCCGACCTCGTGGAAGCGCGCCGCGCCGAGGGGCGCCAGCTGCGCGCCATCATCGAGGGGCAGCTCGTCGCCATGTCCCGCCTCCGCCAGGCCGCCGAGGCCTGCCCCGGCCGCCAGCCCGAGGCGGTGAAGGCGCGGCTGTCCGCGAGCATCGCCGCCCTGATGGAGGCCGGCGGGCTCGATCCCGACCGTCTGCACCAGGAGGCCGTCCTCATCGCCGCGAAAGCCGACGTGCGCGAAGAACTCGACCGTCTGAGCGCCCATCTCGACAGTGTCGGCGAGTTGCTGGCCAAGGGCGGCGCCATCGGCCGCAAGCTCGATTTCCTGGCCCAGGAGCTCGGCCGCGAGGCGAATACCCTCTGCGCGAAGGCCGGAGACATCGCGTTGTCGCGGATCGGACTCGACTTGAAGGCCGTGGTGGAGCAATTCCGCGAACAGGTTCAGAACGTCGAGTAGGTTTTTCGGACATGCAGGCCACGACGATCGGGCGGCGCGGGTTCATCCTCATCCTGTCCTCGCCCTCGGGAGCGGGGAAGACCACGCTGACGCGCGCGGTCGCCAGCGACCCGAAATGGGGGCTCGATCTCTCGATTTCGGTGACGACGCGACAGCGCCGGCCCTCCGAGATCGACGGCAAGCACTACAATTTCATCGACCGTGAGGCCTTCGACGCCCTGCGCGGCGCCGACAACCTGCTCGAATGGGCCGAGGTCCACGGCAATTTCTACGGCACGCCGCGCCGCCCGGTGGAGAAGGTGCTCGGCGCCGGCCGGGACATGATCTTCGACATCGATTACCAGGGCACGCGGCAGGTGCGGGCGAAGCTCGCGGACGACGTGGTGACGGTGTTCATACTACCGCCGAGCCTCGCCGAGTTGCGACACCGCCTCGAACGCCGAGCCGAGGATTCGCCCGAGACCATCGAGAAGCGCCTCGCCAATTCCCGCGTCGAGATCCAGCGCTGGAACGAGTACGATTACGTCCTCGTCAACGACGATCTGAACGACGCCTTCGCAAAGCTCCAGGGAATCCTCGTCGCCGAGCGCCTCAAGCGCGCCCGCAACACTGGCCTGTCGGATTTCGTCGACGGGCTTCTGGCCGAGCCCGACAGGATCGCCTGAGGAGCCGAGCCCGATGTCGACACCCGACCGGACCATCCGCTTCGACCAAACCTGCCCGATCCTGCGCATCTTCGACGAGGCGAAGGCGCGCGAGTTCTATGTCGATTTCCTCGGCTTCAGCCTCGATTGGGAGCATCGCTTCGGCGCCGACTTTCCGCTCTACGCCCAGGTCTCGCGTGCCGGTCTCATCCTGCATCTGAGCGGCCATCACGGCGATGCGACGCCGGGCTCCACGACCTTCGTGCGGATGGCGGGCATTCACGCCTTCCAGGCGGAACTCGGCGCTCGGAACTACGTCCATGCCAAGCCGGGCATCGAGAACCTGCCCTGGGGGCTGGTGATGACGGTGACCGACCCTTTCGGCAACACCCTGCGTTTCTGCGAAGATCCTGCGGAGCCGTAGGTCACCGCGGTCGCCGGACGCTCGCCCGATCCGTCACAGTCGCGTAGCCTGGAACACCCCCGGCCCGGTCAGGGTTGGCCCGCACATGACCGGCCGGAGAACGTGTCGCCCCGGTCGGACCCACGCGGCCAGCGGAGCGAGCAATGGATTTCGGGATCGAGGGACGGGTCGCCGTCGTCACCGGGGGCGATTCTGGCATCGGCTACGCCACGGCCGAACTGCTCCTGAAGGAGGGCGCAAAGGTCATCCTCAGCGACAAGGTCCCTGAGGCTTTGGAAAAGGCGGCCGCATAGCTTTCCGGTCTTGGTGCCGTGGTGCCAGTGATGGCCGACCTCACACAGCGTACCGATGTCGAAGCGCTGGCGATCAAGGCGCGCGAGGCCTTCGGTGCGGCCCCGACCATCCTGGTGAATACCGCCGGTATCACCGGGGCTACGGGCGACTTCCTGGACCTGACCGACGAGGATTGGCTGGAGACGATCCAGACCGACCTGATGGCGGCGGTGCGGGTAACACGCGCTTTCATCCCCGGCATGCGCGAGGCCGGGTGGGGGCGGATCGTCCTGTTCGCTTCCGAAGACGCGGTGCAGCCCTATGTCGAGGAACTGCCCTATTGCGCGGCGAAGGCCGGAATCCTCAGCCTCGCCAAGGGTCTCTCCAAGGCCTATGGGCCGGATGGCGTCCTGGTGAACACCGTCTCCCCCGCCTTCATCGCCACACCGATGACCGACGCTATGATGAAGAAGCGCGCCGAGGAGAAGGGGACCTCCTTCGATGTGGCGATCGCGAGCTTCCTCGACGAGGAGCGCCCCGGCATGGTGGCCAAGCGCCGGGGACGGGCGGAGGAAGTAGCGTCGACCGTGGCGTTCCTCTGCTCCGAACAAGCGAGCTTCGTCACCGGCGCCAATCTGCGCGTCGATGGCGGATCAGTGGCGACGATCTCGACCTGAGAAGGGTTCAGCCGCGCGGCGGGAGGATCGTGGCGCGGCGGGCCTCGAGGGTCTGCCACAGGATCAGGGAGGGCAGGCCGAGCACCACGTCCGGCACGCGCTTGGCAAGCGACAGGGCGATGGCGGTGCCGGGGTCGATGCCGAACAGGCCGCCAACCAGAACGAACCCGCCTTCCTGAACCCCTAATCCGCTGGGCACCGGGAAGGCCGCCGATTTGATGGCCTGGCTCAAGGCCTCGATGATGATGACTTCGGCGAGGCCCACGCCCTCCACGCCCATACAGGTCAGCGCGATCCAGATCTCAGTGGCACCGAGCATCCAGGCGAGGAGGTGCAGGACGACGCCTTGGAACAGCAGGAGCCAGCGCTTCGGGGCCCAGACCGTATCGAGAGCGCCATGCACGCCCGCATCGGCAGGCACCGAGCCGGGGACGGCCTCTTCCTGGTCGCGCAGGAAGCGACGGGCGAGCTCGGCGATGCGGCGCTCGACACCCCAGATGAGCGGACTGCGCTGAAAGACGAAGAAGGCGGTGAGCACGATGGCGGTGACGCCGAGCGCCCGCAGGGCCCAAGCCGCGAGGGATGCGGCGGACTCGCCTTCCATCTGCATCAGTAACGCGACGCCGATGAGCACGAAGAGGGCCTGCGTGCCGACCTGGATCAGCATGTCCACCAGGATCGAGGCGGCGGCGAGTTTGCCCGGGACCCCCCAGAAGGTGAGGAGACGCCCGCCGACCACGTCCCCCCCGACGGAGGCCACAGGAAGGAGCACGTTGATCCCGTCCCGCACGAAACGGAGGATGAGGAACGCTCCCGCCTCGGCGGTGGCCGCGAGCCGGTGCAGCACCCGCTCCCAGGCGAGACCGCAGAGCGACAGGATGACGACGCGCATCAGCACGATGCCGGCGAGCCCGACGATCCCGATCCGCCCGAAGGCATCCGTCACCGAGGCGATATCGTGGGTCGCCACCAGCCAGATCGCCAGGACGAGGCCGAGTACCGTCCCCAGGACGGGCAGGTATCGCAGGACGTGCCTCACGGCGCCCGTACGGGCGGGAGGAGGTGCCACGACCCGGCGCGTCACCGGTACAACCCTGTGGAATGGACGAGCGCCAAGGGCGACGATCCTCTTCTGCTCGGCGGGCACCGCATCCGGCGCAAAGCCTGCCACCCAAATTGATCCCGGATCCGCCCTAAAGCGGCATTGGGGCCGAAATCGGAGATCGCTTCATTCGGACCGGCGGGCGGGCGGATAGACCGTATCGAGGGCCTGCTCGGCATTACCCTCGGGATCAATCAGCACGATGCGGTTGCGCGAGAGGCTGAAGGAGGTCGCCACCGCCACGAACCGCTTCGGGCAGGGGCCGAGGCAGCCCGTGGACACCACGCGGGTCATCCCGCCGAGGCCGCGCCTTTTCGCCTCCCGCTTGAGCCGCCCCCGGATCTCGTCCTTCTTCAGGCCGACGCGCTTGGTGCATTTCGCGCAGACCAGGACAATGTCGGAATAACCCGACTTCGCCGTCCGCACGGTTGTGTCCTTGTCGTGCTTTGCCAAATCCGGGTGCCCGTTCCACATCCGGCGCGCCGAGGGGAGTGGGCGCCGCCGCCGCCACACCTAACCATGGGGGGGAGGGGCGGCAACGGGGCGTGTCGCCTCGCCGGCTCCGCGCCGTTCAGCCGTAGGCCGCCACGGCCCGGACACTGCCGGGCTCGGCGACGCTGATGCCGGCATCGACATATTCATTGAGTTTGTTGCGCAGGGTGCGGATCGAGATGCCGAGAATCTTGGCGGCATGGGTGCGGTTGCCGAGGCAATGGTCGAGCGTGTCGAGGATCAGCTCGCATTCCACCTGAGCCACCGTCCGCCCCACGAGGCCACGGGTGGCGGCCTCGGCGACCTGGGCGGCGCGTTCCACCGGCCCGGCAGAACGGGCGAAGGATTCGCCCTCCGGGGTAGAGATCGCGTCGGCGTCGATCTCCGGGCCCGTCGCCAGCAGGACCGCCCTGTGGAGGGTGTTCTCGAGTTCGCGAACGTTCCCGCGCCACGGATTCTCACGAATGATCGCCTGCGCCTCGCGGCTCAGGACACGGACCGGCACGCCGTTCACCTCGGCGTATTTCTTGGCGAAGTGGGAGGCCAGCTCGAGGATGTCGGCCGGGCGCTCGCGCAGCGGCGGCAGGCGCAGGTGCACGACGTTGAGGCGGTAGAACAGATCCTCGCGGAACGTGCCCTTGCGGACCTCGTCGATGAGGTTGCGGTTGGAGGTGGCGAGCACCCGGATATCGACCTTCACGGGGGCCGTGCCGCCGACCCGATCGATCACCCGCTCCTGCAGCGCGCGCAGCAGTTTCGATTGCAGGCGGACATCCATCTCGGAGATTTCGTCGAGCAGCAGCGTGCCGCCATTGGCTTCCTCGAACCGGCCGATCCGGCGGGCGACGGCGCCGGTGAAGGCGCCCTTCTCGTGGCCGAACAGTTCGGATTCGAGCAGAGCTTCCGGGATCGCGGCGCAGTTGACCGAGACGAAGGGCCGGCTCGAACGGGTCGACTTCATATGGACGTGCCGGGCGAGCACCTCCTTGCCGGTGCCGCTCTCGCCGGTGATCAGCACCGAGGCTTCCGACCGCGCGACCTGCTCGGCGAGCTTCACCACCCGCTCCATGGAGGCGTCGCGCCAGACGAAGGCGCGTCCGTCCTCGGAGACCGCCTGCAGCACGGCGGCGATCAATTCCGGATCGGGCGGCAGGGGGATGTATTCGCGGGCACCCGCCTGGATCGCGGCCACGGCCGCCTTGGCATCGGTGGCGACGCCGCAGGCGACCACCGGGGTGCGGATGCGCTCGTCGGCGAGCGCGGTCACGAGTTCGCGGATCGGCTGGCCCACATCGATCATGACGAGGTCGGCGCCCTTGGCGCGCAGCACGGCGAGACCCTGCGCCACCCCGTCCGCATGGGTCACGGCCGCGCCGCGACTCATGGCGATCTTCGAGGCGGTGACGAGTTCGCCGCTCAAGCGTCCGATGATGAGGAGCCGCATGGTCTAGTATCCTGTGTCGGTGGAGCCTCGCGCAGCAGCGCGGCGGGCGGGATCAGTGGTCACTCTTGATGATCTCGGTCATCGTCACGCCGAGGCGCTCCTCTACGAGGACGACCTCCCCGCGCGCGACGAGGCGGTTGTTGACGAAGATGTCGATGGCCTCGCCGACCTTGCGGTCGAGTTCCAGCACCGCGCCGGGCTGCAGCCGCAGCAGGTCGCCGATGGGCATGCGGGACGACCCCAGCACGGCGGAGACCATGACCGGGACATCGAAGACCTGTTCGAGATCGGCGGCGCTCTTCGGGGTGGTGGGCGCCTCACGAATCGATTCGGAGCCGAGCCCGTCGAAGGACGCGTCGCCGCCATTGAGAAGCGGCAGGCTGAAATCGTCGGCCATCAGGATCTTTCAAAGTCGCGCGTTACAGGGGGGGTCGTCGACGGATCAGGATTCGAGAGGATGGCCGATGGCTTCGAGCACGGCGGCCTCGATACGGGCACGGTCACGCACCACCCCGCCATCGGCCCATTCCATGCGGGCATCGCCGGGGGCGAGGTCGGGCTCCCCGAGGACGATCAGACGCCCTTCGAAGCCGCGCTCGCGGGCGAGGCTCTTCACCAGCGCCTCGACTTCGTCCACCAGTCTGTCGTTCACGCGCACGACGAGATGCGGCACGCCGCGCAGGTGCTGCAGGGCGGCCCGCGCCGCGTCGCCGATCGCCGCCAGCGGATGGGCATCGAGGGCATCGCCGGCGATACGACGCGCCAGGGATACGGCGAAGGCCATGGCCTCCTCCTCGCGGGCCGCGTCCCGCGAATCCGCCTGGCCGATGAGGCCGGCGGCGGCGAGGCCGACGCGGGTGAGGGCATCCGCCATGCGAGCCTGGGCCTGGGCCTCGGCCTGGGCGCGCCCTTCCTGGACACCCCTCGCATGGGCCTGCGCCACGGCCTCGGCCAGGGCCGCCGCCTCCTTCGGCGAGACAGTCGCGCCCTCGCGCGGCCGGAAATCGGTGTCGAACAGGAACCGGCGGGCGTTCAATAGACCAGCTCCTCTTCGCCACTGGACTTGGCGATCATGATCTCACCCTTCTCGGCCAGTTCCTTGGCGAGCTCGGTCATCTTGGCTTGCGCCTCATCGACGTCCTTGAGCCGAATCGGCCCCAGCGAGCCCATCTCGTCGTTGATGTTCTTGGCCGCGCGGGTGGACATGTTCTTGAGGAAGAAGTTGCGCACGCGCTCGTCGGCGCCCTTGAGCGCGCGGCACAGGGTATCGGTGTCGACCTTGCGCAACAGCGTCTGCACGCTGCCCGCATCGAGCTTCAGGAGATCCTCGAAGGTGAACATGAGCTGGCGGATCTTCTTGGCCGAGCCGCGATTGGCCTGGTCCAGGGCCGCGAGGAACCGACCCTCGGTCTGGCGGTCGAAAGCGTTGAACACGTCCGCCATCAGTTCATGGGCGTCGCGCCGCGTGGTCTGCGCGATGGTCGAGACGAACTCGACGCGCAACGTCTCCTCGATATGGCGCAGGGCTTCCTTCTGCACGGTCTCCATCCGCAGCATGCGGTTGAGGACGTCGATGGCGAAATCCTCGGGCAGGATCGTCAGGACCTTGGCGGCGTAATCCGGCCGCACCTTCGACAGCACGACGGACACCGTCTGCGGGTATTCGTTACGCAGGAACGAGGCGAGGATCTCGGGGTCGATCTGCGTCAGGCTCGCCCAGACCCGCTTGCCCGAAGCGCCCTTGATCTCCGCCATGATCGCCGAGACCTGCTCGGTGGGAAAGATCTTGAGAAGCAGCGATTCGGTGCGCTCATAGTTCGAGGTGATGCCGCCGCCCGAGGAGAGCCGCGAGACGAAATCCACGATCAGCCTCTCGACGGTCTCCGCCTCCAATGATCCGAGCTGGACCATGGCGTGCGAGACCATCTTGACCTCTTCCTCGTCGAGCATCTGCCAAATCGGCGCGCCCTCCGTCTCGCCGAGGAGCAGGAGGAGAGCAGCCGCGCGCTGGGCACCGGTCATGGCGTTCAAGCCCGCCTTGCCGAGTTCCTGATCCGGGATGACGCTCAACCCCGAGGACATGCCTCACTCCTCTTCACCGTTGTGGCTGCCGTTTCGAAGACCATCGCCCACCCGCTCAACTGTCGTGGATCCAGTTGCGCAGGACCTCTACCGTCTCGCTCGGACTGCCGCGGACCATGTCCACCACCCGTTGGACGGTCTCCGCCTGGACCTTGCCGTTCAGCTGCGCGAAGTCGACGAGGCGGGCGGTGGGGTTGTCGCGTGCCACCAGGACCTGGTCGGGGCCCGGCTCGCCGCCGGCCAGTGCCGGACCCGCCATCAGGATGGCCTGGGCGGGCTCCGAGGCGAGGACGCGGCGTAGAAGGGGACGGACCACGGCCATGAGGACGATCACGGTCAGGATCAGAAGCACGGAGAGTTCGACCATCCGCATGACGTCTTCCTTGGACGGCGCCAGGAACGATTGGATCAGCGACGGCTCGGTGAACTCGACGGGAGCGGGCGTCTCGGCGAAACGCAGGTTGACCACCTCGACCTGGTCACCCCGGTCCTTGTCGTATCCGATAGCGGTGCGGACCAGGGTGGCGATCCGCTCGATGTCGTTGGCGGGGCGCGGCTGATAGACAGGCCGGCCATCGGCCCCCGGCACGTAGGCGCCGTCGACGAGGACCGCCACGGACAGGCGCTTCAGACGTCCGCCTTCCTCGACCACCGTCTTGGTGACGCGGGAGATCTCGTAATTCGTGGTCTCCTCGTCCTTCTTCGTGGAATCCTTCGAGTTGGGATTCGGTGTCGGCTGGTTGGCGCCCGGCAATTCGTTGCCGACCGTCACGGCGCCCTCTGTCCCACCGGTGAGCGCGCTTTCGCTGCGGGTCTGGGTCGAACGGATGACTTTGCTCTCTGGATCGAAGGTCTCCGAACGGCTCTCTATGCGGTTCCGGTCGAGCTCCGCGGTGACCTGCACCCGCGAGCGACCCGTGCCGACGATACCGGCCACGATCTCTTCGATCTGGGACCGCAGACGGCGCTCGAGGCCGACCTGCTTCTCCTCCATGCCGGCGCCGGTCTCGGCCTCAGCACCCCGTGCCCCGTCCGCCAGCAGGCGACCGCGCTCGTCGACGATGGAGATCCGCTCCGGCTTCAGGCCTTCCACCGCCGAGGCGGCGAGGTGACGGATGGCACGGACCTGGGACGGGTCCATGTCGCCGACGAGCTTGAGCACGATGGCGGCGCTCGGCAATTCGCGGTCGCGCTCGAACAGGCGGCGCTCCGGTATGACGAGGTGCACGCGCGCCGCCTGGACCCGGCCGATGGCCCGGATCGAGCGTGCGAGCTCGCCCTCGAGCGCGCGCAAATGATTGACGTTCTGAACGAAATTGGTCGACGAGAACGCATCGCCCTTGTCAAAGATCTCGTAGCCGACGCCGGAGGCGCTGGGCAGACCCTTGCCGGCGAGGTCCATCCGCAGGCGCGGCAGGTCGGCCCGAGGCGCCATGATGGTCTGGCCGGCATCGCCCCGTGTTTCGTATTTGATGCCGCGCGCATCGAGGTCGCGGATCACGGCGCCCGAATCCTGCATCGACAGGTCGGCGAAGAGGACACCCATATCGGGCTTCGAGACGCGCAGGATGACGAAGGCGAAGAAGCCGATCAACGTCAGCGTCACGGCCGCCATGGCCGCGAGCCGTGCCGGTCCCAACTTCGTCACCAGTTCGAGAACCGACTTCACGACGCGACGTACCCACCCGAACCGGAGCGACGGAAGGGCCGCGCTCACTCGGCAAAATTTGCCCAGGCCGTGGTTAGCGTTCGGTTAACGATTGTCTTAACGAATGAAAAAGGGTGTGGCTCGGTCCTGCCGCGGCGATGCCCATAACGAAAGAACCGCGCCCTTGAGAGGGCGCGGTTCTTTCGTGGATCGACGATGGTCCGAGGCATTGTCTCGGCATCCGGAACGGACGCCGAACTCCATTGACCTCAGTGGCGGTAATGCTGGATGCGGGTTGTGCGCAATCCGGCGAGACCGTGCTGGTCGATGGAGAACTGCCAGCTCAGGAATTCCTCGGTGGTGAGGGTATAGCGCTGGCAGGCTTCCTCGAGACTGAGAAGTCCGCCACGTACGGCTGCGACGACTTCCGCCTTCCGGCGGATAACCCACCGTCTGGTCGTGGTCGGCGGAAGATCGGCAATGGTCAACGGACTGCCATCTGGCCCGATGACGTATTTGACTCTCGGGCGGCTTGGTTCGGTCATGATACGCTCTACAACTCGACTGACCTGTCGAGCCAGGAAGGTACTTGCGCCCGCTTAAGATATGTTGAAGCGGATCGATTGCATCTGATTCGTTTTTTCCACGATCATGTGGACAACCCGGCTCCGATGTTCTGAACGCTCGATATCGGCAGCCGCGAATTGCCAATCAGCAGCACCGGTTCTGTACCGGTGAGATCGACGCCATCGACTTTTCCGGCGACCTGCGTATCGACGCTAACCTGTGCACCAGTGGCGTCGAAGGCATCGATCTTGATCGAGTAGCTGCCGTTGGCGGAGGTGAAACCCGAGGTGGATCGCCCGTCCCAGGCGAAGGTCTGCGCACCCGCGGTCAGGGCCTTCGACTGTGTCGCCACCACGTTGCCCTTGGCATCGCTGATCGTCATCGTCGCCTGTTTGGCGGCCCGCGCCGGGGTCAGCGTCCAGACCGCCGAACCGTCCTTCAGGTTGGCGACCCGCCCGTCCGCCGTCACGCTCTGACCGATGAAACCGGTCGCTGCGGCGGCGCTGGACGCCTTCGCATTGTTGAGGATCGAGTCCAACCGGTCGTTCGACTTCAGCTGTTGCTCGACGCCGGCATATTGCACGAGCTGCTGCGTGAACTGGTTGGTGTCCAGCGGGTCCATCGGATTCTGGTTCTTCAGCTGTGTCGTCAGCAGGGTCAGGAACTGCTGGAAATTACCGGCGATCTCCTGCGAAGCGCCGGTGGCGGTATTCGGGTTCGTGATGGAGGAGCTGCTCGAAGCTCCGGTGATGCCCGATGTCATGGCAGTGTCCTCAGATTCGGATGTCGAGACCGCCGAGACCGCGCAGCATTCGCAGCGGCACGGCGTCGTTGGGAAGGCGTTGTTCTTTCAGGTCGGAGCCGCCGTTGCCGGAACGGCCGTCACGGCTGCCCCCGCCATCCCGCTCGGCGCCGTTGCCCCCGGTAGAGCCGGTGTCGCTGCGCAGGGACAGGTTGATGCCGACATCCCCTGAGTCGAAACCGGCCTGTGACAGGGCCTGTTGCAGGTTGCCGACATCGCGTTGCAGCAGGGCCAGGGTCTCCGGCCGATAGACCGTGAGATGCGCAGTGACCGTGCCGTTGTCCTTGTCGATGTCGAGATTCACGTCGATCCGTCCGAGATCCTTGGGATCGAGGCTGATTTCGAAACGGTTGGACCCGGCCAACGACCGCAGCCCGATGGTCATCGCCACCGCGCCGAGGGGGACCGGCGCAGCCTGGGCCTGGGGGAGGAGGCTGGCGGGTTCTGGTGCGGGCGCGGGAAG
The DNA here is from genome assembly GCF_017355285.1 of Methylobacterium sp. SD274. NCBI lineage: Bacteria > Pseudomonadati > Pseudomonadota > Alphaproteobacteria > Hyphomicrobiales > Methylobacteriaceae > Methylobacterium > Methylobacterium sp. SD274. Next base: position 67,687 of record NZ_JADIJP010000002.1, on the reverse strand, counting down.
CGGGGCCGCCGGCGCTGGGCCGAACGGCGTGGCTGGGGCTGAAGCGAGATCGCCGGAGGCCATTGCCGAACCGGAAGCGAACTCATCGAAAGCCTTGACCGATATGGTCTCGCGCTCGGAGGAGGCCGAGCGGTCGGTTCCGAGCGCGGCGAGGGCGGCAGGGCGACCGTCGGCGGCTTTCGCAGCGCCTATGCCGTGTAAAACGATTTCCCCGGTGTTCGGAGGGGGCGCGGCACCGGCCTGTGTCGCCATCGCGGGGGCGTTCGCCGCGGGCGGAAGCGCGACGGATTCGGGCGGAGCGAAGGCGAGAGTCATCATGCCGGTCGCATCGGGCACCATACCGTCCGCTGGGACCGCCACGTCCTCGCTCGGCTCTTCCGCCGTCGTGACCGGGTTGGCCTCCGCAGCCTCGGAAACGATGGCCTGAATCGGAGCGGTCGCGGCCGCCTGTACCATTGTCAAGGAAGGCAAGGTCGAGGAAGGCAAGGCACTTCCGGTCTGAACCCGGGAGGCGGACAGACGACCGTTTCCCGCAATGGGCAGCAAGGCTTGACCCGACGGAACGTCCGAGAACTGCCCCTGCCGAGCCTGCACGGGCAAAGATCCGGCGCCGTCGATGATCGGCAAGCCTGCCTTGCCGCCTTGCTGCGGCATTTGAGCTGGCTTGGCGACAACATTGGTCTGCTGCTCGCTCAGCCACGGGAAACCGCCGAGGCCGGTCTCGCTCGGCGGCGTCGCCAGATCCTCGTCCTCTCGGGCTCGCGGCAGTCCTGTCTCGGCCGCATCCGCCATCTGTCCTGCGGCACTGTCTGTCGAAGGCGGTGACGACGGGATCGTAGCCTTTGCCGACCGGACCAGATCCGAGATCGGCAGGGCGGATTGCGCGATCGCCGAACCCAGCGACGCCGAAGCGACAGGTTTGGCTGCTCCACCGTCGCGGGTCGCCGCCTTCGGCTCTGCCGCTCCGCGTAAGACCGGTATCGCGGACGGGGCGGGTCCTTCCACGGGAATGCTAAAGCGTTCGAGGCCATCCGAAGCGGTCGAATGAAGCGCGGCGGGACGCGCGGCGACCGCGCTCGCCAACCGCACGCCCTTTTCTCCGCTGATCGACGTGGTAGCCATGGGGCGTCATCTCCTCGCCCCCACCGCGCAAACTTCGAGCCACGATTCACACACCACAACCCGTTGTTCTAACAACCAAATTTTTTCCCGCTTTTGAATCTTACCGACGCGACCCGGCGAAATCGTCCCCGTCCCGGCAGGATTTGCCGGGTTCGGTGCTCCGGTATGCGAGCCCTGCCTCGCGCGTGCCTGGAAGTTCGACCTCAAGATCGCTATAGACTCCGCATATGCGGGCGCTGCGGCCTGCCGGCGAACCCGTGACGTGATGAACTCCCTCGACCTCCCCAAGGCCCCGCACGAGACACGTGTCGTCGTCGCCATGTCCGGCGGCGTGGATTCCTCCGTGGTGGCAGGCCTGCTCAGCCAACAGGGCTACGATGTCGTTGGGATCACGCTGCAGCTCTACGACCATGGGGCGGCGGTCCATCGCAAGGGTGCCTGCTGCGCGGGCCAGGACATCCACGATGCGCGCCGGGTCGCCGAGACGCTCGGCATCCCGCACTACGTCCTCGATTACGAGGACCGCTTCCGGGAATCGGTGATCGACCGTTTCGCCGAAAGCTATCTGGCTGGCGAGACGCCGATCCCCTGCGTCGAGTGCAACCGCTCGATCAAGTTCCGCGATCTTCTGGCCACCGCCCGCGACCTCGATGCCGACGTGCTGGCGACCGGCCATTACGTGGCCAGTCGCCCCCTCGAAGCCGGCGGGCGCGGCCTCTACCGCGCCCTGGATCCGGCCCGCGACCAGAGCTACTTCCTTTACGCCACCACAGCCGAGCAGCTCGATTTCCTGCGTTTCCCCCTGGGCGAACTGCCGAAGGACGAGACCCGTCGCCTCGCCCGCGAACTCGGCCTCGCCATTGCCGAGAAGGCCGACAGCCAGGACATCTGCTTCGTTCCGCAGGGTCGCTATGCCGACGTCATCGCCAAGCTGCGGCCGGATGCGGCGCGCGCCGGTGACATCGTCGATCTCGAAGGCCGTGTGCTCGGCCAGCATGACGGCATCATCCATTACACGATCGGGCAGCGGAAGGGCCTTCGCCTCGCTGTCGGAGAGCCGCTCTACGTGATCCGCCTGGAGCCGGGTTCCGCCCGCGTGGTGGTGGGTCCGCGTTCCGCCCTGGCCACCAGCCGCATCCGGCTCGACGACTTGAACTGGCTCGGCGGCATGCCCCCCGGCGGGGTCGTCGACATGCCGGTGGCCGTGCGGGTCCGCTCGACCCGGGAGCCACGCGCCGCGCATCTGACGGTCGATCGGGACGGGGCGGCTGCCGAGGTCGTCCTGGCCACACCGGAAGACGGCGTCTCTCCGGGCCAGGCCTGCGTCATTTATGCCGATGACGGCCCACGCTCACGTGTGCTCGGCGGCGGCACCATTCGTCGCATCGACGCGTTGGCAGCCGGAGCGGCGCAAGCCGCCTGACGCCGACCCGCAGACCCGAGCCAAAACCTTCCCATCCGCAGGATCTAGAGACGATATGCTGAGCGAGCCGCAGGCCGGTCCGAGCACGGCCCTGATGCGCAAGGCCTATGCCCGTTGGGCACCGGTCTACGACGTCGTCTACGACAAGCTGACCGAGCCTGCCGCGCGCGATGCAGTGATGGCCGCCACCGCCTGCGGGCCGCGCATCCTGGAGGCCGGCGTCGGCACCGGCTTATCGCTCGGCTATTATCCGGCGGGCAGTTTCGTCTGCGGCGTCGATCTCTCCGAAGACATGCTGAAGCGCGCCCGCGCCAAGGTACTCCGCCGCCGGCTCACCCATGTCCGCGGTCTTCAAGTGATGGATGTGTGCCGTCTCGGCTATGCCGATGCCAGCTTCGATGCCGTGGTCGCGCAGTTCCTGATCACCCTGGTGCCCGACCCGGAGGCCGCCTTGTCGGAATTCCTCCGGGTGGTGCGGCCGGGCGGAGAGATCGTGCTCGCCAACCATTTCGGCCAGACCAAGGGGGCCGTGGCGAAGGTGGAGGAGATCGTGGCGCCGCTCTGCACCAAGATCGGCTGGTCCTCGGCGTTCAAATCGACCCGGATCGAGGCCTGGGCTCAGCGCAACGGCGTCGAGTTCATCGGCGTCTCACCGACCTTTCCCGGTGGATTCTTCAAGATCCTGAGGATGCGGAAGGCCGGCTGATCCGGCGCGGCGAAGCGGGGAAATGACACGCAACTCGAGCGGCGCGCTCCGACGCGCCATGCGGTGGCTGCCCGTCCTCGCCCTGGTGGCCCTGTCGCTGGGTGTGCTCGTCTCCGGAGCGCCGCATCTCTTCAGCCTGGACCGCCTGCTGTCCTATCGCGCAGCGCTCATGGAGGCGGTGGCCGAGGACCGGTTGCGGTCCATCGGGATCGCCTGCCTCGTCTATATCGGCTGCGTGATCGTGTCCGTGCCGGCCTCGCTGGTGCTGACCATCCTGTCGGGCTTTCTATTCGGGACGACCACCGGGGCGGGGATCGCTCTCGTCTCGGCGACGACCGGGGCGGCCATCGTCTTCTCCATCGGCCGTGGTCCGATGTCCGAGTTTCTCGTCACCCGCGCCGGACCGCGCCTCGGACGTCTGGCCGCCGGATTTCGCGACGACGCGTTCGGCTACATCCTCGTCCTGCGGCTCCTGCCGATCTTTCCGTTCTGGATGACCAACCTCGCCCCGGCGGCCTTTGGCGTATCCCTACGCACCTTCGTGCTCGCCACGTTTCTCGGCCTGGCCCCCGGCGCCTTCGTCTATGCGGCGGCCGGAGCGGCGATCGAGGACGTCATCGCGGCCAACGAAGCCGCCAAGGCGGCGTGCCTGGAGAGCGGCGCCGCCGCGTGCGACGAGGCCCTGTCCCTGCGGTCGCTGGTGACCGTCAAGACAGCCGCGGGCCTCGGCGGGATCGCCGCTTTCGCGCTCCTCTCCATCGCGTTGAGACGCCGCTTCGCCCGCAGACGCGCGGGTCCGTCCTAGCCCCTCACACCAGATCCCCATTGCGGGGTACTCGACGGGGCCGCGCGCGAAGCGTAACCGTCACGCAAACAACAAGATCGACATGTGTCGTTCGACGCCGAGGGAACGGAGTGTCGGTGTTGGCCCGGTGCCGCGCCGGAGCAACCGGGACGAGCAAAGAACCCCGGGAGCAGGGATGATCGGGACCCCGTGATGGACGCGACGCCACGCGCCGACATGGAAACACCTGTCCCCGTCGCAGCGGAGGCTCGGGCGGGGATCGGCCGACATCTCGGCCTGTCGGGCCGGCTGTTCCTCGTGACCATCGCCTTCGTCGCCCTCGTCGAAATCCTGATCTACGTGCCCACCGTCGCGAATTACCGGCGCATGTGGCTGTCGGACCGGATCGCCGCCGCGCAGATCGCCGCTCTCGTCCTCGATGCCTCGCCGGATCAGCATGTCTCGGATGAACTGGCCCGGCATCTTCTGAAGGGTGTCGGTGCCAGTGCCATCGCGGTTCGTGGCGACGGGACACGCCGCCTGCTCGCGGTGGACGCCGTGCCGTCGGAGGTCACCGGCCATGTCGACCTGCGCTCGCATGACTGGATCACCTCCATCGGGGGGGCATGGCGGACCGTCTTCTCCGAGAATCAGGGTCCGATCCGGGTCATTGGCCATGGGCGGGACGGATTCGACCTCGTGGAGATCCTGCTCGACGAAGCGCCCCTGCGCGAGGCGCTGATCGACTTCGCCGATCGTCTGCTGCTCTCGTCGCTGGCGATCGCCGCCACGGTGGCCGGCCTCGTCTTCCTGATGCTGCAGCGGATCATCGTTCGCCCGGTTCGGCGCCTCGCCCGCAACATCACGGAATTCGCGGACGATCCCCAGGGGAGCGACCGCATCATCACGCCCTCGCGCAGGACCGACGAGATCGGCCACGCTGAGGTGGCCCTCGCCCGTATGGAGACGGCGCTCGCGGGCGAGCTACGCCAGAAGCGCCGCCTCGCCGAGCTTGGCCTGTCGGTGAGCAAGATCAACCACGAGCTGCGCAACCTCCTCACCACCGCCCAGCTGCTCGGAGACCGTCTCGAGGCGGTGTCCGACCCGGCGGTGGAGCGTATCGCCCCCCGCCTCCTCGCCACGCTCGGCCGGGCGATCCGTTTCTGCGAGGAGACCTTGGCCTATGGTCGGGCGACCGAGGCAATGCCGCAGCGGCGCACAATCCAGCTCGCACCGCTGCTGGCCGAACTGTCCGATCTGGCGAGGCTCGACGACGCGTCACGCGTGACGATCCGCGTCGTCTGCGAGCCGGATATCGAGGTGGAGATCGATCCGGACCAGTTCTCGCGCGCGCTCACCAACATCGTGCGCAACGCCGTGCAGGCCATGGGCGCCGAGAAAGCCGGAGCGCCCGATCCGGTCATCGAGATCGAGGCCAGCCGCCACGGTAAGCCGGGTTCGGGAAACCTGACCGTTGTCGTCTCGGATAACGGACCCGGGCTTCCCGAACGGGCGCGAGCGAACCTGTTCGCGCCCTTCGAGGGGTCGATGCGCGCGGGGGGGACGGGGCTCGGCCTGCCGATCGCCGCCGAGTTGATCCAGCTTCAGGGCGGGCGTCTCACCCTCGATCAGACGCAGGAAGGCGAGGGCGCCCGCTTCCGGATCGTGATCCCGGACCGCGCGCCAATTTCGCTCTGAGCTTATTCCGCCGCCGCCAGGGTCAGGCCCGGCACGGTGATGCCGATGTCGCGAAGCAGTTCCGCATCGGCGTCGGTCTCGTTATTGGCCGTGGTGAGAAGACGCTCACCGTAGAAGATCGAGTTCGCGCCGGCGAGGAAGCATAGGATCTGCGCTTCTCGGGTGAGCCCCTTGCGGCCGGCGCTGAGACGCACACGCGCCTTCGGCATGACGATGCGGGCGGTGGCGCACATCCGGACGAGATCGAGCGGGTCCACGGGCGGACGGTCCTCGAGAGGTGTCCCCTCGACGGCCACCAGGGCGTTGATCGGAACGCTCTCGGGATGGGGGGCGTGGTTGGCGAGCACTTGGAGCATCGCCGCGCGGTCCTTCACGCCCTCGCCCATGCCGACGATGCCGCCGCAGCAGACGCCGATCCCGGCATCGCGCACGTTCTGAAGGGTGTTGAGGCGATCCTCGTAGGTCCGCGTCGAGATGATGTCGCCGTAGAAATCCGGGCCGGTATCGAGGTTGTGGTTGTAGGAGGTCAGCCCGGCCTCGGCGAGGCGCCCGGCCTGGGACGGGGTGAGCATGCCGAGCGTGACGCAGGCTTCCATTCCGAGGCCGCGGACACCGCGCACCATGGAGAGGACCGCATCGAATTCCGGCCCGTCCTTGGGCTGGCGCCAGGCGGCACCCATGCAGAAACGATGGGCCCCGGCGGCTTTCGCGGCGGCGGCCTCCTTCAGCACCTTGTCCACCGCCATCAGGCGCTCACGCGGCAGGCCGGTGCCCTTGTGATGCGCCGATTGTGGGCAATAGGCGCAATCCTCCGGACAGGCGCCGGTCTTGATCGACAGCAGGGCGGCGCGCTGGATATCGGCCGGGTCGTTATGCGCGCGGTGGACCTGTGCCGCCCGGAACACGAGGTCGAGGAGCGGCAGGTCGTGGATCGTCTGGATCTCCGCCACGGTCCAATCGTGCCGGATCGCAGGGATCTCGGTGGCGGGGAAGGGGGCGAGGGGGGCCACGGTGTCAGTCATGGCCCCATGAGGCGAATCTTCGCCGGAAAATCAAGCCGGGCCGGCCGCATGCCCCGGTGCATTTGGCTTCAGGCCGGCCAGGATAGCCCCCTCACGCCGTCTTGCCGCGCAACCCCGACAGGCCCGACCAGAGGGGGGCGATGAGGTAACTGGTAATCGGAATCAGCGCAGCCCCGACCACCAGACCGACGATGCCGGAGCCGATGGCGGTGACGATCCATTCGACGATGGCCCCAACCGGCGGCACCATCTTCGCGCTGCCAGCAGCGGCTTCGTGGATCACGTGGGCGACCTGGGGCAGGCCGTAACCTTCGAGACCATGGACGAGGATGCCGCCGCCGACCCAGATCATCGCGGCTGTGCCGATGATGGCCAGAAGCTGCAGGAAGACCGGCATGCCCTTGACCAGGGCACGGCCGAAGCCGCGGATCGCGCTGCCGAACACGGACGTCGAATTGTTCTTCGCCATCGCGACCCCGGCATCGTCCGCCTTCACGATGAGCGCCACGCCGCCATAGACAAAGACCGTGATGCCGATGGCGACGACCGCGAGCACGATCGCCTTCGTCCAGATGCTGCCTTCGGGAAGGGAGGCCAGGGAGATCGCCATGATCTCGGCCGACAGGATGAAATCCGTCTTGATCGCGCTGGAGACCTTGCGCGCTTCCAGAGCCGCGCCGTCGCCGGCATCGGCGTCGAGCTTGGCCTCATGCGCATGCGCCTTGTGCGGGAACAGCGCCTCGTAGACCTTCTCGGTGCCCTCGTAGCAGAGGTAGGCCCCGCCGAGCATCAGCAGCGGGGTGATGGCCCAAGGGGCGAAGGCCTGCAGCAGCAGGGCCGCCGGCAGCAGGAACAGCATCTTGTTGCGCAGCGAACCGATGGCGATCTTGCCCACGATCGGCAATTCGCGCTCGGCCGCGAAGCCCACGACGTAGCGCGGCGTCACGGCGGCGTCGTCGATGACGACCCCCGCCGCCTTCGCACCGGCCTTGGCGGCTTGCCCGGCGACGTCGTCGAGGGAAGCGGCCGCGACTTTGGCGAGCCCCGCGATGTCGTCGAGGAGGGCGATCAGTCCGATGCTCAAGATTAGGTCCTTCCAACTGCCATGGGCCGGGCCGCGCGACGCAGGTTACCGGCCAAGCTGCCTCTAGCAGAGGAGACGAGCGAGCGGGGATTTCGATCCCCGCCCCGTTTCAATGAGTCGGTTCGCCGGCCGCGACCTTCGCGGTCCAATCGTCGAAGGCGACGATTTCCTGCCGCTGCTCACCGAGGCCGGTGACGCCGAGGGTCATCACGTCCCCGCTCTTGAGGAAACGCGGAGGCTTGCGCGCCATGCCGACGCCAGGGGGTGTTCCCGTGGTGATCACGTCGCCCGGCTCCAGCATCATGAAATGCGAGAGATAGGCGACGATCTGGGCGACGTCGAAGATCATCCTCGAGGTCGACCCCGTCTGCATCCGCTCGCCATTCACGTCGAGCCAGATGTCGAGGGCCGCCGGGTCGGGGATCTCGTCCAGCGTCACCAGCCAGGGCCCGAGGGGGCCGAAAGTCGGGCAGCCCTTGCCCTTGCTCCATGTCCCGCCGCGATCGAACTGGTACTCCCGCTCGGAGACGTCGTTGCAGAGGCAGAGGCCGGCCACATAGGACAAAGCCTCGTTGGCATGGACGTAGGATGCACGTGCGCCGATGACGATGGCGAGCTCCGCCTCCCAATCCGTCTTGGCCGACCCTTTCGGCAGAATGACCCGGTCGTTGGGACCGGAGATGCAGGACGGCGCCTTGTTGAAGACGATCGGCTCGGCCGGGATATCCGCGCCGATCTCCGCCGCGTGATCGGTATAGTTCAGCCCGATGGCGATGAAGTTGCGCGTTCCGCCGACACAAGGACCGAGGCGTGTCTCCGGCGACAGGAGCGGCAAGGTTTCGGGATCGACGGACCGCAGCCGCTCCAGCGACGTCGTCGCGAGGGCGGAACCGGAAATATCGCGCAGGACACCGGACAGATCCCGCAATCCGCCCTGAGCATCGATCAGACCCGGCTTCTCGTCGCCCACATCACCATGACGCACCAGCTTCATCGGCTCTCACTCCCCTTCGATCGATGGACTGGCACTGAGATCGGTTCCACCACCGTCCCTGGCAAGGTGTAGAGGCCGGACAGGCGCATGTTGCATAATTCATACACCGCTCGGGAAACCCGCCAGAATACGCATTTTCTTGCATGAACGCCGATACGTAAATCCGACAGTTTAGATGTGAACCATCTACCGCGATGCTTTTCGGTGACACAGGCCGATGATGTCATCGAATGCATCTTCAAAGTAAATCTCAAATTAGGAAACGATTAACACCTCAACTAACATGGATTGCATAGACCGGCCAAGAACGGCACTCTTCTGCTCAAGATGCGGGCCGGGGATCACTCCACGGTAAATCCGAGCATCGTAAGCAAGGGTCGGGAAGAGGACATGGCCATGACGATTCGCAACGCGGCTCTGGCGGGAATTTCTACCGCGCTCCTGACCCTGACGGCGGGGGGAGCCCTGGCCGGCGCGTTCGGTATCCGCGAACAGAGCACCCTTGCCCAAGGTCAGGCTTTCGCCGGTGCGGCGTCCGGCTCCGGTGGCGTCTCGTCGATGTTCTGGAACCCGGCCACGATCACCATGAACCCCGGCTGGGTCAGCGAGCAGAATCTCAGCTTCATCAACCTCTCCTCCAAGATCACCCCGACCGACGGCACCTCGCCGTTATTCGCGCCACTGGGCGGCAGCGGCGATATCGGCCAGGGAGCCGTGATCCCGGCCGGCGCCACCTCCTATCAGCTCACCGACCGGCTCTGGATCGGTATCCAAACCGGCGCTCCGTTCGGCCTCGTGACCAAGCCCCGCGACGATTGGGCGGGCGAAGTCTATGGACGGTCGAGCCGCATCTTCTCGCTCTCTTTCAACCCGACCATCGGCTTCAAGGTCAACGAGTGGCTCTCGATCGCCGCCGGGCCGAACATCGAGTATTTCCGGCTGACCCTTCGCCAAGCCTTCCCGCTCTCCTTCAGCCCGCTCATCGCCCCCAACGCGTCGCTCAAGGGGGAATCCTGGGGCGTCGGCTTCACGGCGGGCGTGCTCATCACCCCCTGGGCCGGGACGGCTTTGGGCGTCGGCTATCGCTCCTCCGTGCATCACGACATCGAAGGTGCCTTCCTATTGCCGGGGCCGGCGGCCTTCCTGAGCCAGCAGGTGACCGCCAACCTCAACACCCCGGAAAAGCTGAGCGTCGGCCTGACCCAGGCCGTCAGCCCGGTCGCCCGTATCAATCTCGGTTTCGAGTGGGACAATTGGTCGAGGCTCGGCGATGTCGGCATCGTCGGCCGCACCACCGGCGGCATCGCGACCACGCTGCCCCTGAACTACAAGGACGGCTACACCTATTCCGTCGGCGGCGAGTACGATTGGTCGCCGGCCCTTACCGTTCGGGCCGGTCTCGCCTACGAACAATCGCCCATCGATTTCTCGAACCGCTCGGTGCGGCTGCCCGACAGCGACCGCTTCAACGTCTCGCTCGGCGGCAGCTATCGCTGGAGCGAGAAGCTGACCCTGAACATCGCCTATTCCCACCTCTTCCTCGTGGGCGATTCGAAGCTCCTCGCTGGGCCGGGCCGCGACTACAACTTCCGCGACATCCCCTTAGCGGCCGATACGAGCGGCAGCGCGGACATCGTTTCAGTGGGCTTCCGCTACGTCTTCGGAACGCCGGCCGCTCCGATCGCTCCCGCGCCGCTGGTGCGGAAATTCTGAGGGTCCTCGACCGCAACACCGCGGCTTTGAGGAGATCTTCCCCCCTCGACCTCATCCTGAGGTGCAGCGATAGCCGCCCCGAAGGAGCCCTCCAGACACCGTTGCGCGAACTGGAGGGCTCCCTCAAAGCCTACGCTCCGTCACCTCAGAATGAGGTGACGGGGATTCGAAAAAAGGCAGTCGAACACTTGTCAGCCGGCCGCACGAGCCACCGACGATCCCGTTCTCGACTCGGCCATTCGATCCGATCACGCCTTCATGCGGACATAGGTCCCGGGCGCCGGCCCGAGGGAGGCGAGGCCTCCTTCTCCCGGAATCCGGGCAGGCACGCGGGCGGGGGCCTGCTTCTCCAGCCATTCGAACCAGTAGGGCCACCACGACCCCTTGTGCTCGGTCGCCGCCGAAATCCACTCCTCCAGGCGTCCTTTGGCCGCCCCGCCGGTCCAGTACCCGTATTTCGGCTTGGAAGGCGGGTTGACCACGCCGGCGATGTGACCCGACCCGGCCAGCACGTAGTCGACCGGCCCGCCGAACTTCGACGACCCTTCGAAGACCGAGATGGCGGGGGCGATGTGATCCTCGCGGGTGGCGAGGTTGAAGATCGGCACCTTAACCTTCTTCAGGTCGAGACGCACGTTCCCGAGGATCATGCGGCCTTGAGCGAGGGTGTTATCGAGGTAGCAATTGCGCAGGTAGAACGAATGGTTGGCCGCCGGCATCCGCGTGGCGTCCGCGTTCCAGTAGAGGAGGTCGAAGGCCGAGGGCGTCTGCCCCTTCACGTAGTTGTTGACCACGTAGGACCAGATCAGGTCGTTCGGGCGCAGCATGTTGAAGGCGGCCGCCATGCCGGAGCCTTCGAGGTAGCCGCGTTTCTTCATGCGGGCTTCGATGCCGCGAATCTGCTCCTCGTCGGCGAAGACCTTCAGATCGCCGGCATGGGTGAAATCCACCTGCGTCGTCAGGAAGGTGGCGCTCTTGATCCGCTTGTTGCCGGTGGCCGCCTGCATGGCCAGGGTCACCGCCAACAGAGTGCCGCCGACGCAATATCCTGCCGCCGCGACCTCGCTCTCGCCGGTGGCGACACCGATCGCGTCGATAGCCGCCTCGATGCCCTCGCGCATGTAGCTCTCGAAATCCTTGTCGGCATGGCGCTCGTCGGGGTTCACCCACGAGATGCAGAAGACCGTGAGGCCCTGCGACACCATCCAGCCGATGAGGCTTTTCGACGGATTGAGATCGAGGATGTAGAACTTGTTGATCCAGGGCGGCACGATCAGGAACGGGCGCTTCAGCACCGTCTCGGTGGTCGGCGAATACTGGATGAGTTCCATCAGGTCGTTGCGGAACACCACCTCGCCGGGGGACACGGCGACGTTGACGCCGACCTCGAACCCGGACGGATCGGTCTGGCGGACGCGCAGCTGACCTTTGCCAGCCTCGATATCCTCCGCGAGCATCTTCATGCCGCGCACGAGATTGGCGCCGTTCTCCTGCAGCGTGTGCCGAATCAGTTCGGGATTGGTCATCACGAAATTGGAGGGCGAGAGCGCGCCGACGATCTGCCGAAGGTAGAACTGCGCCTTGTGGCGCGTATGCTCGTCGATCCCGTCGGCCTCGTCGACGAGTTCTTCCGCCCAGCGGGAGGTGATGAGGTAGCTCTGCTTGATGAAGTCGAAGATCGGGTTGGTGGACCATTCCGCATGTTTGAAGCGGTTGTCCTTCGCCTCGGGCAAAGCCACGGGCGGGGCCTCCTCGCCCTGGAGTCGATGCCAGGTCGAGCCCCACAGGGTAATGAACGCGTCGCTGAGCTTCTTCTGGGCTTCGAGGGACTTCTGCGGATCGACCATCCAACGCTCGGCGACGGTGCCGAGGGTCTTGACGACGTCGTTGACCTCTTCCGGGGGCTTGGCCAGTTCGGGGTCGAGCGGGTCAGCCTGGCTGATCGGCTTCATGTAGGCGCCGGCCGTCCGGGTGAACTCCTCGATCAGCAACGTCGCGTTGCGGGACAAGGCGTCGATATCGGGAAGCGGTGTCGTCCTGTCGGTCGTCACGCGTGGATTTCCCCTCTATTCCGTGGGACGGCCCGGCCGAACCGTCCTCGTTCTCGACAAATTAACGCGGCACCTCGACTTTCCGCCAGGGCGCGGCTTACGTTTCAGGTCATTATGTCAGAGCCTTCATCACGGAATCACAGGCGGTGCGGCTTTGCTCCGCGCTTCGCCCTCGTCCTCGGCGGACTTCTCGCCGCAGGAGGATGCTCCGGCGACCTCAACGCCATGCGCGGCGCCTATACGCTCGCCGGCGGAGGGCCGAAGGATGTGAAGGCTCCCGACTTCGTGGTGCAGTCCCGCAAGACCGACGCCGATTACCTGCCCGTCGGCGTCGCGGCGCCCGCCAGACCCATCAGCGCCCGCACCGCCGAGGGGACCAAGAGTTTGGAGAACGATCTGATGGGCGCTCGTGGGCGTAACGAGGCCAAGGGCCGCGCCGCCGAGAGCGCCGCCCGCGCCACCGGCCAGATCCAGCCTGCACAATAACGGTCGGCTCCGGGCCGCCGAAATGGTAGACAGGCCGACCACGTCAGAGTGATGACAGTTTTGAACGCGCGAATCATGCGATTCGCGCATCGGACCCCGTGAAGCCCATGACCGATTTTCACCGCATCAAGCGCCTGCCCCCCTACGTGTTCGAGCAGGTCAACCGGATCAAGGCCCAGGCGCGCGCCAATGGCGCCGACATCATCGATCTCGGCATGGGCAATCCCGATCTCGACGCCCCGCGTCATGTCATCGCCAAGCTGGTGGAGACGGCCGGCCGGCCGCGCACGGACCGCTATTCGTCCTCGAAGGGCATCGCGGGTCTGCGCCGCGCCCAGGCGAATTATTACAAGCGCCGCTTCGGCGTGAGCCTTAACCCCGACACGCAGGTGGTGGCGACGTTGGGCTCCAAGGAGGGCTTCGCCAACATGGCGCAGGCGATCACCGCGCCTGGCGACGTCGTGCTGGTGCCGAATCCGAGCTACCCGATCCACGCCTTCGGCTTCCTGATGGCGGGCGGCGTGATCCGCTCTGTGCCAGCCGAGCCGACCCCGGCCTTCTTCCCGGCCGTGGAAAAGGCCATGCAGCACTCGATCCCGAAGCCGGTGGCGATCGTGGTCTGCTACCCCTCAAACCCCACGGCCTACGTCGCGAGCCTCGATTTCTACCGGGACCTCGTCGCCTTCGCCAAGCGCCACGAAATCGTCATCCTGTCGGACCTCGCCTATGCGGAGGTCTATTTCGACGGCGAGCCGCCGCCCTCCGTTCTGGAAGTGCCGGGCGCGATCGATTGCACGGTGGAGTTCACGTCGCTGTCGAAGACCTTCTCCATGGCCGGCTGGCGCATGGGCTTCGCTGTCGGCAACGAGCGCCTGCTTGCGGCGCTGACCCGCGTGAAATCCTACCTCGATTACGGCGCCTTCACGCCGATCCAGGTCGCGGCCACGGCCGCCCTGAACGGGCCGGAGGATTGCATCGTCGAGATGCGCGGCATCTACAAGAAGCGCCGGGACGCGCTGATCGAGTCGTTCGACAAGACCGGCTGGAAGATCCCGAGCCCGTCGGCCTCGATGTTCGCCTGGGTGCCGATTCCGGAAAAGTATCAGAGCCTCGGCAGCCTGGAATTCTCCAAGCTGCTTCTCGAGAAGTCGGACGTCGCGGTGGCGCCGGGTATCGGTTTCGGCGAACACGGCGACAATTACGTCCGTATCGCGCTGGTCGAGAACGAGCAGCGCATCCGTCAGGCGGCCCGCAATATTCGCCGTTTCTTCGAGACGTCCGACCGCACGCTGCACAACGTCGTGCCGTTGACCAAAGCGGGCTGACGCATCGGAGACGATGTTGCGGGGAGGAGACAGGTCGCGCCAAAGCGGCCGGTGACCCTCTCATGTGCTTGTCACATGCCGTCCCGGTGAGCAGGGTCGCGGAATGTCGCCTGCCACCGAGGATCGTATGCGCGGATTGACCCTGACCGTCGCGCTGCTGCTGGCCGGATCGGCCGGTGCTTGCGCGCCGAACCCGATCGTCGCGCGTGACCCCGTTCCCGCGCCCGAGCCGGGCCTGAGCTATGTCTGCGATTCCCGGCCCTTCGTCCTGAATGCGGTCGTCAGCAATTGCGAACCGGTTCATCGCGAGCCGCAGGTCGTGCTTCGTTCCAAGGGCTGATCCGCCCGGACGGAGCACCCTTTCATGAAAAAGGCCGGAGCATCGCTCCGGCCTTTTCTTTTCAAAGGGCGATCAGCCCTTTCCTACACCGGTCGAACCTTGCCTCAGCGGGCGGCCGGCGCCGGGCTCACGGGGCGCGGTGCCGCGCTCGGATCGTTGGTCGTCATACCGGGAGTGGCCGGCATGGCATTGCCCGGTGCCGTGCGGGCACCCGGCGCGGTCGCGGTTCCGGTGGTCGCCGGGCCGGCCTCGAGGCTGTCCCCCTTGCCCACGACACCCGACTTCGAACCGGCGGCATTGGTGCCGTGGCTCTCGGGCATGCCGGTCTGTGCGAAGGCGGCACCGGACAGGGCAACGACCATTGCGGCAGCGGCGGCAGAAATCTTGATGGCGGTCACGTTGGGCTCCTTGCTGGATGCGCTTGAAGATCGCGCTTGGCAGGTCAACGCGGCGCGTCCGGCTCGGTTGCCCCAGGGATCGGACGCCCATCCCGAGCCCGGCGGGCGGACGTGAAAAAGTTGCGGCTTGGCGCGCCAATGACACGGACAGGCAACCTCTCCTGAGTCATGGTAGGAGCAAGAGCGGCCGCGGCCGCATGTGAACACCGCGACGGAGCGACCCGTGCAGCATCTCTCGACATTCGCCGCCGCCGGCCTGATCGGCCTCGGCCTGTCCGTCGCCACCGGCGCGGTCGCCCAGACCTCCTATACGGCCTCGCATGGCCCCTACATCCTGCCGACGGACCGGGCGACGGGCCGTCCCGTCCCTGACGATGCGCGCGCGATTCCCGTGCCGAGCGTCATGAATGGCGGAGGGTTCGGCCTCAGCGGCAACAGCTATTTCGAGGATTCACCGACGGAAGGTCCGCTGAACGGACGCAAGCGGCCGCACGAATTCGTCCTGGCCCCGGCGCGCGTCGCGCCCCCCGCCTACGGGCGCTGACCTCTATTCTCCATCCGCCCGCGATCTGACCAGACGATCCACGAGGGCCGACGCGGCGAGGCCCGCCGCATAGGCGACGAGGTTCCAGGGCGAGAAGATCCGTCCGAGCAAAAGAGCACCGGCGAGCGTCAGCCTGAAAGCGTCGAGCGCTGGCGTATGGATGAGGCGGGAGAGTTCGACCAAGAGGGCGATCGTCCCGGCAACGATGAGAATAGCCCTCGTGCGCCGGCCCGGCAGCAGCACCGCGACCAGGCAATAGACCATGGCGCCCCATAGGGCTGAGCCGCCGTATTTTACGATCCCCGAGGGCAGTCCGACAGGGACGAAGCGGAGGGTCAATCCCGCGCCGATGACGGCCAGGCCAGCCGCGAGATAGAGCGCGCGTGTCCGCATGCGGGCGGTGGGTCTGGAAGCGATGTGTGGCGCCATGCGTTCGCAGCGTGTCGGATCGTGACGGATAAGGAAGACGGGCGCCGCCGTTTACACCGGGCAGGCGTCTCGGTATCACCCGCGCTCACACGCCGAGCCCCATACCTTTACCACGAGCCGAAACACCAGATGCGCGCCGAGATCGAACAACTCTCGGATGCCGCCAAGCAGTCGATCGGACTGCTGAGGAGGCATCTTTGACTGGGATACCGTCGAGAAACGACTCGCGGAGCTGAATGCGGCTTCCGAGAACCCCGACCTCTGGAACGATGCGGAGGCGGCGCAGAAGGTCATGCGTGAACGCGGCGCCCTCGAAGAGGCCGTGGCTGCGATCAGGAAACTCGCGCAGGATCTGGACGATGCCGTCACGCTGATCGAGCTCGGCGAGATGGAAGGCGACCAGGATACCATTCTGGAAGGCGAGAATGGCGTTCGCGCCGTCGAGAAGGAAGCTGCGCGCCGCCAGATCGAGACCCTCCTGTCCGGCGAAGCCGATGGCCTCGACACCTATGTCGAGGTCCATGCCGGGGCCGGTGGCACCGAGAGCCAGGACTGGGCGAACATGCTCCAGCGCATGTACGGCCGCTGGGCCGAGCGCCGGAAGTACAAGGTCGACATCGTCGAATGGTCGGATGGCGACGAGGCCGGGATCAAGGGCGCCACGCTCATGGTCAAGGGCCACAACGCCTATGGCTGGCTCAAGACGGAATCCGGCGTTCACCGCCTCGTTCGGATCTCGCCTTACGATTCCAGCGCGCGCCGGCATACCAGCTTCGCCAGCGTCCGGGTCTATCCGGTGATCGATGACCGCATCGTCATCGAGATCAAGGAATCGGATTGCCGCATCGACACCTATCGCTCGTCGGGCGCCGGTGGCCAGCACGTGAACACCACCGATTCGGCCGTGCGCATCACCCACAACCCGACCGGGATCGTGGTGGCGTGCCAGCAGGAGCGGTCCCAGCACAAGAACCGGGCCACCGCCTGGAACATGCTGCGCGCCCGGATGTACGAGGCCGAGCTCAAGAAGCGCGAAGAGAAGGCCAATGCCGAGAACGCGGCCAAGACCGATATCGGCTGGGGCCACCAGATCCGGTCCTACGTGCTGCAGCCGTATCAGCTGGTGAAGGACCTGCGCACGGGCACCCAGTCGACCGATCCCGATGGAGTGCTGGACGGTGCGCTCGATCCCTTCATGGAAGCGTCGCTGGCCCAGCGCGTCTATGGCGGAGCCGGCGAGGTCGAGGACATCGACTGATCCTCGCTTGCCTTCAGATGTGCGCTCCTAGCGGGCGGCGAGGAACTGCGCGTCCGATCCGCTGAGGACGCGCAGGAAACGCAGCGGGTCCACGGGCTCGCCGTCGATTCTCGTCTCGTAATGCAGGTGGCTTCCCGTCGAGCGTCCGGTGGAGCCGACGCGGCCGATGGCGGCTTCGGCCTCGACCCATTCTCCGGGCCCGACCGAGACCGACGAGAGATGGGCGTAGCGGGTGACGAGCCCGTTGCCGTGGTCGAGTTCGACCATGTTGCCATAGCCGCCGCTGTAATCTGCGACCGTCACCCGGCCGGCCGCCGTCGCGCGCGCGCTTTCCCCGAACTCGGCCTTCATATCGAGGCCGGTATGCAGGGCGAGCCCGCGTGTGAACGGATCGAGGCGCGGTCCGAAACCGCTCGACAGGCTGTACTTGCCGGTCAGGGGCTGCCGGACGGGGAGGGCGGATGCGATGCGGCGCAGGCGGTCTTCCTCGCCGAGAGCCCGCTGAACCTGTCCGACCGCGATGCCGAACGGATCGGCAGAGAGCGGCACGAGCGGCCCGCCAATGCCCGCCTCGCGCTGGCGCTCGAAACGCTGCGGGTCGAGGCCGGCCCGGAACACGATGTCGCGCAGGCGCTGGGACCCACGGATCGCGCGCACGCCCAACCCGTCCAGGGTTCGGATCTGGTCCGCCCCCAGTCGATCGAGGCGCTGGTCGAGCGCCGCCAGAACCTGCTCGCTCTTCCGCAGGGATTGGCGGCCGGGCTGTCCGTCAGTGTCGCGCGAGCGCAGTTCGAGTGCATCCGGAGTGGGAAACGGCTTCGGCACCGACTTGGGCAATGGCGCAGCAAACGACTTGGCAACGGGATCGGCCACCGGACCGGCATAGCCGAGGGCCCCGGTCTCGACTGGATCGTCGGCGCCGATCTGGTCGGCGGCGATCATTGGGCGTTGCGCCTCGCCGGCGAGAAGCGCGAGCTGGGCCTGACGCTTCTCCAGCGCGGCCTGACGTTGCGAGAGATCGGCGATGCGCGCGGCGATGCCCTCACGCGTCGCCAGATGCTCCATCGTCGTCCGGTCGAGCTGAAGCCTGAGGGCTCCGATCCGCTCCTCGTACCCGTATTGGAGGGCGGTCTGCTGGGACACGAACCGGGCCAGCACCTCGTCGTGGAACACCAGGTACCACGTGGCGCCCCCAGCCCAGAGCGTGGCGATCGCCAGCCCGCAGGCCAAAGTCGGCACGAGGCGCCGCCCGGCTTTCGGCAAGCGCAACCCTCCGGCGATAGGTGACGACAGGCGCATACGGGCAACCCCAATCCAACTCGCGCCATTGGAGGGGATCAGGGTTAAAGAAGCGCAAAATCGCGCGTCAGGGGATTAGCCATGATGCCGAAGGGGGACAGCTTTCAGGCGAGGGCGCGCGCGGCCGCCAGGACCTCCTCGGCATGGCCGGGAACCTTCACCTTCGGCCAGATCCGGGCGATGCGGCCCTCCGCGTCGATCAGCAACGTGGTGCGCTCGACGCCCATATATTTGCGGCCGTACATGCTCTTCTCGACCCACACGCCGTAGGCTTCGAGCATCGCCTTGCTCTCGTCCGAGGCGAGCGGGAAGGTCAGGTCGTATTTGGCCCGGAACTTGTCATGGCTCTTCACCGAATCGGGTGAAACGCCCACCACGACGGCACCGGCTTCCGCAAAGGCGTCGCCAAGAGCGTTGAACCCCTGCGCCTCCAGGGTGCACCCGCTGGTATCGTCCTTGGGGTAGAAATAGAGTACGACCTTGCGACCCAAGAGCGCATCGAGACTGATCTCCGCGCCGCCCGCTCCGGGCAACGTGAAGGCGGGAGCGTGATCTCCGGTGTCGAGAGGCATGATGCCTTCCTTTCGGCCGATTGATAGTGTGCCACAAGAGGCGTTGATCGGGGGGTGCACGTAACCCCTCGGCTGAGGACCGAAAGATTGCCGGGTCAAGGCAACCCCGAATCCCGGACACCCGCTCGATAGCGTGAGCGGCCCGTCCGATCCAGCGGCTCAAGGATCGATGAACCAGGACACGGCCACAGGTTTGCGACGGGGCAGGTCGCGCCGCCGGCGGCGCCCGCTGCTATGGTGCTCGGTCGTGCTCGTGGTCGCCCTGACGCTCGCCGTTTCCGGCGCGTTCTGGCGTCTGACCAACGGTCCCCTGCGCATCGACGGCATGTCCGAACGCGTGGCCTCGGCCATCGCGGGCAGCATCGGCCCCGGCTGGCGGGTGGACCTGCGCGACAGCACCGTCGAGCTCGATTCCGAGAATTCCCTGGCGCTTCAGGTCGCCGGCCTCGACATCCACAATCCGGACGGCGCCCTTGTGCTACGCGCTCCCATGGCGGTGGTGAGCCTGGATACCTGGGGTCTGCTCCGCCTCGCCGTCCAGCCGCGAGCCATCGAGTTCCGTGATCTGCAGATGACGGCCCTGGTCCACCGTGACGGGTCCATCGCCTTCGCCGGTTCCGATCCGGCCCATGCCGCGGCGGAGCCTCATACGCTGCCCAGCGTGGATAGTGCCCGGGGAACCTCGTCGCCGATCTCGGCCGCCATCGCTTCGATCTTCGGCATCGTCCTCGATCCGGCCGGCGTGGTCGGAGCCCTCGACCGGGCGCGGATCACGAACGGTCGCCTGACGCTGATCGACGACGACGCCCGCCAGCGCGGGGTGTTCGAGCATGTGAACGGTCTGTTCCGGCGCGACGCGGTGCGGGACTCCCGCGTGTTCGAGCTGCGCATCGACGGCCCTCACGGGGAATGGCGCTTCGGCGGTGACCTGCACGAAGGCGGCGAAGGAAAGCGCAACGGCATCATCACCCTGGACGATCTGCCGGTCACCGATCTCCTCCTCCTCTCGGGGCAATCGAAACTGCCGATCGAGACCGACCTGAAGGTCTCGGCCAAAGCGGAAGTAGGCCTCGACCAGGGCCGGATCGAAACCCTGAAAGCGACGGTGAAGACCAGCGATGGCAATTTCCTCATCGAGGAAAAGGACTTCAACCCGGTCACCATCGAGAGCCTGACCGCCTCGGTCAGTTGGGACGAGGCCAAGCGGGTCCTGAACCTCGACAGCATCGATTATCTCGGAGCCGGCAACGCGGTGCATCTCGCTGGCGTCTGGACCGCGAGCCCGGTGGGGGGCCCCACGGCCTGGACCCTGGCCCTCGCGGGCAAGGATGCGATCCTGCGCGGCGCCGCCAGGACCGACAAGCCGGTCAAGCTCGATGCGCTCTCGGCCCATGTCACGGGGCGGGATGGCGGCATGTCCATCGACGAGTTCACCGTGGCGGGAGCCGGTGGAGCCACCGGCCGGGTCACCGGTACGGTGGACACCAGCGCCGACGAGGGCGGCCTCACCCTGAAGATCAATGCGGCCCATACCGATGGGCGCATGGCCCTGCGCCTGTGGCCGGAGCATATCGCTCCGCCCGCCCGCGAGTATCTGGTGGACAACCTCCAAGGCGGCCTCGTGGACAAGGTCGACATCACCGTGGACATGAGCGGCAGTGAGCTTGCCGCCGCGACGCGTGGCGAGCCGATGCCGGACAGCGCGATCCATATCGATTTCGCCGTCTCTAACGCCACGCTGGCGGTGAGCGAGGGCGCTCCCCCCCTGAGCCGCGGCCGTGTGACGGGGACCATCACCGGCCTGACCACGAACATCCGCGGCGTCACCGCCGACATCAAGATGCCGGACGACCGGACGCTCTACATCACGGACGGCTCGTTCGTGATCCCGAAGATCACGCCGGACACGGTCACCGCCCAGATCGGCCTCAAGCTCGGCGGCGGCGCGGACGCCCTCGTCGCCCTGCTCCAGACCAAGATGTTCAAGAACCTCACCGGGGTCGAGATCGACCCGGCCTCAGTCAAGGGCAATGCCGATCTGCGCATCGACTTCCCGCTCAACCTCAAGCGCATCCCCGAATTGCCGGACCTTCCCGTGAGCCTCACCGGAACCCTGAACGACCTCGCCGTCGAGAAGGCCTTCGGTAAGGAGAAGCTGGAGAACGGCCGCTTCGCCGTTACCTACGAACGGGGCGGTTTCACCCTGAAGGGCGACGGCCGGGTCCTCGGCTCGCCGCTCACCCTCGACCTGCGCCAACCGAAGGCGGGCGCACCGGGCGAGGTCAACGCGACGCTCCTCCTCGACGAAGCCCTGCGGGCGAGGCGAGGCCTGCCGGTGGCCCCGCAACTCGCCGGGCCGATCCCGCTAAAGATCAATCTCGCGATCGGAAAGGGGAGCCCGGCGCGCTCGCCCATCCGCATGGAAGCGGATCTGTCCCGAGCCTCCATCGATGGCCTGATCCCGGGCTTCGTCAAACCGGCCGGCAAGCCGGGGCGCGTCAGCTTCGTCATGACAGAGGTCAGCCCGGGCGGGGCCATGGACCTGCGCGACATCGTCCTCGATGCCGGCAGCGCCAGCGCGCGCGGCACGGCGGCGATCAATGGCGACGGGCAATTCGACCGGGCCGACCTTTCGAGCTTCAAGCTCTCGCCCGGCGACGACATGCGCATCCAGATCGACCGCAGCGGCAACCTCTACAAGGTGGGCGTGAAAGGGGCCGTGGCCGATGCGCGGCCCTTCATGAAGTCGCTCGGAGCACCGGAGGGCAAGGCCGGCAAGGAAAGCGGCCGGGACCAGTCCAAGGAGATCGAGGCCGATATCAGCTTAGGCATCATCACCGGTTTCAACGGCGAGGCGCTGACCGGCGCCAGCGCGAAGCTCTCGATGAAGGGCAAGGATTTCCGCTCGGGCCGCCTGCAGGGCCGCTTCAACGGAGCTGGCTTCTCCGCCGTGGTGTCCCGCTCGGGTCGCAGCGATCCCTCGATCAACATCGAGACCACCGATGCCGGGGCGACCCTGCGTTTCGTCGATATCTACAAGCGCATGTATGGCGGGCGCCTCGTCCTCGGCAGCACCCTAGGCGATGGGCCGCAGACCGGCGTGGTCCAGATCCGCGATTTCATGCTGCGCAACGAGCCCGCCCTGTCGAGCATCATGGCCCAGGGTCCGGCGACCAGCGAAGTCGTCGATGCCAAGGGCCGCAAGCAGATCATCCAGAATGCCGGCAACGACGTGAATTTCGACCGTCTGCGGGCGAACTTTACCCGCACCGGCAGCCGCGTCGACTTCACCGACGCCGCCATCTCCAACGCCGCCATGGGCTTCACCATGAGCGGCTATCTCGACACCGCCAAGGAACGCGCCGACATCAACGGCACCTTCGTCCCGCTCTACGGGCTGAACAACGTCGTCTCGCGCCTGCCGCTGTTCGGACAGCTTCTCGGCGGTGGGAACAACGAGGGCCTGTTCGCCCTGAATTTCCGGGTCTCGGGCCGCCTGTCCAAGCCGGATGTGAGTGTGAACCCGCTCTCCGCCCTGGCTCCCGGCATCCTGCGCCGTCTGTTCAGCGCCGGAGGGAATGACGGCTTTCCCGGCGCGACCTCCGCCGGAGAGACCGAACGCTGAGGTAGCCGGCCACGTCCTCCCTCTTCGGGCTACGGGATTCATACAGCTGCTTTTAGGCAGACCGCGTCCCTCTCCGCCTTGTGGGGAGGAGTGGGGGTGGCTCCGCCAGCCTCCGAAGGATCAGGGTCGCCCAACCAAGCCGCCCCCACTCCTCCCCACAAGCTCGGCGGACCTCGGGCAGGCCCGAGATCCACTGGAAAGGAGGGCAGGGCTGCGCAGCCCGCGAACTATGTGAATGCTCTAGCGCCGCCGGCGGGAGAGGGGGCGATCTCTCCGAACAACGTGCTCCCCTCATCCGACCCGCTTCGCGGGCCACCTTCCCCCGCAGAGGGGGGAAGGAGATGCGCCACACTTTCGAAAGCCCCGATCGAGGTTTTACCCTCGTCGCCTCACTCGACCCGGAGAAGCACGTGCTTCTTGCGGCCGAAGGAAAGCTTCACCACGCCATCCTGGCCGAGATCGGCTGTGGTCAGCACTGCCTTCTCGTCGGTGATCTGGACGTCGTTGACACGCAACCCGCCGCTCTTGATCTGGCGCCGCGCCTCGCTGGTGGAGGGGACGAGCTTAGCGTGGTCGGGACCGAAGGCCGAGAGCACGCCGAGACCGGCTTCCAGAACGGAGCGGGCGACGGTGACGCTCGGCAGGTCCTGCGCCACGGCGCCTTCCACGAAGGTCTTGCGGGCGGTCTCGGTGGCCGCGTCAGCCGCCTCGCGGCCGTGCATCAGGGCCGTTGCCTCGGTGGCCAGTACCTTCTTGGCCTCGTTGATCTCGGCGCCCTGAAGCGCCTGAAGCCGGGCGATCTCGTCCATCGGCAGCAGGGTGAACAGCTTGAGGAACCGAGCCACGTCGGCATCCTCGGTGTTGCGCCAGAACTGCCAGTAATCGTAGGGGCTGAGCATCCCGGCATCGAGCCAGACCGCTCCGGCCGCCGTCTTACCCATCTTCGCGCCGGACGCCGTGGTGAGCAGCGGACAGGTCAGGCCGTAAAGCTGCGGCGTGCCCATGCGGCGGCCGAGATCGATGCCGTTGACGATGTTCCCCCACTGGTCCGATC
Source organism: Methylobacterium sp. SD274 (assembly GCF_017355285.1). Taxonomy (NCBI): domain Bacteria; kingdom Pseudomonadati; phylum Pseudomonadota; class Alphaproteobacteria; order Hyphomicrobiales; family Methylobacteriaceae; genus Methylobacterium; species Methylobacterium sp. SD274. The sequence continues at coordinate 43,760 of NZ_JADIJP010000002.1, read as the reverse complement.
CGCCCATCTGCAGGATGCAGCCATACCGGCGGTTCAGCTCCACGAAATCGTAGGATTGCAGGATCATGTAGTTGAATTCGAGGAACGACAGTTCCTGATCGCGCTCCAGGCGCATCCGCACGCTGTCCATCGACATCATGCGGTTGACCGAGAAGTGACGCCCAATATCGCGCAGCATCTCGATGTAGTTGAGCTTGGTCAGCCACTCGGCGTTGTCGACCATGGTCGCGCCGTTGCCGCCGCCCCCGAAGGTCAGGAACCGCGAGAAGGTCTTCTGGATCCCGGCCTTGTTCTCCTCGATCTGCTCCAGCGTGAGGATTTTTCGCGACTCGTCCCGACCGGACGGGTCGCCGACGCGGGTGGTGCCGCCGCCCATCAGTGTGATCGGCGTGCCGCCCGTCTTCTGCAGCCAGTGCAGCATCATGATCGACAGCAGATGTCCCACATGCAGCGAGGCGGCCGTGCAATCGTAGCCGACATAGGTTGTCAGGCGGCCTTCCAGGGCCGCCGCGTCGATCCCGGCGAGATCCGATCCCTGGTGGATGTAGCCGCGCTCGGACAGAACCCGCAGGAAGTCGGATTTCGGCGCGAAGGTCTCAGGCTGGTTCGGCGTGGCGGTGGACATGCGGGGTTCCGGATTCGACTGGTCGCGGCGCGGGACAGGAGAAACGCCGGCGTGATAGCAGCAGGTCAAGTGACGCGCGGCTCTTAGCAGGGCTCACCGCGGAAGGCACGGGGCGTAAACGGCATGACCATGATGCGGGCGATCGGCCTGATGAGCGGCACCTCCCTCGACGGCGTCGACGTCGCCCTGATCGAGACCGACGGCGAAGACGTGAAGGTGGTCCGCAGCCATAACGGCTACCTCGAGCCGCTCGGCCCCACCGGCTATCGCGGCTATACCGACGAGGATCGTGAGCTGCTCCGCCGGGCGCTGTCCGATTCCGAGGCCGTGGTCGCGCGCGAGGACCGGCCCGGCTGCCTCGCGGAGGCGGAGACCTTCGTCACCGCGGCCCATGCGGAGGCGGTGGAGGCCTTCCTTGCGGATAACGGCCTCAGCGCTGCGGATATCGACGTCATCGGCTTCCACGGCCAGACCGTGGTCCACCGCCCCGACCAGCGCATGAGCGTGCAGATCGGCGACGGGGCCGCACTCAGCCGTCGTCTCGGCATCCCGGTCGTGTCGGACATGCGCCATGCCGATATCGCTGCGGGAGGGCAGGGGGCGCCGCTGGTGCCGGTCTTCCACAAGGCGCTCGCCAAGGCGGCGGGCTATGATGGCGCGCTCGGCATCCTCAACATCGGCGGGGTCGCTAATGCCACGCTCATCGCCTCCAACGGCGACGTCATCGCCTTCGATACCGGGCCCGGCAACGCCCTCATCGACGACTGGATGCGCGAGCGCACCGGCCGGCCCCTGGACGATGGCGGGCGCACGGCGGCGCGGGGACGGCCGGACGAGCCGCTCCTCGCCTGGCTCCTGACCCACCCGTTCTTCTTCCGCAGGCCTCCGAAATCACTGGACCGCAACTGGTTCTCGCACAAGCTCGCCGGCCAGCTGTCCACCGAGGACGGGGCGGCGACGCTCACAGCCTTCACCGCGCGGTCCGTTGCCCGTGCCCTCGACCACGCGCCGGAAATCCCCACGCGCTGGATCGTCGCCGGCGGCGGCGCCCGCAACGGCGAGCTGGTGCGGCTTCTGAACTACCACCTGCGCGCCGAGATCACGACTGCGGACGCCATCGGCTGGTCTTCGGCCTATCTCGAAGCCCAGGCCTTCGCGCATCTCGCCGTGCGCTCGCTGAAGGGCCTGCCGATCACCTTCCCGTCGACCACCGGCGTGCGGGAGGCGATGACCGGCGGGGTGCTGGCGCGGCCGGAGGCATGATACCAAGCCTCGCTGAATACCAAGTCTCGCTGAACCTGCCCCATAGGTCGGGTTCAGTGAGGTCCGGCGGATGACCGCCGCCGCGCCGTCGCGCGGGCAGACCTCGATGAGTCAGGCTCAGCGAGGTCTGGCATGAGCCCGGCGCTTTGCTCTCGGCCACATCCCGCGCTAGAGCGTCTCCCACCATGTCGCACAACACTTTCGGCCATCTCTTCCGCGTGACCACCTTCGGCGAAAGCCACGGGGTGGCGCTCGGCTGCGTGGTGGACGGGTGCCCGCCGGGGATTCCCATTGAGGCGGCGGACATCCAGGCGGAGCTCGACCGGCGCAAGCCCGGCCAGTCGCGCTTCACGACCCAGCGCCGCGAGCCCGACCAAGTCCGCATCCTGTCGGGCGTCTTCGCCGACGACCGCACCGGCGGCGTCCAGCTGACCACCGGCACGCCGATCGCTCTGGAGATCGAGAATACCGACCAGCGCTCGAAGGATTACTCCGAGATCCGCGACAGCTATCGGCCGGGTCATGCCGACTACGCCTACGACGCCAAATACGGCATCCGCGATTATCGGGGAGGCGGTCGCTCCTCGGCCCGTGAGACCGCCGCCCGCGTGGCGGCCGGGGCCATCGCGCGGCGGGTCCTGCCGGCCGACATCGTCATCCGGGCCGCCCTGGTGCAGATGGGACCGCATGCGGTCGACCGGTCGCGGTGGGATTGGGACGAGGTGGCACGCAACCCGTTCTTCTGCCCCGATGCCGAGACGGCCAAATTCTACGAAGAGTATCTCGACGGCATCCGCAAGGACGGCTCGTCCATCGGCGCCGTCATCGAAGTGGTCGCCGAGGGCGTGCCGCCCGGCCTCGGCGCCCCGATCTACGGTAAGCTCGACGCGGATCTCGCCGCCGCCATGATGTCGATCAACGCGGTGAAGGGCGTCGAGATCGGCGACGGCTTCGCCTCGGCGGCTTTGCGCGGTGAGGAGAATGCCGACGAGATGCGCTCGGGCAATGCCGGCGCTCCGACCTTCCTCGCCAACCATGCCGGCGGCGTGCTCGGTGGCATCTCCACCGGCCAGCCGCTGATCTGCCGCTTCGCGGTCAAACCGACCTCCTCCATCCTGACGCCGCGTATGAGTGTGACGACCAACAACCGCGACGTCGATCTCGTCACCAAGGGGCGCCACGACCCCTGCGTCGGTATTCGCGCCGTCCCCGTCGCCGAGGCGATGATGGCGTGCGTGCTGGCCGATCACTATCTGCGTCACCGGGGGCAGGTCGGGACGCGGGGGTGACCCGGCGCGCCGCAGCCCATCCGCCCAGCGAATTCCAAGAGATATCCCGTGCCCCATACCCACGTCACGCAGGCCATCGAAGCCTATGCCCGCGGCGAGATCGTCGTCGTCACCGATGACGACGATCGTGAGAACGAGGGCGACCTCGTCGTCGCCGCCTCGCTCTGCACGCCGGAGAAGATGGCCTTCATCGTCCGCAACACCTGCGGCATCGTCTGCGCGCCTCTCACCCGCGCCGAAGCGCGGCGCCTGCGCCTCGACCCGATGGTCGCCTCCAACGATGCGCCCCTGGGCACCGCCTTCACCGTCACGGTGGATGTGAAGCACGGGCTCACCACCGGCATCTCCGCCGAGCAGCGCTGCAACACGGTGCGGGCGCTCGCCAACGGCAATATGGGCGAATCCGATTTCGTCCGCCCCGGCCACGTCTTCCCGCTCATCGCCAAGGATGGCGGCGTTCTCATGCGCTCCGGTCACACGGAGGCGGCGGTCGACCTCTGCAAGCTCGCCGGGCTGCCGCCGGTGGGCGTCATCTGCGAACTGGCCAACGATGACGGCACGGTGATGAAGGGACCGCAGATCACGGCCTTCTCGGAACTGCACAACCTCAAGCGCGTGTCGGTGGCCGACCTCATCGCCTACCGGCAGGCGCGCGAGAAGCTGGTGGAGCGCGTCGGGACCTTCCCGGTGAAATCGGAATTCGGCGAGCTCACCGGCTTCGCCTACACGACCCCGTTCGAGACGGTGCAGCAATTCGCCTTCGTCCAGGGCGATATCGGTGACGGGCAGGATGTGCTGGTGCGCCTGCATCGCTCCAACGTGGTGGCCGACGTGATCGGCGGCGGCAAGTCGATCGACTGCGTCCTGCGCCGTTTCGCCAAGGAGGGACGCGGCGTCCTCGTCTATCTGCGCGACGGCACCGCCGGCGTGCCGCTTTCCTCCTATGCAGAAGAAGGAGCGGAAGCCCAGCGCGTGCGGCAGTGGCGCGAGGTCGGTCTGGGCGCCCAGATCCTCCGTGACCTCGGCATCGTCTCGATCCGCAACCTCTCGACCTCGTCGCGCTCCTATGTCGGCCTCTCGGGCTTCGGCATCGACCTGTTGGGCGAGGTGCCGCTGGAAGGGTGAGTCCTCCTCACCGTCCCATCAGCGCATCCATATGGGCGGTGACAGAACGGGCGAGACCGTCCAGGCTGTAGCCGCCCTCGAGGACCGAGACGATCCGGCCGCAGGCATGCTTGTCGGCGATCTCCATGAGCTTCCGGGTGGCCCAGCCGAAATCGGCCTCGTCGAGTTCGACGCTGGCCAGCGGATCGAGGCGGTGGGCGTCGAAGCCTGCCGAGATCACGATCAGGTCGGGGGCGAAAACGGAGAGGCGGGAAAGAACCCCCTTCTCGAACTTCTCGCGAAAAATCCCGCTGTCGTCGCCGGCCCGTAACGGCACGTTGACGATGGTGTCGTGGGTGCCACGCTCACCCACCGCGCCCGTGCCGGGAAACAGCGGCATCTCATGGGTCGAGGCGTACATCACCGCTGCGTCGTCCCAGAAGATGTCCTGCGAGCCGTTGCCGTGGTGGACATCCCAATCCACCAGCGCCACGCGGCTAGCTCCGTGCCGTTCCCGGGCGTGACGGACGGCAATGGCGGCGGAGTTGAACAAGCAGAAGCCCATCGCCTGCATGCGCTCGGCATGGTGGCCCGGCGGCCGCATGGCGACGAAGGCGTTCGAACAGGCCCCGCTCATCACCGCATCCACCGCATGGACGGCGCCGCCGACACCGCGAAGGGCCGCGTCGAGGGTGCCGGGCGACATCAGCGTATCCGAATCGATCTGGACATAGCCGGATCGCGGGGAGGCCGCGATGATCGCCTCCACATAGGGAACGGGATGGGCGAGGGCGACCGTCTCCGTCTCCGCGCGGGGCGCCGATTCGCGCAGCAGACCTGAGAACCGCTCCTTCTCCAGGGCGGCCTCCACGGCGCGGATCCGGTCCGATCGTTCCGGGTGCCCCTCGGGCATCTGGTGATCCAGCGCGGAGGGGTGGCTTACGTACAGGGTCGTCACGCTCATCCCTCCGAACGATCCTCGTCGTTCCACCCGACCCGACTGTGCTTTACGCACAACATACGATGCAAATGCGCCACGGTTCAGGGTAGCGAGATTACGCGCCGATCAGTCTGCGAGTTAGATGGCGACATAATCCATCAACCACATTCTTCGAAGCCCCCCGGCTTCGAGACAGGCTCACTCTCACATGTCGCCCACGACCCGGTCGCCCATCCCCTCCCGTCATGGCGTCCTGCGTCGCTCGCTCGGCGCCGCGACGATCCTGTCCGCCCTCGCCCTCGGCGCCTGCAACACGCAGACGGCGACCGCCCCGCTCAGCCCGCCCACCGCCCACACGGCCCTGGCCCAGCCCCCGGCGCTGACCGGTGAGGCCCGTGACAAGGAATGGCTGAAACAGGCGCCGCAGGGCAATGTCGATCCCAAGATCGCCCGCGCCACCGTCGACTACAAGACGAACGAGCCCGCGGGCACCGTCATCGTCGTGACGAAGGAGCGCCGGCTCTATTACGTGCTGCCGGACGGCAAGGCCGTGCGCTATCCCGTGGCCGTGGGCCATGCCGGCATGGCCTGGGCCGGGACCGCCAATGTCGACCGCAAGGGCGAGTGGCCGGATTGGAACCCGCCGCCCGAGATGATCGCCCGCCGCCCGGAACTGCCCAAGCGCCTCGAGGGCGGCCCCACCAGCCCGATCGGGGCCCGCGCGCTCTACCTCGCCGAGGGCAAGAAGGACACGCTGTTCCGCATCCACGGCACCAACGAGCCGGAGAAGATCGGCCAGGCCGTGTCGTCCGGCTGCATCCGCATGCTCAACGCGGACGTGGTCGATCTCTACGAGCGCGTTCCGATCGGCGCGAAGGTGGTGGTGCGCTGAGGCGAAGACGGGAACCGGCTCCGTCGCCGAGGCGGCGGAGCCGGGCTCCAAAGATACGATTCGGAAAGGCTCATTCGTGAGCAGCCTTTAACCTGAACGTTGATTCAGATTTGGCCGTTAACTTCTTGAACGGGTGCCTCCTGCATAGTCATCGACATGCAGAAACACAGACCGGCGCAAATAAAGCCGGGGAGGCACCAACCAATGATCAACCATTCGCTTCAGCTCTTCTGTAACCGTGCCGTCGCCGCCGGCCGCATCACCGCCGCCGACGTTCAGGTCCTCGGTCGCGATATCCTCCCGGATGGCATCTCGCATGCGGACGAGGCCGACATGCTCATCGCCCTCGACCGGGCCGTGCCGCAGAGCGACATGTCCTATGCCGATCTCGTGAGCGCCGCAGTGGTGAACTTCGCCGTCTGGGGCGAGCGTCCCACCGGCTACGTCGATGTCGAGATCGCCCGCTGGCTCGTCGGCTCCCTGCGCAGCGATGCCGGCCCTACACCGCTTGCCGCCCGCATCGCTTTCGAGATCGTTCGCGAGGCCGAGACGAGCCACGAAATCCTCGTCGCCTTCGCCATCGGCTCCGCCCACCGTCGTCTGCATGTCGAGGAAGCGCCCTCGGTATCGCCGGTTGAGCTGCTGGACGCGGCCTGAAACCGAGCGAGTTCGGATCGCGTTCGCCGGACTGGCCAGTGAACGATGGCGAATAGACGGGGCCTGGAGACACACTCAACCACTACCGGTCTTGGTTCAAAACTTCAGATTTTCCAGAAATCGCAAAAATTCAGATCTACAACGATCAATACACATAAATTGAAACTACGGCGCAATACCATTGGCGTCACGCCATTATGCTAATAAAATAACCAGTAATCGAAGGTATTTTTAGGATAAATACTTATAACACCACTCACATATGCGGGTCATAGTTCACCGAACACTTCCTGCAGCAGTTGAACAGCGTCGATAAATCGTTGACCGAGAAGGCTTGAAGACACCCCGGTGTCGGTCACACCGGATTCACTGGCGCTTCCTCATCCGGGCCTCGGCGACGGGCAATGCGTCACGGTCAGCATCGGCCGGTCCCTCGACGTCGGAAATGGTGACGAGGCGGGCTTCCTCGCCCTGGTCCGGCAGGCCGATGATGCGCTTTACCGGGCCAAGGAAGGAGGGCGCAATCGCTACGCCGCCCCGTGGATACCAGCGACCATGATTTTGAATACACAACCGGTTTGGCGCAGCGTATGAACAATCCTTCATTGGTCCAGCTTTGCGAAGCCGCACAACTGCTTTAACGGGAACGAGCTTGAGCGCGACGGCGCTCGTGACCTTTCCCGCTTCACCCGAGTGCCTGGACAGATGTTCGAGAAAATCCTGATTGCGAACCGCGGCGAGATTGCGTGCCGCATCATCAAGACCGCTCGCAGGATGGGTATCAAGACGGTCGCCGTCTATTCCGATGCCGATCGGGACGCGGTTCATGTGGCGATGGCGGACGAGGCGGTGCATATCGGCCCCGCTCCGGCCGCGCAGTCCTACCTGATCATCGACAAGATCATCGAGGCCTGCAAACAGACGGGCGCCCAGGCGGTCCATCCGGGCTATGGCTTCCTGTCGGAGCGCGAGGCGTTCCCGCGCGCGCTGGCCGAGGCCGGAATCGTCTTCATCGGCCCCAATCCCGGCGCCATCGCCGCCATGGGCGACAAGATCGAATCGAAGAAGGCGGCCTCGGCTGCCAACGTCTCCACCGTGCCGGGCTTCCTCGGCGTCATCGAGAGCCCAGAACACGCCGTCACCATCGCGGACGAGATCGGCTATCCGGTGATGATCAAGGCCTCCGCCGGCGGTGGCGGCAAGGGCATGCGCATCGCCTATTCGTCGGACGAGGTCGCGGAGGGCTTCGCCCGCGCCAAGTCCGAGGCCGCCTCGTCCTTCGGCGACGACCGTGTGTTCGTGGAGAAGTTCATCACCGATCCGCGCCACATCGAGATCCAGGTGATCGGCGACAAGCACGGCAACGTCATCTATCTCGGCGAGCGTGAATGCTCGATCCAGCGCCGCAACCAGAAAGTCATCGAGGAGGCGCCGTCGCCGCTCCTCGACGAGGCGACCCGGAAGAAGATGGGCGAGCAGGCCGTGGCCTTGGCCAAGGCCGTCTCCTACGATTCGGCCGGTACCGTCGAGTTCGTCGCCGGCCAGGACAAGTCGTTCTACTTCCTCGAGATGAACACCCGTCTCCAGGTGGAGCATCCCGTCACCGAGATGATCACCGGCCTCGACCTCGTCGAGTTGATGATCCGTTCGGCCTATGGCGAGGCGCTGCCACTGAGCCAGGACCAGGTGAAGCTCAACGGCTGGGCCGTGGAGAGCCGCGTCTACGCCGAGGACCCGACCCGCAACTTCCTGCCCTCCATTGGCCGCCTCACCACCTACCAGCCGCCGGAGGAAGGCCCGTTCGGCAATGCCATCGTGCGTAACGATACCGGCGTGGAGGAGGGCGGCGAGATCGCGATCCACTACGATCCGATGATCGCCAAGCTGGTGACCTGGGCGCCCACCCGCGCCGAGGCCATCGAATCGCAGGGACAGGCGCTGGACGCCTTCGCCATCGACGGCATCCGCCACAACATCCCGTTCCTGTCGGCCCTCATGGCGCATCCGCGCTGGCGCTCGGGCAACATTTCCACCGGCTTCATCGCGGAGGAATTCCCCGAAGGCTTCGTCGCCCCCGAGCCCGAGGGCGAGGTCGCCCAGCAAATGGCGGCCGCTGCCGCCGCCATCGACCACAAGCTCAACACCCGCAAGCGCGGCATCTCGGGCCAGATGCGCGACCCGGCCCTGCTCCATTTCGAGCGCGACCGCATCGTGATCCTGGCCGGCCAATCCTACCCGGTCACGGTGGACGATCTCGGCGAGCATCTCGTCGTCACCGCCGAAGACGGCCGGACCTGGACGGTGGAGAGCGACTGGCGTCCGGGTGAGCCGGTCTGGTCGGGAGAGATCAACGGCACCCGCGTGGCCATCCAGGTGCGCGCCCTTCTCAACGGCGTCGCGCTCCAGCATGCGGGCGCGGCGGCCGAGGCGCGGGTCTTCACCCGGCGCGAAGCCGAACTCGCCGCCTTGATGCCGATCAAGGAGAATGCCGGGTCCGGCAAGCAGGTGCTCTGCCCGATGCCCGGCCTGGTGAAGGCGATCCTGGTGAAGGAAGGCCAGGAAGTGAAGAACGGCGAACCCCTCGCCATCGTCGAGGCGATGAAGATGGAGAACGTGCTCCGCGCCGAGCGCGACGCCACCATCTCCAAGATCGAAGCGAAGGAGGGCGACAGCCTCGCGGTCGACGCGGTCATCATGGAATTCGCCTGATCGCATAGCGATTAAAGGTGCGGGGTAGCCGATCACGGCCGCCCCGCACCCTCGCTGAACGCCAGACGCAATCTCGAAGCGAGGGGATCGACAGCCCCCTCATTCACCGGGACCCCGCGAATGGGCCCTCCTGGGCGGGTCCGACCGTCGAATCGGGCCCGGCAGACGCTCGTCATCCCCTTCCGGCCAGCCGATCCATGCCCCTCTACTTCTCCTACGGCGCCAACATGGATGCCGCCGCGATGGCCATGCGCTGCCCCGGCTCGACCTCCCTCGGCACCGCCCGCCTGAACCGGCACCGCTTCATCATCATGCGAGAGGGCTATGCCTCGGTGGTGCGCGACCCGACATCCACCGTCTGGGGCGTCCTCTGGGATCTGGCCTTGGCCGACGTGCCGGCCCTCGACCGCTACGAGGGCGTCGCCGGGCGGCTCTACACGAAGGCCTACCAGCCGGTGACCACATCGACCGGCGTGAAACGGGCCTTGATCTATCTCGGCTGCAGCGCCGTTCCGGGGGTTCCGCGACCGGACTACCTGCAACCGGTGCTGGCCGCGGCCGAAGCCGCCGCTTTCCCGGCGCCTTACCTCGCCGAGATGCGCCGCTGGCTGCGGGCAGGACGCGGCTGAGGATCGCAGACAGGATTGGATGCGAGGAGGTTTATTCTTGGCTACGATCAGAACCGTCGATGTCGTCATCCGTGGCCGGGTGCAAGGTGTCGGCTACCGGTACTGGACCTCGCGCGAAGCGGAGGGTCGCGGCCTCGACGGCCATGTTCGCAACCGTTCGGATGGCGGTGTGGAAGCGACCTTCAGCGGTCCCGCCGATGCGGTCGCCGCCATGCTCGATGCGTGCAAGCTGGGGCCCGCCGGTGCCGTCGTGTCCTCGGTGGAGGCGGCGGACTCCGCCAATCCCCCCGATGCGGGATTTCGCATCCTGCGAACGTGATCTCTCCGTGCCGACGGGCACGATAAAGGGTTTCTCTTATCGTTCATCGTCAGAGATTCGTTTCCCACGGATCGGGCCGATGACCTATGGTCCGCGCCGCAGGCGGAACGGCGCTGGACCGGTGAGACCGGGTTCCGGTCGGCCATAGGCCGGGAAGCGATCAGAACCCATGCAGCAGCCGTTCACTTTCGCGGATTTCTCGCCGCTCGACATTGCCGGCCTTTTCTATTTCGTCGCCGCCTGGGCAGGCTATGGGATAGCGGTGGCGCGGATGCGCGGGCGGCGCACGAGCCTGAGCCAGATCATGAACCGCCAGCGGGAGGAATGGTCGCGGCAGCTCATCGTCCGCGACAACAGGGTGGTCGACACCACGATCAACGCCTCCCTCCAGAACGGGACGGCTTTCTTCGCCTCCACGTCCCTCATCGCGCTCGGCGGGGTGCTGACCCTGTCCCGCTCCGGTGACGATGTGCTGACCCTGTTCGGCGCGCTGCCCTTCGGCGCCATCGCCACGCGCGTCACCTGGGAGGTCAAGGTGGCGGGCCTCGCCGTCGTCTTCGTCTATGCGTTCTTCAAATTCGCCTGGGCCTACCGTCTGTTCAATTACGGTGCGATCCTCATCGGCGCGGTGCCGCCCAAGGGCGCTGGCGCAGCGCAACGCGACATGGACCGCGCCGCCCGCCGGGCCGCCGCCATGAACATCGCCGCCGGGACCCATTTCGCAAAGGGGCAGCGTGCCTTCCTGTTCGCGCTGGCCTATCTCGGCTGGTTCGTGAACGCTTGGTTTCTCATCCTCGCCACCACAGGCGTCATCTGTGTCATGTGGCGACGGCAATTCACCTCCGATATCCGCGCCATCCTCCTCAACGAGGACGACGAGGCCACCCTGCAGGACACCGAGTCATGAGCACAGAGCGCAGATCCGTGAGCGAGGAGGAGATCGGCGAATCGATCCTCCGCCTCGTTTCAGAGCGGGGAGAAGGCAAGACCGTCTGCCCATCGGAGGTGGCGCGCCACCTCGGGGGGCCGCATCCGGACGGCTGGAGCCCGCTGATGCAGCCGATTCGCCGCATGGCCGTGCGCCTTACCAAGGAGGGCCACATCGCCATCATGCGCAAAGGGAAACCCGTCGCCGACCCCGACGATTTTCGCGGGATCTATCGTCTCGGAATGCCCGTCCCGGCTACCGGCGAAGCCTGAACCCTCGTCGACGCGAAAAGATCAGTCGGCCTTCGTCCGCGGCGCCGGCAGCATCGCGTCGGTATAGCCGGCGAGCCGGTAGACGACCAAGCCGATCCATTCCTTGACCACGAGGTCGAGGACCAGCAGCCCGTCGGAGGCGAAGCTCTTCAGCTTCCACGCGTCGCTCCATCCCACCGTGCGGTAATCGACCGGATAGGCCGTCACGTCGAAACCGGCCTGGCGAAAGCAGCCGATGGCGCGCGGCATGTGCCAGGCGGAGGTGACGAGCAGCCAGCGTTCACCCGCCACCGGCTTGACGAGATCGGCCGAGAAACGCGCGTTCTCGTGGGTGTTGCGCGAGCGGTCTTCCAGGATCAGCCGCGTGCGCGGCAGCCCGAGCGTGTCGGCGAAGCGGCTGACGATCTCGGCCTCCGACGTTCCATCGGTGCCGAGCAAGCCGCTGCCCCCGGAGAAAAGCAGCCGTGCCTCCGGGTAGCGGCGCGCGAGATCCGCAAAGGCGATCTGGCGCTCGCCGGCATCGTTCACCGAGAGCTGGCCGCGCGCCAGCGTCGTCTGGGTTTCCACGGCGCCACCGAGCACGATCACGCCCTTGATCGGTGCGCCGTCATCCGCGAAGCGCGGGAAACGGTTTTCGAGGGGCAGGGTGATCCAGGCAGAGAGGGGCAGGAGGCCGCCGAGGAAGAGCCCGGCGAAGCCGAGGAGGGCCAGACCGCGCCCGAGGCGCGGCGTCCAGCCGCCGAACATTAGGACGCAGCCGAGGAGCCCGATCAGGATGAAGAAGTTCGAGGGCGTGATGACGAAATAGATCAGTTTTGAGAGCGGAAAGAACATGTCTGGACCCTGAAGCCTCGTCTCAGTCGGGCGCGTCCGCGCGCGGGTCAGTCTCGGTCCGGCCTGTCCGCATCCGGCGGGTAGGGATGCTCCAGCCCCTGAGGGTCGGTGACACGCCAGCCGGACCTGTCGCTTGCGAGATAGGACGGTCCCACCGGCACCTTGCCGTGGCCGCCGGGAATATCGAGCACGTAGAGCGGTTGGGCGAGGCCGGACAGGCGCCCGCGCAGGCGTCCCATGAGGTTGCGACCCGCCGCCAATCCGGTGCGCAGGTGCCCGGTGCCGGGCGCGAGATCGCCATGATGAAGATAGTAGGGCTTCACCCGGTTCTCGACGAAGCTTCGCATCAGGCTCGCGAGGGTCTCGGGGTCGTCGTTGACCCCGGCGAGCAGCACCGACTGGCTCACCATCGGGATGCCGGCATCGACGAGACGGGCGATGGCGCCTTTCGCGGCCGGCGTGAATTCGCGCGGATGATTGGCGTGGAGCGCGACATAGACCGCACCGCCGAAGCGCTTCAGGGCAGCGACGAGATCGTCGTCCACGCGGGCGGGCTCGACCACCGGCACACGGGTATGGATGCGCAGGACCTTGACGTGCGGGATGAGGCCAAGGGCCTCGGCGATCTGCCCGAGCCGGCGGGCCGAGAGCGCGAACGGGTCGCCGCCGGTGAGGATCACCTCCCAGATGTCGGGCCGGTCGGCGATGTAGGCGAAAGCGGCGGCGAGTTCGTCCTCGCTCAGGGTGCCGAGCCCGTCCGGCCCCACCATCTCGCGGCGGAAGCAGAAGCGGCAATAGACCGGGCAGACATGGAGCGGCTTCAGCAGCACCCGGTCGGGATAGCGGTGGACGAGGCCCGGAAGCGGCGAATGCGCCGCATCGCCGATCGGGTCCGAATCTTCCTCCGCACGTGTCACCAGTTCCTCCGCGCGGGGCAGGAACTGGCGGGCGATGGGGTCGGCGGGATCGGTCGGGTCGATCAGTTCGGCCATGTCGGGCGTCACCGAGACCGCGTATCGCGCCGCCACCGCTTCGAGCGCGGAAAGATCGGACGGAGCGACGAGCCCGGCTTCGACGAGCTGCGCGGGGTTGCGAAGGGAGCGGGGCAGGGAACGGGGAAGCGGCCTGTTCACGCTCCTTCCCCCATTTCCACCGCTGTCTCCGCGATCGGAGTCCAGATCACGTCGTCGATGCGCGGCGCGCCGACCGCGAGCATGACTAGCCTGTCGAGGCCCAGCGCGATGCCGCTCGCCTCCGGCATGATGGCCAGGGCCGAGAGGAAATCCTCGTCGATCGGGTAGGTCTCGCCGTAGATCCGCGCCTTCTCCGCCATCTCGATCTCGAAGCGCCGCCGCTGCTCGTGCGGGTCGGTGAGTTCGCCGAAGGCGTTGGCGAGTTCGACGCCGCATGCGTAGAGCTCGAACCTCTCCGCTACGCGGGGGTCGCGGGCGCTGGGACGGGCCAGGGCCGCCTCGCTCACGGGATATTCGTACAGCAGGGTCGGCCGTCCGTCGCCGAGCTTCGGCTCGATCAGGGCGACGAGGACGCGGCTGAACAGGTCGGCCCAGGTATCGTCGGCCGCCACCCGCAGGCCGCATGCGACCACGCCGGCGGCGAGGCCGTCCCTGTCCGTGCCCCCGCCAGGCTCGATCGTCGCCAGGAGGTCGATGTCGGCATGGCGCTCGAACGCCTCGGCGAGCGTGAGACGCTCGAAATCCGCGAAGGGATCGGATTCCCTTCCCCGAAAGCGGAGGGAGCGCGTCTTAGCCTCGTCGGCCGCCAAGGCCAGAATGTCGGCGCAGTCACGCATCAGCACCTCGTAATCCTGCCCCGCCCGGTACCATTCCAGCATGGTGAATTCCGGATGGTGCAGGGGACCGCGCTCACGGTTGCGGAAGACCCGCGCCACGCTGAACAGCCGTATCTCACCCGCGGCCAACAGCTTCTTGCAGGCGAATTCCGGCGAGGTGTGGAGATAGAGCGGGGAGGCGGCACCGTCATGGCCGATGGCGGAGGTGGCGAAGGCCGAGAGATGCGCCTCGTTGCCCGGCGAGACCTGGAGGGCGGCGGCTTCGACCTCGACGAAGTCGCGGGCCGCGAAATGCCCGCGCAGGGCCGCGACGATACGGTTTCGCGCGAGCAGGGCCGGCCGGCGATCGGCATGCCGATGCGGCGCCCACCATGGAGACGGTGAGCCGCTCACGCCGGTTCTCCCCCTAGCCGGCGCACCAATTGCGGGCACAGGCGCCGGGCTGCTGGCAACGCGACGCAGGATAGGATAGTGGCGGGGCACAGATGTCGCTCCCGTGGGCCGAATCCACGCCGGGGCGTCGCATATATTGTCTCGAACAGGATCTGACCCCGTGAAGGTGATCGCCTCTACGCTCCGCAAGGGCAACGTCGTCGACAAGGACGGCAAGCTCTACGTCATCTTGACGGTGGAGAACATCCATCCCGGCAAGGGCACCCCCGTCACGCAGCTCGACATGCGCCGCATCACCGATGGGGTGAAGGTGTCCGAGCGCTACCGCACCACCGAGTCGGTGGAGCGTGCCTTCGTGGAGGATCGCGAGCACACCTTCCTGTACGAGGATGGCGAGGGCTACCACTTCATGAACCCTGAGAACTACGATCAGGTCGCGGTTCCCAAGGACGTGATCGGTAGCGCGGCGCCCTACCTGCAGGAGGGCATGAAGGTGATGCTGGCCCTGCACAACGACGTGCCGCTCACGGTCGAACTGCCGCAGCGCGTCACCCTCGAGATCACCGAGACCGAGCCGGCGATGAAGGGTCAGACGGCCTCGTCTTCCTACAAGCCGGCGATCCTGTCGAACGGCGTGCGCACCGCCGTCCCGCCGCATGTGGCGGTCGGCACCCGTGTGGTCATCCTGACGGAAGACGGTTCCTACGTGGAACGCGCCAAGGATTGAGACCCGCCGGTTCGAGGCTCGGAGTTCGAGGCTCGGGCATCGATCTCCCACGGGAGACCGATGCCGGCCTGATCCGCCTCAGGGCGACGGCGCCGGCCCTTCGGCGGCGTCGTAACAGGACTGAGACAGAGCCTGGGCCTTCGCCCGCTCTTCGACGCTGAATCCCCGCCCCGTGATCGCCCAGAGATTCTCTCGCTGGAGGGCATCGGCGACACAGCGCGCCGCCACCCGGCATGTCTGCGCGGAACCTCCGGTCGTCTCGCACTGGACCCGGTAATCCTGACGGAACGCCGCGAGACCTGCCTTCGGATGAGGGCCGGTCACCGTCACGACGCCCGTGAGCAGGGCGAGCAGCACCGGCTGATGCACGAGATACACGGCGAGGCTGTGGCGCCCGGCCAAAGCCAGCCCGTGCGAGGCGAGCGATCCCGGCCGCCACGTCGCCCATTTCGTGCGCAGGAAAGCCGGCAGACCGAGCCGCGCCGCTACCAGCCCCAAGAGAACCAGGCCGAACCAGGGAAACAGCGGCACGTAATCGTTGGTCCGCGGCGGAACCATGCCGAGGCCGAGGAAACTCAGGATCGGGTCGTCGAAGACCGCGAGGTGATAATCCGGGTTCGCCATCACGGCCGGCGTCGCCAGAACGACGATCCCCACCACCAGTGCGACGGCCGGCGACACCCGTAGGAACGGCACGGCGAGCACGCTCGACACGGCGATGCAATGCAGGATGCCGAAGAAGATGAAGCTGTCCGGAAACGCGTAGACCGTCGCGGCCGTGATGAGGAGGGCGGCGATGCCGATCCGCGCGAGACGCAGGAGGAACGCGCGGGGCCGGAGGCCATCCCGGTTCATCAGGACGAGGCCGATCCCGACGAGAACGAGGAACGTACCCGCGATGAGGTGCGCCGCGACCTTGCCCAACGGGGCCAGAGCATAATTTTCGGGCGTGAGCGCGAGGTGCCCGAGGTCCCAGGTGGTGTGGTAGGCGGCCATCGCCAGCAGGGCGCCGCCCCGCGCGACATCGAGACTATCGAACCGCCGCGGCGTTCCACCGAGTTCTTTGGAGGCCGGCGATGCGGAGGACGCAGCGACAGGTCTCGCCGTGGAGGCACTCATGCGAACGGCCTCGCCGGCTTGAACCGTTCGGAGTGGCGCGACGAGCCCGCGCGAGGCGAGCGTCCGATCTCGGACGATACGATCTGAGTCATGCGCGTTGGCTATCGCCGGTGGCGAGGCGGATGCAAGGGCCCAGCATCGCCCAGTGTGACCGGCGCTCCGCGAGTAGTGTCGAAAACCGTCCAACTCCCGAACGAGAAGCGGCAGCTTGTGGGCGGATAGGCCGTATCCGGACTTTTCGGCGGAAGCCGCTGAGTCACCGTTGCGGGCGAGGAAGGCGCCGCGCCGCCGGTTGCCCGGCTCCTTGTTGCTCCGATGCCAATATGATGAAGAATGTCTCAATCGCCGCAGTCGATGTCCGCCAAACGGGCTTCCGCCGAGTCATGACTTTGTTAATCTATGGTGCGGATCGCGTCGCGTGATTCGGTGTGGGTTGCTTACATGTCCGACGATTTCGAATCAGGCTCGCACGGCCAGCGCGCGATGGGTGAATCGACCGGTGGACGTGGCACCGACCTCGGCGACGGAGAAGTGCAGCGCCCCCTCGACCTCATCGAGGTTTCGGGGCGCATCAAATGGTTCGATGTGTCGAAGGGCTTCGGCTTCATCCTTCCCGATGACGGCTCGGCCGACGTCTTGGTTCACATCACGTGCCTGCGCCGCGACGGATTCTCGGCCGCCAGCGAGGGCGCGCGCATCGTGGTGGAAGCCACCGAGCGGCCGCGCGGATGGCAGGCCTTCCGGGTGATTTCCCTGGATCAGTCGACGGCGATCCACCCGTCCGAACTCCCGATGCCCCGCACCCATGTGAGCGTCACGGCGACGAGCGGGCTCGAGACGGCCGTGGTGAAGTGGTTCAACCGGTTGCGCGGTTTCGGCTTCCTGAGCCGGGGGGACGGCTCCCCCGACATCTTCGTCCATATGGAGACGTTGCGTCGCTACGGCATCGCCGAACTGAAGCCCGGCGAAACCGTTCTCGTGCGCTACGGCGACGGCTCGAAGGGCAAGATGGCAGCCGAGGTCCGGCTTCTGGACGGCGCGCTGCCCGCCTCCCATTGACGGAATGACCACGTGACACCAATCCAAGACGTTCGCTCGTCCGCGCCCTTGCGCGCGCTCCTGATCCTGATCACGATTCTCGCTGGTCTCGGCCTCGCCAATGCTCAGGATCTGGCCCCGCAGGAGCCCCTTGCGATCACGGGCAAGAGCGGCAGGCACAGCTTCTCCGTCGAGGTGATGCGCGACGACGAATCGCGCTCGCGCGGCCTGATGTTCCGCCGCGCGATGGCGCCTGAGCACGGGATGCTCTTCGACTTCCAGAAGGTCGAGCGCGTCGCGATGTGGATGAAGAACACCTACCTGCCCCTCGACATGCTCTTCATCCGCCCGGATGGAAGCATTGCTCGGATCGCGACCAATACCGAGCCGCTTTCGACCAAGGTCATTCCGTCGGGAGAGCCAGTGGTCGCCGTTCTCGAACTCAATGCCGGTGTCACGGCTAAGCTCGGAATCAAGGCGGGTGACCAAGTCGACCACACGATGTTCCCATCGCGCTGACCATAGCGAAACGGGGATCGTCGCGGCACCACCCCGCGAACACAGCGTGAACGAGCATCTTGACGGCCGCCTCGTTTCTGACCAATGTTCCCATATTGTTCCAAACGCGAGCGAACCTGAGACATCGGGTTCCTCGACGATGACAGGGGAACGCGATGCTCGACGTTCAAGCTTCCGGCGATGAAACGATCCTGTTCGAGAATGCCGATTGGCGCGTGATCGCGGACGGTCTCGAACATCGCGGGACCGGTTATTTCATCGCCCGCGAGAGCTTGGGCCGGCGCTCCGAGTCCGGCCTGTGGGAATGGCCGCTGCATCTGGCGGAGAAGAGCTGGTGTTCGCTGCGTCCGTTCCGCGACGCGTTTCAGGCGGCTGCCGATCTCTTCAACGTCGAGCGCGACGAGGCGTTGTCGCAATCCTTCGTCACCGGTTTTGGCCTCAGGATGGGGCAGGGCGGACAGGGCGGCACCGAAGGCTTCACGAAACTGGCGGAACTGGTGCGTCCGAAATCCATCGCTCGGCGGAGACCCACCGCATCCGAGGGCCGGCCCGTTCCCCACCGCAACGTTACGGGGCGGAAGGAAGAGACAGATACGGCGCGCGCCGCCCTGTCTTGACATGACCTCCCACCGCGGCGCCCTAGATTTCTTGAGGGCGCCGAAGGGCGCCGTGCAGGAGATCATTCCATGGACGAGGGCGTGACGGACAAGGACGATCGGAGCAAGGGACTGGGCGGCCTCGATGGGCTCGTCGTTCCCCCCCTCTCGCGCCGGGGCTTCGTGATGACGAGCCTGATCGCCGGGTTCACCCTGGCCGAGGCGAATGCGCAGGCTCAGGCCGTTACGACCGATTCCAATGGTCTCGTCGCCGGCGAGGTGAAAATCCCCGCAACCGACGGGCCGATGCCGGGTTATCGGGCGATGCCCGAGGGAGCAGGCCCGTTTCCCCTCGTCCTCGTCATCGAAGAGATTTTCGGGGTTCACGAATATATCAAGGACGTGTGCCGCCGTCTGGCCAAGGCCGGCTATTGCGCCGTGGCGCCCGAGCTCTACGCAAGGCAGGGCGACCTCTCGACTATGACGGATGTGAAGGCGATCGTTCGCGACGTCATACTGAAGACGCCCGATACCGAGTGGATCGCGGATCTCGATGCGGCAGCGTCCTGGGCCGTTGCCGATTCGAAGGCCGATCCCGAGCGGATCGGCACGATGGGATGGTGCCGGGGAGGTCGCGGGGCATGGCTCTACGCGGCGCATCGGCGCGATCTGAAAGCCGCGGTGGCCTGGTATGGCCCACTCGGCGGCGACCGTACGAGCCTGCAGCCGAAAACGGCAGGGGACGTCGCAGCGGACATCCGCGCACCGCTTCTGGCACTCTATGGCGGCGCGGATACCGGCATTCCCATCTCCAGCGTCGAGGAGGCCCGCGACCGGGCGAATGCTGCAGGGCGGAGTGTCGAGCTCGTTGTCTTCCCCGATGCACCGCACGGCTTCCACGCCGACTACCGGCCGAGCTACCGCAAGGACAGTGCGGAGCAGGGCTGGGCACGCGCGCTGGCGTTCCTCAAAAGCCACGGGGTCGGCTAAATCGTACCCTCATCGACCAACGCGACGATCGACCGAATCGGAGCGTTCCGGCACCTCCCACAGGAGCGTTCCCTCTGTTACAATGGAGAAACCGCCGCTCTGATCATGATTTCAGGGATGGATGCATGTCGGAAATTACGATCCGAGCGCCGGTTCGACACATTGACGGGTAGGACTACATAGCGTTGCTGGGATAACGGCTAGAGCGGCTGTCAAGCCTGAAGAGCGTTCCGGACCCATGAGTGCTGCGAATCCATCAGGCGAGAGACCCATCATCCTCGTCGTCGAGGACGAGCCGGATGAGCGCTACCTCGCGGCCGCACTCCTCGAAGAGACCGGGTTCAGCGTCATCGAGGCGGAAACGGCCGAACGCGCCCTGGCCATCCTGAACGAGAAGGACGGCGCTGTGAGCGTCGTCTTCTCCGATGTGCGAACCCCTGGCCCCATCGGCGGCTTCGAACTCGCGCGGATCATCGGAGTCACCTGGCCGCGGGTACGCGTGCTGCTCACATCCGGTGATGCGGGCGACCAGCCCAGTGACCTGCGGATTTCCGCGACTTTCATCCCGAAACCGTGGCGGGCATCCGACATCCTCGCTTGGGTCGAGGAAGCGGCGGGCCGTGCTCCCGCGCAAGGCGCGGGCATAGACGTGATCGGTGGCACCGCTCCCTGACGGGCCACCGGGCCGCTCAAAAAATATCATAGATCATAGGGAAACTTGACGGGCTCCAACCGTTGGTTGGTTCAGTCCCCCGTCGATCAGTGACGGGCCATGGGTTTCCAATGACCAGCGCCGCCAATACCAACATGGCCAATATCAGCCGCCCCGGGCATTCCTATACGGTCTTCTCCGAGGCGCGGATGATGCAGAAAGTCGGCGAGGATCTACGCTCCCTTTACGGTGATATGATCGATCGTTCCGCGCCCGACGAACTGCTTCGTCTGGCGGCGCTGATCGATGAAAGGCGCAATGAAACCGAGGCCGGGCGCTAGCATCGTTCGCCCCTGCCGCGATCGGGACGACGTGATCGGTGCGGCCCGAATGACGCACGGCCGCTGAGACTTGGCGCAAGACTTGGATCGCCTCCCCATCGATGTCCTAAAACCTGATATGTCGAACGGACCCTTCCGGATCGATCTGACGAGCCCGTCATGCGTTTGAAAGCCTGCCTCGTTCTCGGCGCTTTGCTGGTCGCTGCGCCGTTATGCGAACCGGCCTTCGCCGCGACGCCCCCCAACCAGCCTGCCGACGGCCCCGGCGGTGTGGGAAACCGCTCCCTCTCGATCGTGAAGCGGGCGCTGGGACGGCCGAGTGCCGCGACCTTCGTCTTCTACTCAGCTGGTGCCGCGCCTGCGGAGGGACGGCCCGTCGTGGTGTTCCTCCACGCCTGGGGGGCCCCGAACCCACAGCCCTACGGGGCGTGGATCGATCACCTCGCCCGCGCCGGATATCTCGTGCTGTTTCCGCGCTTTCAGGAGGTCAACCGGACGCGGCCGGCTGACGCCACGGGCAATGCCGAGAAACTCGTGAAGGTCGCCCTCGCGGAACTCGAATCCGATCCCGACGCCAAACCGGATCCGAAGCGGGTTGCACTGATCGGCCACCTCGCGGGGGCTCCGATCGCCGCCAACCTCGCCGCCGATGCCGACAGCACCGGCTTGCCCGTGCCGCGCCTCGTCTTCGCCATCATGCCGGGGGGAATCGCCAGCGACGCCAAATCCAGGGGCGTCGTGCTGCGCGACCTGTCGAAGATCCCATCCGAGACACTCGTCATCACCGTCATCGGCGACCGCGATGCCCGCGCGGCGGATCTCGCCGCCAAGCGGCTCCTGCGTGAGGCGAGCGGTGTCGCGCCCGAGCGCAAGCTCTTCATCCGCGCACTCTCCGACGACCACGGCTTTCCCTCGCTGACGGCGACCTTGACCTCGCCGGGTGCCGTGGACACGGCCTATGACGGGGGAGCCATCAAGCTTCCGCCGGAGCCGCCGAAGGATCCCAAGCAGCCGCCGACACCGTTCAAATGGTCGGCCGACATGTCGCTGACCGGCGAACAGACGACACTGCTCGCGCAACTGAACAATTCCCGGGCAGATAGCCTCGATTACCTTGCCTATTGGAAGACGTTCGACCTGGCCGCCGCAGCGGCGTTCGGCGGCGACGCCACCACCCTTAAGGCCAATCCGCGGCTCAGCGACATGGAACGCTGGAGCGACGGCTGGCCGGTGAAGCGTCTGGTCGTGGAGACGCCCCGTGCTGCTCCGGCGGCCGCGCATGCGCCGGCTCCGACGCCTGCAGCGGCCACGCAACCCAAGCCCAAGCCGGTGCGACGTCCCTGATCCATCACGCCCGAGATGAGTCAGGGTTCAGGCGCGGGGCACCGGGGCTTGTCATCCCGGTAGCTTTTCGCAAACAGCAGACCGGCACGGTCTTGTGCTTGCGCAACGAGCTCTACAGGTCACGATGAAGCTGTTCCACTCGCACTTCTCTCCCTTCGCGCGGAAGGTCATGGCCTGTGCCCACGTGCTGGGCATCGTCGACCGTATCGAGCTGCTACCGAGCGCGGCCCATCCGGTGAAGCGCGACGGCACCATCCTGACCCATCATCCGCTGGCACAGGTTCCGACCCTGCTGGACGACGAGGGCCACGCATTGGCCGACAGCAGGGTCATCTGCGAGTATCTCGACACCCAAGCCGGGGGAGGGCTGTTCCCCTCGGCCGGTCCCGCGAGATGGACGGCGCTCAACGACCAATCCATCGCCGACGGCATTCTCGATGCGGCCCTGCTGATCCGCTACGAACTCACGGCACGCGACGCCTCCGAACGCTCCAGCACCTGGATGGACAGTCAGGAGGCCAAGATCCGGAGCTCGCTCGCGTCCCTCGACGCAGGGGCGGAACGCCTCGTCGGCCGAGTCGATATCGGAACGATCAGCCTGGGCTGCGCCCTCGGATATCTCGACCTGCGCTTTGCCGAACTCGGCTGGACGCGGGACCATAGGGATCTGGCGGCATGGTTCGCGGGCTTTGCCGAACATCCCGCGATGGTGGCGACGAAACCACCGGCGGCCTGAACCGGCACCGCTTCAGCCCAGAGACTGGCGCGCGCCTTGCAAAGTTCGCCTCCGGTTCTCCGGAGGTCGCGCCATGCCCGATTTCGTTGCCGCCTTGATCACCGCCGCGGTTTTCTGCGCGGGGCTGATCCTGCTCAATGCCCTGACGTGCTGGGCGATCCAGACACAGATCGCGCCGGCGGATCTCGCCGAGAACGGAATGCTGCAATACGGGCTCGCTCTCGCCCTCGCCGGATTCACGTGGCGGCGGGCGCTCGTCGCGCAGGCCGTCCCGGACGGGGGTGGCCAAGCCCATATCGTCGGGTGAAACGGCGGCTCGGACAGGCGCTCGCTACCTCAGGCCTTGGTCTCTAGAACCAGGGCTGCGTGGTGAAACTGTAATTCACCTTCATGCCAAAGGTGTATTGGTTCTGCGATCCGAACTGGCGGCGCACCAACGGGCTCTCGGCGGATGAGCCGACGATCCGGTTATAGCCAACGTACCCCGTGGCGGCCCATCGCTCGTCGAACGTATAGGTCACAGCTCCCAATCCGCCGACAGTGACGTAGCTGTCGGGCTGGAACGGCGTCAGCGTCCCGTTGAGCGCTGCCTCGAACGGTTTGACGCCGAAATAGCGCCTGGCGAAGCTGGCATCGCCAAAGTTGAAGCGCGGGCCCACCGAGACCTGCCAGCGGTCGAAGGGCTGGATCACGTCGGCGCCGAGCGAGCCGACGAAGCCGTGATGCCCGAAGATTCCATGGCGCAGTTCGGCCCGGGCGCGCAGCCATTGCGTGGGGTAATACTCGACGAAGACACCCGGCTCGATGGCGAACTGGGCATCGCGGAGACCGAACAGGTCACGCCGGTTGTCGCCGTAATAGCGGCCGGGCACGTACTCCGCCGTCAGCCCGGCGTTGAAGAGCGGCGAATCGTAGAGCGAGAAGCTGATCCCGTCATCCGGCGACGAGAACCGGCGTGGCGTACCGGCCTTGGCGATGCTGATCGATGGGTAGCCGATGGCGGTATACTCGTTCGACCCCGGAAAACTCGGCGTCGCCTGCACCGTCGCCGTCACCGTGACGACCCAGAGGTTCTGGTCCAAGGCGAGGAACGTCGGCGGCCTCTGCAACTCCATGAGGTCTGCGGCTCCGGCGCCGCTCGCCGCGATGAGCGAGCCCGCGAGGGCCAGCGCCGGCATGGCGGCAAGGCTCGTCCTTTGGGCAGGGCGCGAGGAGGAGTTGAGAAGCATCGTGTCCATGACGGAGGTCATAGACACAATTCCCTAACGCATCACGACAAAGCCGACGCGACGATAGACCTATGTTGGCACCGACAAAAAATCGCTCCGGCGCGACAAGCGCACCGAAGCGATTCTCAGATTAGAAGTAGGACTTCAACGCACCGCGGCGACGCACGTCGAGGGTGGCGCAGTGGAACGAGCCACCGAAGGGCCCATAGGACAGGAACGGCGCCGGGATTGGATCGAAGCCCCAATCCTTCAGTGCCTTGATCAAGGTCGGCTGGCTTGCATCGACGACGATCTTCTTTTCGTCGATGGCCAGCACATTGATCGACGTCCAGGGCGAGCACATCGAAATCTTGCTCATGAAGCCCTCGACCGGGTCGGGGCGGGGCGCGATGAGCACGTCCCACTTCTTGAGCACGGCGGGCAGCTTCTCGACGTCGATATAGTCCGGGTTCACCAGCACCTTGCCCGGGGCCAGCGGCATGAAGGACGAGTCGATATGCATCGGCTGCGGGCAACGGCTCTCGATCTCATGGACGCGGAAGCCCGAGCCGAGGTGGCGGCGCAGCCACTCGATCCCCATCAGGTTCGTCACGTTGGAGCGGGTGACGAAGAGGTCGCGGCCGCAGCGGACGAAATCGGCTGCGTCGAAGACCGGCTCGAACTCGTTCACGGTGAACTGCATCGGCTCGCCGGCCTTCAGGTTCGGCACGCGGTAATCGTAATTGTAGAGTTCGTCCGTCAGCTGCGGCCGAGGCGCCGAGGTCCAGCGCGCACCGTTGCGAAAATATTCCTTGAACAGCGAACGGTAAGCGTCGCCCTCGAAATAGCGCGACCGCCAGCACATCGGGCTCTCGATGATCTCGTCGCCGATGACCAGGTAGGGGTCGCGCGGGCAGGCGACGCAGAAGCCACGGGAGGACCAGCGCGGGGCGTTGTACTTGCGCGAGAAATCCACTGTGTCGGGCCGACGCACCTTCACGCCCTCGCCGGCGAGGATCGAGATGAAGTTATCGAGCTCGGCCTGGGCGAGCTTCTTCATGAACTTCGGATACCGGAAGCCCGCGGCGAACCGGTAGAACGGCTGCGCTGCGCGCGGCAGGTTGAAGATCACCGTGAGGTGGTGGGACGGAATGGTCGCACCGTCGAGGCTCCCGACGATCACCTCTTCCAGAGGGTCCCACTCGTTCCATGCCATGACCGGCGATTTCGGGGCTGGCGCCCCGCGATAGGCTGCCGAATTGGCGTCGTAGGTATCGATCTGCGCGTCGGCGAGCACGGCATCCTGAGCCGTGGTGAAAGCTTCGCGGTCCATCATTCGTCCCTTGGTCGTGCCTTTGCGCGGCTGTTTCTTCGAGGCAGAAGCCTCAGCGCCGCTTTGGCTCGCACTGTGTCTATCGGGTGATAGACAACGAAATCCAAAGCTGCAACTTCCGATGAGGCCAACGTTTTCCGGAAGGCTTTTCGTCCGGGTCGTCGGTGAAATTCTCTAAAAAATCGTCCGCGCCGACGGTCGAAGGGGGATCATGAAGCGTCTGACGACATTGGCCCTCATCGTCGGCCTCTGCACAGTTGCAGGACTGTTCTTGTCATCGGGTCTCGATGACGTCGCCGCGGCAGTGGTGAGTGCCGGTTGGGGCGCTGCCATCGTCGTGCTGGCCCGTGCCGTCGCCGTCGGCTGGGCCGGTCTCGGCTGGTTCACGGTTTTCCCGCGGGACGACCGTCCGAGCCTGTGGAACTGCATTTCGCTGCGTTTCGTGCGGGAGGGCATCAACACGCTCCTCCCCGTGGCCACCGTCGGCGGCGACTTCGTCGGAGCGCGGCTGTTGACGCAGCGCGGCCTCTCCGGAGGGCTCGCCGGCGCCAGCATGTTCGTGGACCTGATGACCCAGGCGGTCACCCAGTTCCTCTTCACGGTCGGCGGCGTCGCCCTGCTCGCCTGGCTGCATGGCGATGGCCCCGTGGTGCGCACCGTCGCCGGCGGTCTCGCCATCGCGGCCCCGGCTCTCGGCGCCTTCTTCCTGATCCAGCGCCGCAGCGGGCACCGCATCATCCAGGCCCTGCTGAGCCGTTTTGCCGCCGCTCGTGAATGGCGCGCGCTCGGCGCGGTCGATGTTCTGTTCGACAGCCTGCGCCGACTTTATTCCTCGCCCAAGCGGGTCGTGGGCGCCATGGGCGTGCACATGATCGGCTGGATCATCGGCGCCGCCGAAGTTTATGTGGCGCTGCATTTCATGGGTTATCCGGTGACGGTCGCCGAGGCCATCGTCATCGAAAGCCTGGCCCAGGCGGTTCGCGGTGCCGCCTTCGCCGTGCCGGGGGCGCTCGGTGCCCAGGAAGGCGGCCTCATCGCCCTCTGCGCGATCTTCGACATCCCCGCCGAGGCCGCCCTCGCGCTCTCCCTGGTGAAGCGTCTGGCCGATCTCATGGTCGGTGTGCCCGGTCTCGTCGCGTGGCACTTCATGGAAGGCAAGACGGTCGCGCCGGACGTGGAAGACCGGACGTTTCGGGACCAGAGGTCGGTGGAGCAGAACGTGCCGAAAGTCGGAGGCGACATTGCCCGGGCGGTAAGCCTGGATTCCATGCCCGTGTCGCGGGTGCCCGCCAATTCCGCGGGAAACCACATCGTGTCGCGCTCGATGGAGAGCGAGATGGAGACGCTGCGGAAATGCGCGTGAGCAGATTCGCATCGGGGCTGGTGGCCTCGACCCTTCTCGCAGCGACCCTCCTGTCGGTCGGGCCCGCCCGTGCGGCGGAGGATGCGGCGGTGCAGACCGTACGCGGCCTCTATTCCAGCTTCGAGGGCGCCCTCAAGGCGCCCGAAGCCGACGTGAAGAGCAGGGCCCTGGTCATCGGCCCGGTGCTCGACCAGAGCATGGATTTCGCCACCATGGCGCGGGTCGCCGTGGGCGCGAAATGGAAAGGCTTCACGCCCGAGCAGCAGGGCGCGCTGACGGAAGCCTTCAAACAGTATTTCACTGTGACCTATGCCACCCGCCTCTCCCAGGCCGCCGGCGGCAAATTCGACATCAAGCCCGAGAGTGAAGCGCGCGGCCAGAACCGCGTGGTCCAGACCGAGGTCGCCAATGCGGAGGGCGACGCCTCGCAGGTCGACTACCTCGTGGGTTCGAGCAACCGCATCCAGGACGTGTATCTCAACGGCAATGTCAGCGAGATCGCCGCCATGCGCGGCAGCTTCGCCGATCCGCTGAAGGCGGGCGGGGCGGAAAGCCTTCTGAAATTCCTTCGTGATCGGACCGCGGCGATGCTCGCCGCCAAACCAAAGCCTTAGACGCAGGCCAGACGCCCCTCGTCGGGCCTGGCCGGACGAACCCACCCGTGTCGCCTTCCAGACCTTGCGGCACCTTCCAACCAAACCGTGACCGAGCTTCGCCCATCATGGACCTCACCTTGACGGATCTGCCTTCGGCGAACCTGAGCTGGCTCTCGCTCCTGTTCCAGTTCATGGCCCTGGCCGGCTGTGTCTACGGGCTGACGGCTGCCTTCCTGGCGAGCCGCTACGCACGCCGCCCCGTTCCCGTCCTGGCGGCGAACGCCGCACGCCCATCGGTGACCATCCTGAAGCCGCTCTGCGGCATGGAGCCCAATCTCTACGAGAACCTCGAGACCTTCTGCCGCCAGGACTACGCCGGCCCGATGCAGGTCGTCTTCGGCGTGCAGAACGCCACCGATCCGGCGATCGCCGTGGTGCGCCGCCTCGCCGAAACCTATCCCGACCTCAAGCTCGACCTCGTCATCGATGCGCGCCAGCACGGCTCGAACCGCAAGGTCTCCAACCTCATCAACATGTCGACCCAGATCGCCCACGACGTGATCGTGCTGGCGGACAGCGACATGGTGGCAAAGCCCGATTATCTGGAGCGGATCGTTGCCGAGCTGGCTCAGCCCGGCGTCAACGGCGTCACCTGCCTCTACCATGGCGTACCGGCGAACCGCGGCGTCTGGGCTCATCTCTCGGCGCTCGCCATCGACGTCCAGTTCCTGCCCAATGTCGTGATGGGCACCTCGCTCGGCCTGGCCAAGCCCTGCTTCGGCTCCACCATCGCCTTCACCACCAAGGCGCTCGCCGAGATGGGGGGCTTCGAGGCCTTCCGCGACGATCTCGCCGACGATTACGCGGTGGGCGAAGCCCTGCGCGCAAAGGGCGGTCTCGTGGCGATCCCGACCTTCACGATCGGGCATACCTGCGTCGACACCGATCTCGCCGGCCTGTGGAAGCACGAGTTGCGCTGGAACCGGACCATCCGCAACGTCGATCCGGCCGGGTATGCCGGCTCCATCGTCACCCATGCCTTCCCGCTGGCGCTCATCGGCGCCCTGATTCCGGGAGCCGACACGAGCGGACTCGTGGTGGCGGCCCTGGCGCTCGCCTGCCGCATCATCCTCTGCGTCCGCCTGGAGCGCGCCTTCGGTCTCGCTCCGCACCCCTACTGGCTGTTGCCGATTCGCGACATCCTCTCCTTCATGAACTTCTCCTGGAGCTTCGTGTCGGGGGCGGTGACATGGAAAGGTCACGATTATCGGGTGGTTGCGGACGGTACGCTGATCCCGGAGCGCAGCCTCGGCCACGATGCCGGCGCATCCCCGCTCTGACTCTCGCTTCGCTCTGAACCCGCCCCATTCCCGTCCCTCGCTGAGGCCTTGAACCCCATGCGCACGCTCTTCCTCCAGGCCCCCACCTTCGATGGTTTCGATGGCGGAGCGGGCTCTCGCTACCAGGCCAAGCGCGAGATCAAGTCGTTCTGGTACCCGACCTGGCTCGCCCAGCCGGCCGCCCTCGTGCCGAACTCGAAGCTGATCGACGCCCCCCCGCACAACATCAAGCTCGCCGAGATCGTGGCCCAGGCCAACGATTTCGACCTCGTGGTGCTGCATACCTCGGTGCCGTCCTTCAAGTCCGACGTGAAGACCGTCGAGGCTCTCAAGGCCGCCAACCCCAAGCTCATCGCCGGGCTCATCGGCGCCAAGGTCGCGGTCGACGCGGCCGGCGCCATGGCCCAGGCCCCGTGTATCGATTTCTGTGCCCGCAACGAGTTCGACTTCACCGTCAAGGAAGTCGCCGACGGCACGCCGATGTCCGAGATCAAGGGCCTGTCCTACCGGGACGCCAATGGAGTCGTAGTCCATAACGAGGACCGCGAAATCATGACGGACATGGACCAGCTGCCCTTCGTCACCTCGGTCTACAAGCGCGACCTCCAGATGGAGAAGTACTTCATCGGGTACCTCAAGCACCCCTACATCTCGTTCTATTCAGGCCGTGGCTGCAAGAGCCGCTGCACCTTCTGCCTCTGGCCGCAGACCGTGGGTGGCCACACCTACCGCACTCGTTCGGTCGCGCATGTGATCGAAGAGATCAAGTACTGCCTGAAGGAGTTCCCGCAGACGAAGGAGTTCTTCTTCGACGACGACACCTTCACCGACAATCTCCCGCGCGCCGAGGAGATCGCCCGCGAACTCGGCAAGCTCGGCGTGACCTGGTCGTGCAATGCCAAGGCGAACGTGCCCCGCGAGACCCTGAAGGTGCTCAAGGAGAACGGCCTTCGCCTGCTTCTCGTCGGCTACGAGTCGGGCAACCAGAAGATCTTGAACAACATTAAGAAGGGCATGCGCGTCGAGGTGGCCGAGAAGTTCACCAAGGATTGCCACGACCTCGGCATCGCCATCCACGGCACCTTCATCGTCGGCCTGCCGGGCGAAACCCGCGAGACGATCCAGGAGACGATCGCCTTCGCCAAGCGCATCAACCCGCACACGATCCAGGCCTCGCTGGCCGCCCCTTACCCGGGCACCTTCCTCTACAAGCAGGCCGTGGAGAACGGCTGGCTCGACGTGGAGAATGCCGAGCTCGTCGACGAGAACGGCGTACAGATCGCCCCGCTACACTACCCGCACCTGTCGCATTCCGAGATCTTCGCGGCGGTCGAGGAATTCTACCGGAAGTTCTACTTCCGCGCCCCGAAGATCGCCTCCATCGTCTCCGAGATGGTGCGCTCGCCCGACATGATGAAGCGCCGCCTGCGCGAGGGTGTGGAATTCTACCGCTTCCTCAAGGAGCGTCAGACCGGCACGTCAAAAGCCGCCTGATCCTCAGGTCGCCCAACCTTCATCGCACGTCACTACCAGCGGCCGGGCTCATCGCCCGGCCGTTCTTGTTTCAGGCGCCCGCCGGGTGGTGGTCAGGGCTCGCAAAGCCGGTTCCAACCCCACTCCGCCTGCTCTAGATCCTTGGCGCGGCGCTCGTACGGGCGCGGTCAACGACGAAAGGGTTCGCCTTTCTGCTGTTTGGGCAGCCTCGAACGTTCTCCGGTTCCGACCTTCGGGCAGTCTAAATCGGGCTCTGCAGGCCACGGGCGTTCGCCCGTTCCCACTGCGACGGAGGCTGGCCGGCGGCGGGAGGGATACGTTGTTCGACCGGATGCCGAAGGGCACCCCTGAGCTCGTGAACCTGCGCCTCCTTCAAGCCCTCTCGGGCGGGAAAGGCGGCGCGACTCTGGACCACGGCCGCGATGCTTTCGCCGGCGCATCGCCCGAGCCCCCGAACGACGAGGACCATCGAGCATGACCAAGGCCGCCATGAAACGCCTGATCGTGACCGCCGACGATTTCGGCCTGAGCCGGGAAGTGAACGAGGCTGTCGAGCAGGCCCATCGCGAGGGCATCCTCACCGCTGCCAGCCTGATGGTCTCGGCACCGGCGGCGGCCGACGCGGTGGCCCGCGCTCGGCGCCTTCCCTCCCTCCGCGTCGGACTGCACCTCGTCATGGTCGAGGCCTGGCCGACGCTTCCCCCGGCCGAACTGCCCGACCTCGTTGATGCGGACGGGCTGATCCGACGCGACATGGGTCGCCTCGGCCTCGACCTCGCGGTGAAACCTTCGGCACGGCGGCAGCTTTCAGCGGAAATCACAGCGCAGTTCGAAGCTTACAGAACCACTGGCCTACCCCTCGACCACGTCAACGCCCACAAGCATTTCCATGTGCATCCGCTCATCGCCGGGCGCGTCCTGGCCATCGGCCGGGGATACGGCATGCGGGCGATCCGGGTGCCGCGCGAGCCCCGCGCCGTGCTACGCGCCGCAGAGCCCGGCGCGACCCCGAAGCCCGCCCTCGATATCGCCCCCTGGGCCGGGCTCCTCGCGGTTCGCGCCCGCCAGGCCGGCCTGCTGATCCCCGACCGCACTCTGGGCCTGGCATGGTCCGGCGCGATGACGCCGCAGCGTGTGGCGGGGCTCCTGCGGCACCTGCCGGATGGGTTGACCGAGCTCTATACCCATCCCGCCACGCGCGGCGGCTTCCCCGGCGAGGCGCCGGGCTACGCCTATTCGGCAGAGCGTGACGCCCTGATCTCGCCGGAGGCAATCGACGCGATCAGGCAGGTCGGCGCGGACAGAGGCGGCTTCTCGGATTTCCTGTAGCCGTCCGATCGCAGGAACGGACACGAAAAAGGCCGCCGTCGCTTAACGCGACGGCGGCCTTCTCATTGGTGACCCCGAGAAATCCGAGGATCGGCAGTCTCGGCTTATTTGGCCGAGACCGGCTCCGGCCTCGGGGCTTTCACGCCGGCCATGGCCTCGTCGCCTTCAGGACGGTTCGGGTCAGGCTGCTCCGGCGGGGGACCGAGGAAGGCGGGAACCACGAAGAAGGCGGCGACAAGGGTGAAGAACAGCGACAGGGCCAGGAGCTTGCCCATGCTGGCCGTGCCGGGATGGCTCGACAGGACGAGCGAACCGAAGGCCGTGCCGGTGGTGAGCGCCGAGAAGAAGATCGCACGCGTCAGGCTGGAGGCCAGCATGTCGGTGACACCCGCCCTCCAGGCGATGACGTAGTAGATGTGGAAGGCGACACCCACCGCCAACATCAGCGGCAGGGCGATGATGTTGGCGAAGTTCAGCGGCATGCCGACCACGTGCAGCGCCATCAGTGTCCACAAGGTCGCCAGCACCAGCGGACCCAGCGTCATCGCCACGTCCCAGGGCTTACGCAGCGCCACGGACAGGATGATGAAGATGGCCACCAGAGCCGTCAGCGCCGCCTGAACGAAGGCGCCGAGGATGGTGTAGCTCGACGAGGTCGTGGCGACGGGAGCACCGGTGGCGTGGGGTGCGACCGACTGCACCTCCTTGGCGAAGCGGCGCAGAACCACGTTGTCGTTGGCATCCCCGCTCGGATGCACCTCGATCCGCGCCCGACCGTCCGAGGCGATCCACTCGGCCTTCAGCTTCGGCGGGATGTTGTCGAGGGTGACCTTCTCCGGAGCCAGCAGGCTCCGAAGGCGGACCAGCAGGGTCTTCAGGTCGGTGGTGACGGCGACGTTCGCCGCCTCCCGGATCTGCGGGGTCGCGGTCGAGAGTGCGTCGAGAGTACCAGCCAGGGAGCCCGCGGCATTCGCGCCACCGGCATTGCCCGTCGCGATCCCCTTCAGGGCAGCGGCAGCCTCCTTCAACGCCTTGACCGTATCCGCATCAGTCGGCGGCGGCGGCTTGCGGATGGGATTGAGGATCGGTCCGAGGAGCTCGGCCGTCTCAGCGATGGTCGCGAGCTTCTGGTCCTGGTCCGGCGGCACGAAGGTATCGATGTCGATGACCTTCGCGACGGAGGGGAGGGCCTTCAGCTTGGCGGCGAGTTCGGGCACCGCCGCGACCGAAGGCGCGATCACGTCGATGAGGTTCGGGCTCGTCTCGGGATCCTTGATCAGGTCGAGATAGGTCGAGATCGATTCGACCTTGGTGCTGCGCAGGTGCATCGGGTTCGAGTCGAACGGCAGCTTGAACAGGAGCGGGATGCCCGCCACCGTGATCACGCCGACGATGATGAGCACCAGCTTGCGGTTCCGGATGATCCAGGGATCGACGCCCGACAGCCAGGTCGTCTCCACCGCCCGCGCTTCACCCTTGGGCTTGAAGACGGCGATGAGGGCGGGGAGCAGGGTCAGCGAGAACAGATACGCTACGATCATGCCGACGCCGGCGATGAGACCGAGCTCGGACACGCCGCGGAAGGCGGTTGGCAGGAAGGCGAAGAAGCCCGCCAGGAGCGAGATGGCAGCGAGGCTTAGAGACCAGCCGACCCCGCGCGCCGCGGCGCGGATCGCGCTCGACAGATCGGGCTGCTCGAACCGGTCGGCCCTGTAGCGTACGGCGAACTGGATGCCGAAATCGATCCCCAACCCCACGAACAGGGCCGTGAACGCCACCGAGATCGGGTTCAGCTCGCCCACCATGAGGAGGCCGAGGGCGGTGGTGACGATGAGACCCGCGAAGGTGGTGATGATCACCGCCGTGACCAGGGACGGCGAGCGCAGGGCCAGCCACAGGAACAGCACGATCGCCGCGACGGTGACGCCGTTATTGAGGAGCGCGTCGTCCGAGAGCGTGGCGAACTCGTCATCCGCCACGGCCACCGGGCCGGTGAGGCGCATGCGCGGATTGTCGGCCGCATCGAGGCCGCCGAGGGTGTTGATCTTCAGGTCGGTGGCAAGGCCACGGATGAGCTTCGTCGCGTCCGCGCCGGGCTGGAGCGCGGCATAATCCAGCTTCGGCTGGATCATGATGAACTTGCGCAGCTCGGTACTCTGGGCCTTGCCGCCGGAGAGGAGCAATTGCCAGGAGAGACGTGCGGGCTCGCCGGCCAGCACCTTACGCAGCACCTCGTCGATCCGCGTCATCGGACCGTCCAGGTCTTCGAGCTTGGCATCGCCGCTCTTGATGCCCTTGGCCCCGAGGCCGAGCACCCGCATGACGCCGCGCAGGGTCGGGTCGGCCGCGAGCGGACCGAGGAGCCCCTGCTGCTGGACAAGCTGCTCCATGGTCTTGGTCAGCTCCTCCTGCGGCATCAGCAGGAAGCCGTTCTTGTCGTAGAAGGGCCCGCCATCCGGGCGGTACACCGTCTCGATCTGTTCGGGATGGTCGAGCAGCGCCTTGGCGAGGGAGGCGGCCGCCTCCTCGGCGACCTCGGGCGTCTTGCCGTCGATCACCGCCACGAGCGTTCCGGTCCGTTGGGGGAACGCCTTCTCGTAATTGATCTCGTCCTGCCGCCAGGGCACGTCCTTATCGATCAGACGCTCGACATCGGTGTTGATCCGGAACAGATGCGCGCCGAGCGCTGCGCTTCCGATGGTGAGAATCGCCACGAGAGTGATGACGAGCCAGCGCCTGTGGACGGAAAACGCGACGAGACGTTCGATCACAAGTATCCTGCCTGCCTAGCGACGCGGTCGCCCGAATGAGTCCGCCGGTCCCCGCGGATGCGTGGGACGGCCGGTACGTTCGACGTGGAACCGGTCTTGGTCCGGATGTCGGTTACCATCTGTCGGCGCGATCCACGAGTCCCTGGCCACGAGTCCCTGCCAAAGGCTCCTGACAAGGATCGTGACAGAAATTCCTTTGAGAACCGCCGCGACGCGCCGCTTCTCGCAGATGGGTCGTGCCGACGAGATATCCAATCTCGACCGCGCTCATACCAGTGGGAGCACCTCGCGGTCGACCGTTTCCGTAGTCATCCGCAGGTAGAAATGCAACGAGACAGGGTTATCGGGCCCGGTTCAAGGGATGAGGTGCGTCCGCGCACTGCGGATGAGCTTTGCTGCGGCGCACGGCTAAACCCTAGCTAGGACATGCCCGGGGCGCCGCATGGCAGAGTGATGCCGATGACGTGATCACGGCCCGGCGCAGTTCAGGCATACCCTGACCGACTAGGAAAAAGCACCGTGCTTTGGGATAAGGTCCGTCATCATGGCGCGACGGACGTCATCCTGGACCAATGTGCCACGCTCTACCTATGGCTGGCACGCTCTACCTGTGGCTGGATTGTCCCAGGATCGCTCAAACACGTCCCGTCCGCCCACCAAGGCGTCCCCATCGACCGTGGTTCTAACCTAGTTCGCTGGAATTCCGCCGCTTTTCACGGTAATGCACCCGATCATATCGGGGCCAAAAATAAGGAGCCGCGTCTTGGGTATTCCCCTCCGTTACGTCGCGAAGATTGGCGGCTACATTCTTAAGCAGCACCTCACCGGTCGCAAGCGCTACCCGCTCGTGATGATGATGGAGCCGCTGTTCCGCTGCAATCTCGCCTGCGCCGGCTGTGGAAAAATCGATTACCCGGACGAGATCCTGAACAAGCGCCTGCCCGTGGCCGACGCCCTGGAATCCGTGCGCGAGTGCGGCGCACCCATGGTCGTGATCGCCGGTGGCGAGCCGCTGCTCCACAAGGACCTGCCGCAGATCGTCGAGGGCATCATCGCGCAGAAGAAATTCGCGATCGTCTGCACGAACGCGCTTCTGCTCGAGAAGAAGATCAAGGACTACAAGCCCAGCCCGTACTTCACCTGGTCGATCCATCTCGATGGCGACAAGGAGATGCACGACCAGTCGGTGTGCCAGCGCGGCGTTTACGACAAGGCTGTCTCCGCCATCGCCAAGGCGAAGGAGATGGGCTTCCGCGTCACCATCAACTGCACCTTCTTCAACAATTCCTCGGCCGACAAGATCGCCGACTTCTTCGACACCGTGACGAAGCTCGGCATCGACGGCATCACCGTCTCGCCCGGCTATGCCTACGAGCGCGCGCCCGACCAGCAGCACTTCCTGAACCGCAAGGCCACGAAGGACCTGTTCCGCGGCGTGTTCCGGCACGGCAAGGAGAAGGGCCGCCAGAACTGGACCTTCCAGCAGTCGGGTCTGTTCCTCGACTTCCTGGCCGGTAACCAGACCTACCATTGCACCCCGTGGGGCAACCCGACCCGCACCGTGTTCGGCTGGCAGAAGCCCTGCTACCTGCTCGGCGAGGGCTACGCCGCCACCTTCAAGGAGCTGATGGAGGAGACGGACTGGGATTCCTACGGCACCGGCAATTACGAGAAGTGCGCCGACTGCATGGTCCATTCCGGATATGAGGCCTCCTCGGTGGTCGATTCCGTGAAGAAGCCCTGGAAGCCACTGATCCACGCCATCCGTGGGATCAAGACCGAGGGCGAGATGGCTCCCGAGGTCAGCCTCGAGAACCAGCGCCCGGCCGAGTTCGTGTTCTCGCGCAACGTGGCGCAGAAGCTGTCCGAGATCAAAGCTTCGGGCGTCGACACCAAGCGTGAGGCCCGCAACCGCACGGCGGCCTGACGCCACGCGGAAGCCGTTCCTGCGTCAATAAAAAGCCCCGCGATGCAGCAGCATCGCGGGGCTTTTCGTTAGTCGTATCGATTGAATACGGCGGGCAGCTATCGCGCGGCATTACCGGCAGAGCGTCGTGCGCCGGGCTCATCGAAGTCCGGCACGAGGCCAGGACGGCAGCGAGCCAGAGCGGCGAAGGCTCTTCCAGAATCCCTGGCCAGACGGATCAGAGCCGGCAGATGGGTCGGGTTCCGACCGAGGGCGGTCAGAACGGCGATGATGTCGGGGTCGCCGTTCGGCTTCAGTGCCGTCGTGACGAAGGCGGGCAGAGCGCGCTCGGCCGGGTCACAGACCACGCGGATTGCGGCGAACGGAATGCCGTGGCGAGCCGCGAAATCCGCCGCCACATGGGATTCCATATCGACCGCCGCCGCCCCGGTAAGGGCATGCAGTTCGGCCTTCGCGGCCACGCTCACGACCGCTGCGTCGACCCCGGCGAGGTCCGCCGAGTGCGTCGTCAGATCGGCTCTCGACAGGGCGGAGTGAATCGCGTCGCGCAGGGCGGCGTCGGTCTCGCGGCGTCCCGTTTCATCGGCAATGCCGGTGGCGATCACCACGTCGCCTGGGACCAGCGACGGATCGAGCCCTCCCGCGATGCCGAAGCTGATCACGGCACGACATCCGGGCTCCCGGCGAAGGGCGAGCAGCGCACGAAGGCGCTCCGGAGATCCACCCGCTCCCACGGCCTCGATTCCAGGGCCGGCGGCAAGCCGAGCCTCCTTGGAGAGTCCGGTGACGACGAGGATGGGGAGCATGGGATGTCCAGCCAGCACTCCCTCCCCCTCTGCGGGGGAGGGTGGCCCTCGCGTCAGCGAGGGTCGGGAGAGGGGAGCGACGTTTCCGGAGAGGCCCCCCTCCCGCATGCTCCGCAGGCACTCTCTCCCATAGAGGGGAGAGGGTCGAAGAGAGCCTACATCCCGTAGGCGACAGACCGCGTGTTGCTACGCTTGAGGTTGCGGTAGCGCGCCATGGCCCAGAGCGGGAAGAATTTCGGGTAGCCATGGTAGCGCAGGTAGAACACCCGCGGGAACCCGGTCGCCGTATAGCGCTCCTCCGACCAGAACCCGTCCGCGCCCTGCGTCCGTGTCAGGTAGTTGATGCCGCGCGTCACCGCCGGATCGTCGGCCTCGCCCGCCGCCATCAGGGCGAGGAGGGCCCAGGCGGTCTGGGACGCGGTGGAATAACCGGGCTCGAAGGCCGGATCGATCTTGTACGACGAGGCATCCTCGCCCCAGCCGCCATCGGGGTTCTGGATGCGGATCAACCAGGACACCGACTTGCGGATCTCCGGCGAGGCCGAATCGACGCCGGCGGCATTGAGCGCGCAGAGCACCGACCAGGTGCCATAGATGAAGTTCATCCCCCAGCGCCCGTACCAGGAGCCATCCTCCTCCTGATCGTCGAGGAGGTATTTCACGCCGCGATCGAGGGCCTTCGAGGTCTCCCGGGTCTCGCCGAGCTGCGACAGCATGGAGACGACGCGGGCCGTGACGTCGGCGGTCGGCGGGTCGAGGAGGGCACCGTGATCCGAGAACGGGATGTTGTTGAGGTAATGATGGTTGTTGTCGGCGTCGAACGCCGCCCAGCCGCCGTCGCTCGATTGCAGGCCCTCGACCCATTCCCGCGCGCGGGCGATGGAGACGGCATAATCCGGTACGTCGGCGACGAGACCGTGCTGGCGCATCGCCCGGTCCATCGCCATCACCACCACGGCGGTGTCGTCGAGATCGGGGAAATGCGGGTTGGCGTATTGGAACGCCCAGCCGCCGGGGCGGACATTGGGACGGCCGGCCGCCCAGTCACCCTTGATGTCGAGCACCTGGAGCGGACGCAGCCAATCGAGCCCGCGCCGGGCCTGGTGCTCGGCATCGGGGCCGCCGGCCTCGAGCAGCGCGTGACCGGCCAGGGCCGTATCCCAGACCGGCGAGAGGCAGGGCTGGACATAGGCCTCGTGCTCCTTGACCACGACTAGCTTCTCGACCGCCTCGCAGGCGATCAGCACCTGCGGGTGATCGGCTGGATAGCCGAGCACTTCGTACATGAGCACAGTGTTGACCATGGCCGGGAAGATGGCGCCGAGGCCGTCCTCGCCGTTGAGGCGCTCGCTCGTCCAGGCAACGGCCTTGTCGATGCCGCGCTGACGGCGCTTCTTCGGGAAGTAATCCTGCGTGACCTGCAGCAGCCGGTCGATGGCGCCGAAGATCGGCGTCCAGGGCCAGGTCGCATGTGGGCTGCCCGGCCAGGAGCGCACATGCTCCGGCGGCGTCACGAACAATTCGGGAATGCCGAGACCGAGCGGGTTCTTGGCGAGGGGCTTCTTCGCCTGCAGCACCAGCAGGGGCACGATCACGCAGCGTGCCCAATAGGAGATCTTGTCGAGGTGGAAGGGAAACCACTTCGGCAGATGCATGATCTCGACGGGCATCACCGGCACGGCGCGCCAGGGCACCTCGCCGAACAGAGCCAGCAGGAACCGGGTGAACACGTTGGAATTTGCGGCACCGCCACGCGAGAGGATCGCCTCGCGGGCGCGACGCATGTGGGGCGCCTCGATCGAGTCGCCGACGAATTTCAGCGCGTAATAGGCTTTCACACTGGCGCTCATGTCGAACGGCCCGTCATGGACCAGCGACCACCCGCCATGCTTTCCTTGCGTCCGGCGCAGGTAATTGCCGATCTTGGCCATCAGGTCGGGCGGAATGGTCGTCGCCCGGAACTGGTGGAACATGATGTATTCGGAGGGGATCGTCGCATCCGCTTCGAGTTCGAAACAGAGATGCCCGTCCGCATGGACGAGATTCGTCAGGGCCTGCGTCGCCCGCATGACTCCATGCTCGACGTCGTCCAGGGAAATCTCCTGGGTCTTGGGACGCTGGAGCGTCTCGACCTTCTTGAATGCCTCTCGCATCATCCTCGCCTCAGTGCCGCCTGACGCGGCCCCTTCCTCACGCCGCGCCGCGCGTCACAGCTTCACGGCGCGCAGGCGCGCCTTTAAGGAGCGCTTGCGCGGCCGTCGTTCCCGAACGGATCGCTCCCTCTATCGTCGATGGCAGGCCGGTCGCGGTCCAGTCGCCCGCCAGGACGAGATTGTCGTGGGCCGTCACGGCACTCGCGCGCCGCGCGGCCTCTTCGGGCGTCGCCGCGAAGGTCGCCCGTTTCTCCTTGACGATCTGCCAGCTTGGCAGTTCCGGTGCAAGTCCGGTCAAAGTCGAGATCTCAGCCCAGATCTGCTTCGCCAAGTCTTCCCGCGGCATATCCAGCAGGCGATCGGCACCGCTGATGGTGACCGACAGTCGATCCGGATAGGCGAACAGCCATTCCGTCAGACCGTTCACCACACCGAGCAATAACGGCAAGCCCTGTGGAGGAAGGATCGCGAAATGAGCATTGACGATGGAGCGGTAGGATTGCGGAGCCGAAAGTCCTGGGATCAGGTCGGTCGCGACCCACGGCGGCAGGGCCAGCACCACCGAATCATCGGGACCGAGCGTCACCGATTCGTCGTTGAACAACAGGGTATCGACCCGACCCGCATCGGCGCCGAGGCCGCGCAGGCGACGGCCGAAGCGCATCTCGGCGCCGTGCTTGGCCAGATACGACAAGGCGGGATCGACGAAGGCGACCGAAAGGCCGCCGACGGCAATGAGGGGCCGACAAGCGGCGCCGCCCGCGCCCAGGGTTTCGCGAAGGATCGTGGCGGCGAGGCCGACATCGCTTTCCTGCGGATCGGTGTTCAGGGCGGCGAGCAGCACCGGATGCCAGAGGCGCTCGTAGAGCGGCCCGGAACATTCCATGCGCTCACCGATCGTGCCCGCACGGCCGGGGGCCTTGCCCGAGGCGGCCCGGAGTATGCTCAGGGGCGCGAGATAATCCATCGCCCGGCTGCCCGGCACCCGCCGCGACGCCTGCAGCACCCACCACGGCACCCGCCCGGCATTCGGCCGAAGGGTCCAGCGCTCACCGGTCTTCAGGTCGGCGAAGGGGAATTCAGCCTCGTCCGGCCCGGTCAGGGCATCGGCGGGGGCGCCCACCAGCTTCAAGAAGTCGAGGGACGAACGGTTGCCCGACAGCAACAGGTGGTTGCCGTTGTCGATGGTCAGGCCCAGCGTCGAATCATAGTAGGAGCGGCAGCGCCCGCCCGCCTGCTTGGCGGCCTCGTGCACGATGACGCGGCGCCCCTGCTCGGCGAGCGACACGGCGGCCGAAAGGCCCGCGAGCCCCGCGCCGACGACGTGAACCGTTCCGGTCTGTTGTCCCGTCATCACAGGATCCCGTGACGAAGCGCGACGCCCAGCAGGGCGAGCTTCGAGGGTTTCACGCGCGCGCGGGGCATGGCCCAGCCGCGCTTCAGCACCGCGTCGAGATAGAGCCGGTAGGCCGCCGCCATCAGGCGAGGGGCCTTCGTCTCCTTGCGCGGATTGCGGTCGATGATCGTCCAGGTGTCGCGGTAATGGGCTTCCGCCTCCCTCGCCACGGCGATGCAGACCTCGCCGATGCGGGGATGGGCGATGGCGGCCTGGGGAGTCGGATCGGTAAGGCCGATGGCGGCGAGCTTCTCGCGCGGCAGGTAAAGACGGCCGCGCTCCGCATCCTCGTCGATGTCGCGCAGGATGTTGGTGAGCTGCAGCGCGCGGCCCTCGTGATGGGCGAGGCGGATGCCATCGGCCTCGGGCAGGCCGAAGATGCGCACGGACAGCCGCCCGACCGCGCTGGCGACCCGGTCGCAATAGAGATCGAGGGTGGCCTCATCGGGAGCGACGATGTCCTCGAACGCATCCATCGCCATGCCGTCGATGACCGCCTGGAAATCCTCGCGCAGCAATCCGTAGCGGCGGATGGGTACCACGAGGTCGCGCACGCGCGGAGCCGGGTTTCCGGCATAAAGAGCATCGATTTCGGCGCGCCAGCGGTCGAGTTCGGCCGCGCGGACGGGCGCCGGACCACCATCGTCGGCGACGTCGTCCACCGAACGGCAGAATGCGTAGACCGCGTACATTGCCTCCCGGCGATCCTTCGGCAGCAGCCGCATGGCGGTGTAGAACGAGGACCCGGCGGCCGGCAGGGCGGCGTCCTGCGCCATTGCGGGTTCCTGGGCGGGTGATGCGGTGGCGCTCATGACTGCGCTCCCTGGCTCGCGACGCGCGTGGACTGTCGGCGCAGGATGCGCGAGCGGAACGGACGACGCGCCAGGGTCGAGGCGATTCCGCCCAGAGCCGTCAGGGCAAAGCCCGCCTTGCCGTGATGGACCTTCTCGGAGAGCGGGTCGCGCGTGAGCAGCCCCTTCGTGAGCACCACGGCGAGGCGGTGGATCGCCGCGATCTCGAGGCTCAGGCGCAGGTCGTCGATCAGGTCGGGCAGCACCGCGCCCTCGTCGAGGAGGAGCATGGTCCGCTCGGCGAGTTCACGGATGACCGCGCGCAGGGCAGGGGAGGCCTCGTCGGCGGCGAGCGCGTCCACGGAGACGCCGTGGCGCTCCAGCACGTCCCGCGGCAGGTAAACCCGATCGTTGCGGCGATAATCCTTCGCGCAATCCTGCAGGTGGTTGATGATCTGGAGCGCGGCGCAGATCGCGTCCGACGGCCCCCAGACCACGGCCGGGTCCTCGCCATGGATGTCGAGGACGAAGCGGCCCACGGGCATGGCTGAGAGACGGCAATAGGCGATGAGGTCGTCCCAATCCTCATACCGGTTCTTCCGCGCGTCGAGGCGGAAGGCGTCGAGGAGTTCGAGGGCATGCGTGGCCGGAAGGCCGCGCGCGGCGAGTTCCCGCTTCAGCGGCTCAGCCTCACGGTCGGAGGGCCCCTTGCCGGTCAGCGCGTCGGCGAGTTCGTCGAGAAGCTCGACCTTGCGCTCGGGCGACAGCTCGGCGTGGTCGGCGACGTCGTCGCCCGCACGCACGAAATCGTAGAAAGCCAGGATCGCGCCGCGATTCTTCGGGTGGATCAGGTGGGAGGCGACGGGAAAGTTCTCGTCCTTGTGCCCCTTGCCCGAACGCGCTTCCGTCGCGCTGTCGAGGGTTGCGGTCACTTCAGATACCCCGATTGGCGGAACCAGCCGAGGGCGTCCGACAGCCCCTCGCGGTAGGGCCGCGCGGAATAGCCGAGTTCGGCCCGTGCCTTGGCATCGGTGAAGAACATGCGGTAGCGCGACATCTTGATGCCGTCGATGGTCGCGAAGGGCGTCTTGCCGGTGATCCGGGCCATCTGTTCGGAGATGAACGCAATAGGATAGACCACGGCGCGCGGCAGGTTGATGGTCGGCGCCTTGCGGCCGACCATGCCGGCGATGTCGGCGAGCATCTGCGACAGAAGCACGTTCTCGCCGCCCAGGATGTAGCGCTCGCCGGTGCGGCCATGGCGCAGGGCCAGGAGATGGCCGTAGGCGACGTCGTCCACATGGGCAAGGTTGAGGCCGGTATCGACGAAGGCGGGCATCCGCCCGAGGGCCGCCTCGACGATGATCCGCCCGGTGGGGGTCGGCTTGACGTCGCGGGGGCCGATGGGCGTCGACGGGTTGACGATGACCACGGGCAGGCCGTTACGCGCCGCCATCTCCTCGACCACGCGCTCGGAGACGACCTTGCTGCGCTTGTAGGCGCCGATGGCCGTGCCGGGGGTGAGAGGACGCGTTTCGTCGGCGGGCGTGCCGTCGTCATGCGGCTTGATGGTGGCGACGCTGGATGTGTAGACGATCCGCTCGATCCCCGCCCTCAGTGCCTCCTCCATGAGGATGATGGCGCCGTCGCGATTGGTGCGGACGATCTCTTCAGGGTCCGGCGCCCAGAGCCGGTAATCGGCAGCGGCGTGGACGAGGTAGCGCTGGCCGGCGAGAGCGGCGGCGACCGACGCGCGATCGCGCATGTCGCCCTCGACGATCTCGACATCGTTCCAGACGAGGTTGGTGCGCGGGGAGGAGGCCCGCACCATGATCCGCACGGAGAAGCCGGCCTTGCGGAACACGTCCACGAGGGCGGCACCGAGGAACCCACTCGCTCCGGTGATGAGAACCGGGCCGGCTTCGTAACGGTTCTCGTCGAACCTGCCGGAGGAGGTGGCCTCTGTCATTTCTCTCGTAGGGTCAGGAGATTGCACAGGAAGACGCGCCGATACGAACCGGCATTATGCCCGGTCTTTTCTCATCGATAGGCGAGGCGAACAAGCGCAGCGCGGCCACACACGGAGACTTCCGTGCGCGGCCACACGCCAGGGGCCGGAGGTCAGGCGAGACGCAGACGTCCGGCCTTCTGCTCGGGCAGGGTAGCCTGAACGGTGCGGACGATGCTGTCGGCGTCGAGGCCGGCTTCGGCATACATGGTGTCGGGGCTGTTGTGGTCCTGGTAGGTGTCCGGCAGCGTCAGCGTCCGTACCCGTACCCGGCCCGCATCGAGCGCGCCCTTCTCCGACAGGAGATGCAGCACCATAGCCCCGAAACCGCCGACCGAGCCCTCTTCCAGGGTGATCAGGACCTCGTGGCTCGCCGCCAGATCCAGGATCATGGCCTCGTCGAGCGGCTTGGCGAAGCGTGCATCCGCCACCGTCACGGCGATCCCCGCCGTCTCCAGCAGATCCGCCGCCTTCAAGGCTTCGCCCAGACGGGTGCCCAGGCTCAACAGCGCCACCCGC
>NZ_JADIJP010000019.1:0-97297 GCF_017355285.1 Methylobacterium sp. SD274 | reverse complement strand
GGCGGCGGCGGTAAAACGCCCCCCGACCTCGAAGAGATCCTCCGTCGTGGCCAGGACCGTCTGCGTGGCATCATCCCCGGCGGTTCCATGGGCGGCGGCAAGGGTGTGGCCGTGGCCGGCGGCATCGTGCTGTTCATCTGGCTCGCCACCGGCATCTATACGGTCGCGCCGCAGCAGGTCGGTATCGAGACGATCTTCGGCCGCTA
The DNA here is from genome assembly GCF_017355285.1 of Methylobacterium sp. SD274. NCBI lineage: Bacteria > Pseudomonadati > Pseudomonadota > Alphaproteobacteria > Hyphomicrobiales > Methylobacteriaceae > Methylobacterium > Methylobacterium sp. SD274. Next base: position 97,091 of record NZ_JADIJP010000019.1, on the reverse strand, counting down.
CACGAACACCACCGGCCAGGGGCCGCATTACAACTTTCCCTATCCGATCGGCGCGGTCACCAAGCCGAATGTCGGTCAGGTCAACAGCGTTCAGATCGGCTACCGCGCAGGCGCCGGGTCTCAGTCTCGGGGCCGCGACATGCCTGAGGAAAGCCTGATGCTCACGGGCGACGAGAACATCGTCGACCTCGATTTCGAGGTGCAGTGGCGCATCAATCCGCTGAAGGCGTCGGACTTCGTCTTCAACCTCGAGAATCCCGAAGGGACGATCAAGGCAATTTCCGAGAGCGCCATGCGCGAAGTGATCGGTCGCCGGAATATCCAGGCGATCCTGACCAACGAGCAGTCCAGCGTGGCCCAGGAGGTCAAGGAGATCACCCAGAAGGCTCTCGACGAGTACGGCGCCGGTGTTCGCATCGAAGTCGTCCAGCTCGTGGCCGTCAACCCGCCGCCGGATGTTCGGCCCGCCTTCATCGACGTGAACGCGGCTCAGCAGGATGCGGAACGCGCTCAGAACGAAGCCCGCACCTATGCGAGCCGCGAGGTTCCGCAGGCTCGCGGTAAAGCCTCGCAGATCGTCCAGGCCGCGGAAGCCTACAAGACCCAGGCGACAGCGGATGCTACCGGTCAGGCGGCCCGATTCCAGCAGGTCTACGAATCCTACAAGCTCGCACCGGCTGTCAGCCGTGAGCGCATCTTCCTCGAAACGATGGAGCGGGTCCTGGGCTCGGTCAACAAGGTCATCATCGACCAGAACGGAACCGGCGTTGCCGGTGGAGCAACGGGCGCAGGCGTCGTTCCGGTGCTGCCGCTGACCGAATTCGGCAATCGCAACACCAATACGGGAGCTGGACGATGAACAATCCCGCTCTTCGCACCGGCGTTCTCTTCCTCCTCGCGGTGCTCGCCGTCGCGCTCTATGCTTCGGTCTTCACCGTCGGACAGATGCAGCAGGCCCTGGTGATCCAGTTCGGCCGCGTCCGCACGGTCCTCAATCAGACCGGCACCGAGAAGCCGGGCCTGTACTTCAAGGTTCCGCTGATCGAGAACGTCGTGCTCTTCGACAAGCGCGTCCTCGATCTCGATCTTCCGGTTCAGACGCTTCTGACCGCCGACCGGCAGAATCTGGAAGTCGATGCGTTCGCCCGCTACCGCATCGTCGATCCGCTGCGCTTCTATCAGTCGGCGAATAACGTTCTGCGCGCCAACACGCTTCTGGCGAGCTTCACCAACTCGGCCCTGCGTAACGTGCTCGCCCGTTCGACCCGCGACGCCATCGTGCGGACCGAGCGTTCGCATCTGATGAACGTCATCCAGGGTGATGTGAACAATCAGGCGAAAGAGTTGGGCGTGGAAATCGTCGACCTGCGCATGACCCGAGTCGATCTTCCGGCGCAGAACTCGACCGCCGTCTACAAGCGGATGATCACCGAGCGTAACCGTGAGGCCGCCGATATCCGCGCGAACGGCGATCAGATCTCTGCGACGATCAAGGCGAAAGCGGACCGCGACGTCACCGTCGTCCTGTCGGAGGCCAACCAGACTGCTGAAACCCTGCGAGGCCAGGGCGATGGCGACAGAAACCGGATTCTCGTGGAGGCTTTCGGCAAGGACCCTGATTTCTTCGCCTTCTATCGGTCGATGCAGGCTTACGAAACTGGTCTGAAGGGCCCCGAGACACGCCTCGTCATCAACCCGAACTCGGATTTCTTCCGTTATTTCAACGATCCGCAGGGGCGTCCTCCGGCAACTGCACCGCGCGCGTCGGGTTCGGCGGATGCGGCTCCGACGACCGGGACCGTCCGCTGAAACGGGCGTCCACTGACCGACCTACCCTTGATCGTCCGCTTCGGCGGACGATCTAAGCCTCGTCTCAACAAGAGGTCGACCATGATTTCCGCCGCGAGCGCCAGAACGGCGCGACGTCCCCGAGCGTTCCACCAGACGGCACGCTCGGCCTTCGCCGCCGTGTCGTTCGCCACCGCGGTGGCGTTCACAGGCCTCGCGACTCCGGCCCTGGCGAAGGGACCTGAATCCCTTGCCGATCTCGCCGAAAAGGTGACCGACGCCGTCGTCAACATCTCGGCCTCTACCACAGTGGAGTCGAAGACGCCCGGCCGGACGATGCCGCAGCTGCCTCAGGGCACACCATTCGAGGATCTCTTCGAAGAGTTCTTCAGCAAGCGTGGTCAGCGCGGTGACGGGGATTCACCGCGTCCGCAATCGCGCAAGTCGAACTCCCTCGGCTCGGGATTCATCATTGATGCGTCGGGCATCGTGGTAACGAACAACCACGTCATCGGAGACGCCAACGACATCCAGGTGATCCTGCACAACGGCACCAAGCTGAAGGCAGAGATCATCGGCAAGGATCCCAAGATCGATCTCGCCGTTCTGCGGGTGAAGCCAGAGGCCGACAAGCCGCTGAAAGCTGTGCCCTTCGGCGATTCGGAGAAGATGCGTCCCGGCGACTGGGTCATCGCCATCGGCAACCCGTTCGGCCTCGGCGGCTCGGTCTCGGCCGGTATCGTTTCCGCGCGGGGCCGCAACATCGAGTCCGGCCCCTACGACAACTACATTCAGACCGACGCGGCCATCAACAAGGGCAATTCCGGTGGCCCACTGTTCAACATGGACGGCGAGGTCATTGGCATCAATACGGCGATCCTGTCGCCGACGGGTGGCTCGGTCGGCATTGGATTCGCCGTTCCTTCCGCTACGGCGTCGCAGGTCATCGACCAGCTTCGTGAGTTCGGCGAGGTTCGTCGTGGCTGGCTCGGCGTGCGCATTCAGAACGTCGACGATGCCACCGCCGACGCCCTCGGCCTCAAGGGCGGTGCCAAGGGCGCGCTGATCGCAGGCGTCGATGAGAAGGGTCCCGCCAAGACGTCCGGCCTCGAAGTCGGTGACGTCATCACCAAGTTTAACGGAACGACGGTGAAATCCTCCAGCGACCTTCCCCGCATCGTCGCATCGACGCCGGTCGGCAAGGTGGTCGAGGTCATCGTGGTCCGGAAGGGTACCGAGACAACCAAATCGGTCACCCTTGGCCGCCTGGACGATCCTGAGAAGCCGCAACTCGCCAATGCCAAGCAGCCTGAGGCGGAGCCCGCGATTCGGCAGGCCCTCGGTCTCAACCTGTCCGGGATCACCGACGAGCTGCGCCGCCGCTTCAGCATCAAGGACAGCGTGAAGGGTGTGGTCGTCACACGCGTCGACCCGAACTCCACCGCCGCCGACAAGCAGATCAAGCCCGGCGAGGTCATCGTGGAGGTCGGTCAGGAATCCGTCTCGTCCCCCGCCGACGTGACGAAGCGGGTCGATCAGCTGAAGAAGGAGAACCGCAAATCGGTTCTCCTCCTCGTGGCGGCCGCATCGGGTGATGTGCGCTTCGTGGCGATCGGCCTGGAATAAGCGCCGTCTCCATCGACAATATCGGCCCGTCCCGTGCGCGGGTTGGGCCTCGCTATGCCGCCCGGCAGGGACATTCGGCTTGTGCGACTCGGCGGCCGGCGCGTAGGCTCATCTTCACGATGAGACGAGACAACCGATGACGGCGGTCGCCTTCGACACCCTCAAATTCGCCCGCTCCCTTCGCGAGAAGGCGAAGCTTTCGTCCGAACAGGCCGAAGGCCTCGCGGACGCATTCACCGAGCTGTTTCAGGGCGACATCGCAACGAAGTCCGATATCGGATCGGTGAAAGTCGACATCGAGGCACTTCGCTTGTCGACACGAGCCGATATCGAAGCGCTCAAGCTGTCCACGAGATCAGACCTTCGCGAAGCCGAGGCACGGTTGGAAGCCAAGATCGAAGCCACGAAAGCCGATATCATCAAGTGGATGTTCGGCACGATCGGCTTTCAGACCCTGATCATCCTCGGCGCCGTCATTGCCCTGGCACGGATCGTCCGCTGACGCCTCAGTCCTACGCGACGAACTCGTTCGCTCCGTAACCCTGCAGGTAGAGAAGCGCGGTCAGGTCGCCGTGGTCGATGCGGACATCCGCCGCCGCCGCGACCTTGGGCTTGGCCCGAAACGCCACGCCGAGGCCGGCCTCGCCGAGCATATCGAGATCGTTCGCTCCGTCTCCCACCGCCAGCGTATCCTCACGCTCAAGTCCGAAACGCGAGCGCAGGGCGATCAGCGTCGCGCGCTTGGTCTCCTTGCCGACGATCGGCTCCAGCACCTCGCCGGTGAGATGGCCGTCCTTCACCCCGAGGGTGGTGGCGTGGGCCTCGTCGAAGCCGATCGTCGCCGAGATCGGTCCCGTGAACAGGGTGAACCCGCCGGAGACCAGGCAGGTATGGGCGCCGTTGGCCTTCAGCGTCCGGACGAGGACGCGCCCCCCCGGTGTCAGGGTGATGCGGTCCCGGATGAGATCGTCCACCACGCCGACCGGCAGATCGCGCAACAGGGCGACACGCTCGCGCAGGGCCGGCTCGAAGGCGATTTCGCCACGCATGGCCCGCTCGGTGATGGCGGCGACGCGGTCCTTCAGGCCGATCGTGTCGGCGAGCTCGTCGATGCATTCCTGTTCGATCATGGTGGAATCCATGTCGGCCAGGAACAGCCGTTTGCGGCGGTGGGCGCCGGCCACCTGCACGGCGACGTCGAACGGTTCGGCGGCGAAGGCCGCCCGTAGCCGCCGCGCCGTTGCGGAAACCTCTTCACCGGAGCCGGGAAACAGGATCTCCGCCGCCACCTCGCCATGGAGTATACGCGGTTGATGATCGGTCCGCAGCACGGAACGGGCTTCCGCGAGAACCGCATCGGTGATGGCGGGGCGGCTCTCGTTTGCTATCAGGGTCGCGACGAGGGTCATCGGGGAGTGTCCACGCCTTGCCGCCGGTCACGGACGGATCACACAGTCAGGCGCCCCCGGCGGCGATCCTCATCGCAGGGCCTACCGCCTCGGGCAAGTCCGGCCTCGCGACGGAACTCGCGCGCCGTCACCACGGCGTGGTCATCAATACCGATTCCATGCAGGTCTATGCCGACCTGCGACGGTTGTCGGCGAGACCGAGCGTCGAGGAGGAGGCGCTGGCGCCTCACCGGCTCTTCGGCGAAGTGGATGGCGCGGTGAATTACTCGGCCGGGCACTTCGCCCGCGATGCCGCGAACCTCCTCGACAACCTGAACGGCCGGCTTCCGATCTTCGTCGGCGGCACCGGCCTATATTTTCGTGCCCTGGAAGAGGGGTTGTCGGACCTGCCGCCGGTCCCCGATGAGATCCGAACCGCACTTCGCTCACGGGCCGAGGACCGGGCCACCGACCTGCTCCATGCCGACCTCGCGGAGGTCGACCCCGCCGGAGCGGCGACCCTGCGCCCCACCGACCGCGCCCGGATCATGCGCGCGCTCGAAATCTTCGCCGCCACCGGGCGGCCGATCTCGGCGTTTCATGGCGAGCGCGTCGCCGGGCCGCTGGCGGGCAAACGCCTGGTCAAGCTGTTCCTCGCCCCCGAACGCGAGACCCTGCGCGCCCGGATCGACCGACGTTTCGTGGCGATGATCGAGGAGGGCGCCCTCGACGAGGTCGCGGCCCTGCGGGAACGCCGCCTCGATCCGCTCCTGCCGATCATGCGCGCCCACGGCGTGCCGGGCCTCATCGCCCATCTCGACGGGACGATCCCCCTCGCCGAGGCGATCCAGCGCGGCCAGGGCGATACAAGGCGCTACGCCAAGCGGCAATTCACCTGGTTCCGCCACCAGATGGGCGAGGACTGGGCCTGGACCGATCCCGACGCGGCCCTCGCCGTGGCGACCAGCCTCATTTTTCCAGGCGGGCGATGAGGCTCGACGTATCCCAGCGGTTGCCACCCATGGCCTGCACGTCGGCATAGAACTGGTCGACGAGGGCGGTGACCGGGAGCTTGGCGCCGTTGCGCCGGGCTTCGAGGAGGAGAATGCCGAGATCCTTGCGCATCCAGTCGACGGCGAAGCCGAAATCGAATTTTTCGGCATTCATCGTCCGACCGCGATTCTCCATCTGCCAGGAGCCGGCCGCGCCTTTCGAGATCACGTCGAGCACCGCATCCACGTCGAGCTCGGCACGCTTGGCGAAGTGGATCGCCTCCGACAGGCCCTGGACGATGCCGGCGATGCAGATCTGGTTGACCATCTTGGTGAGCTGGCCGGAGCCCGCCGGTCCCATCAGGCGTGAGGCCTTGGCGAAGCTGAGGATCGCGGGCTCGACCTTGGCGTAAGTAGCCTCGTCCCCGCCGCACATCACGGTGAGCGCCGCGTTCTCGGCGCCGGCCTGTCCGCCGGAAACGGGAGCGTCGATGAAGCCAAGGCCGAGTTCGGACGCGGCCTGGGACAGTTCGCGCGCGACCTCGGCCGAGGCCGTGGTGTGATCCACGAAGATCGCTCCCTTCTCCATTCCGGCGAAGGCGCCGTCCTCACCCAGCGTCACGCCGCGCAGGTCGTCGTCGTTGCCGACGCAGGCGAAGACGATCTCCTGTCCGGCAGCCGCCTCGCGCGGGGTCTTGGCGAAGGCGCCCCCATTGGCCTTCACCCAAGCTTCCGCTTTGGCGGTGGTCCGGTTGTAGACGGTGAGGTCGTAGCCATTCTTGGCGAGATGACCCGCCATCGGGCCGCCCATCACACCCAGGCCCAGGAACGCGACCTTCGCCATCATCCGTCTCCATCCGTCACTACGTTTGCGGCGGGTCTAGATTCGATGGCCGGAGGGGTCAAACGCGAGACGGTCTCAGCCGCCCGTGACGCTCATATGGCGTGGCACGGCGGCCGGACGGGCGCGCTCGATGACGAAGTCATGGCCCTTGGGCTTTCGCGCGATCGCATCGATCACGGCTTGAGTGACGAGGGCGTCGTCCGGTGAGGCGCGCAGGGCCTCGCGCAGGTCGGCCGCGTCTTCCTGGCCGAGACACATGTAGAGCTTCCCCGTGCAGGTCAGGCGGACACGGTTGCAGCTCTCGCAGAAATTATGGGTCAGAGGCGTGATGAAGCCGAGCCGCCCCCCGGTCTCGGCGATGCGGACATAGCGGGCAGGGCCACCGGTGCGGTCCGGCAGCGGAATCATGGTGTATCGCTGTTCGAGACGTGCCCGGGCAACAGACAGGGGCAGGAACTGGTCGGTGCGGTCACCATCCACTTCACCGAGGGGCATCACCTCGATGAGGGTCATGTCCATGCCATCGCCATGGGCCCAGGCGATCATGTCGGCGATCTCGTCTTCGTTCACGCCCTTCAGCGCCACGGCGTTGATCTTGACCTTGATGCCTGCCTTGCGGGCCTTCTCGATGCCGTCGAGCACGACCTTGAGGTCGCCGCGCCGCGTCACGGCGCGGAACTTGTCCGGGTCGAGCGTGTCGAGAGACACGTTCACACGCCTGATGCCGAGTTCGGCGAGTTCCGATGCGAAGCGACCGAGCTGCGTGCCGTTCGTCGTCATCGTCAACTCTTCCAGGGCGCCTGTGCCTAGATGGCGCGACAGACGACGGAAGAGATGCATGATGTCGCGGCGAACGAGCGGCTCGCCGCCGGTGATCCTGAGCTTGCGCACGCCCCGGTCGATGAACACGCCACAGAGCCGGTCGAGTTCCTCTAGCGTGAGCAGGTCACGCTTGGGCAGGAACGTCATGTCATCCGACATGCAATAGACGCATCGCAGGTCGCAGCGATCGGTCACGGAGATGCGAAGATAGGTGATCGCCCGCTGGAACGGGTCTATCAGAGGCGCTTGCGCTTTCGAAGCTACGGGTTCGGCATAGGCAACACCCATGGGAGACTCGTGGCTCTTGGCTGGGGAGATTTCTGAAGCGTGGTCGCGCGAGGAACCTAGCATCCCTGGCATATGAGGCGTTGGTGGCCAGGGAGCAAGCGCATGCCGACGCATGCCCCGTACGCTCTACACATATATTGCATCCGAGACGGTTACAGGCATGAGAGTTCCAGTATGAGCCAGCATCACGCCGATCCCATCCCCACCGGACAGCAGGTCGCGGCACCGGAGCGGTGGCCCACCGAGATCCGCCTGTCAGGCGACAAGCGGACGCTGAACGTCTCCTTCGAGGATGGCGGCAAGTTCGCGCTGCCAGCGGAATATCTGCGCGTCTCGAGCCCCTCGGCCGAGGTTCAGGGCCATTCCCCCGCCGAGCGCAAGGTCATCGGCGGAAAGCGCGACGTGGCGATCCTTTCGGTGGAGCCGGTGGGCAATTATGCGGTGAAGCTGACCTTCGACGACATGCACGATACCGGGCTGTTCGGCTGGGCCTATCTCTACGACCTCGGCCGTGAGTACCGGAACCGCTGGGCGAAGTACCTGTCCGAGCTCGAAGAGCGCGGCCTCGTGCGCGATGCCGCCCGGCGTCCGGCCACCAATCCGGCAAAGAGCGAGCCTCCGAAGAGCGAGGGAAGCTGCGGAAGCGGGTGCGGATGTCACTGACCGCCACCGCGGACCCGAACGGTATCGCGACCCCGACTCCCGCCACCAGCCGCCGCATCCTGGCGCTGGCTTTGCCGATGACGCTCGCCAACGTCACCACCCCGCTCCTCGGTTTCGTCGGGGCGGCGGTGATCGGGCGCCTCGGCGATGCCGCCCTCCTCGGCGCCATGGCGCTGGGCGCGGTGGTATTCGATGCGATCTTCTGGTCCTTCGGCTCGCTTCGCATGGCGACGGCGGGGCTCACGGCTCAGGCGGTAGGTGCCCGCGACTCGGCCGAGATCGACCGGATCCTAGCCCGCTCGCTTGCGGCCGGCATCCTGTTGGGGCTCGTCATTGTCGCCGCTCAGGTGCCGATCGCGACCGGGGCCTTCGCGCTCAGCGGCGCGAGCCCAGCAGTAATCGCGGGTCTCGCCACCTATTTCCACATCCGCATCTTCGCGGCCCCATTCACGCTGGCGAACTATGCCATCCTCGGCTCGGTGCTCGGTCGTGGGCGGACCGATCTCGGACTTCTGCTTCAGGTGGCGATCAACCTCGTCAACATCGTCCTGACCCTCTTCCTCGTGCTCTGGGCGGATCTCAGCGTCGCGGGAGCCGGCATGGCCACTCTCGTCGCCGAAGCCGCCGGAACCGGCATCGGGCTCGTCCTGCTGGCCCGGCTCGGCTCGCGTCCGTTCGCGGTACCGTTCGCCGTCATTCGCGATCCCCTGGCATTGGCGCGCATGCTCAGCGTCAATGCCGACGTCATGATCCGCACCCTGCTGCTGGTCGGTGCCATCGCCCTGTTTTCCGCGCTCGGTGCGCGCTCGGGCGACGTGATCCTGGCGGCGAATGCCGTCCTGTGGAATCTCTTCCTCATCGGAGGGTTTTTCCTCGACGGGTTCGCCACCGCGGCCGAGACGCTGTGCGGTCAGGCCGTCGGCGCGCGTGACGAAGCCGGTTTCCGCCGCGCGGCCCGCCTTAGCGTAATCTGGTGCGTTGCCTTCGGCCTAGCGGTGGCGACACTGTTCCTGGCCTTCGGCGCGGCCTTCATCGATACGGTCACGACGAGCCCGGAGGTGCGCGAAACGGCGCGTGCGTATCTGGCGCCCGCCGCACTCGCACCTCTCGTTGCCTCCGTGCCGTTCGCCTTCGATGGAATCTACATCGGCTCCACGTGGACACGGGCCATGCGCAATCTGATGATCGCGGCCACCGGCGTTTACGCCGTGGCGATCGGCATCGCTCACACCGCAGGCTTCGGGAATATGGGTCTGTGGCTCTCGTTCCTGATTCTGCTGGCGGCACGCGGCGCCAGTCAGGCTCTGGCCTATCCGGGGCTCGCCCGCCGGACCTTCGATAGTGCGCCTGCGGCAAGGGATGTGCGCGCGCCCTGATCGTCGGCGTCCGAGCCGGATTGCTGCCGTTCAGCTTTGATCGATACACTGATCACGTCTCACCTGCCGGGGATCGGCGCCAGTATCCATCCGCGCCGCCTCATCGGAGTCCTCCGTGCCCTATTCCACCCTCTCCGACGTCGCCCCCGCCATCGATACGTCGCCGCGCTTCGCCTCCTCGGTTCCCGACACCGTCATCGCGATCCCGGTCTATAACGAGGCCGAGCGGATTGAGGCCTGCCTCCGCGCCATCGACGCGCAGGAGGGCGTGCGTTCCGGCAGCCTCGGTCTTTATCTGTTCCTCAACAATTGCAGCGACGGCACGGATCGGATCGTTGCCGAACTCGTACAGGACATGTCGATCCCGGTCCGGGTCAGGATGGTGACCTTCGACGGTGCCCATGCCGGATGGGCGCGCCGCGCGGCCATGGAAGCCGCTGCCGAATGGATCGGCCCGGACGGCACCGCCGGAACGATCCTGACCTCGGATGCCGACAGCCGGGTGCCGTCGGATTGGGTTGCGCGCAACCTCGCCGCCTTGGATGCCGGGGCCGATGCCGTAGCGGGGCGCATCCTGATCGATGAGGACGAATGGGCGGCACTGCCCAAGTCGCTTCGCGCACGGGGCAAGCTCGAAGATGCCTACAGCGATCTCCTGACCGAGTTGGAAGCACGGATCGATCACGATCCGCACGATCCCTGGCCGTGCCACCGGACGACGATCGGCGCCACGCTCGCCGTCCGCCTCTCGGCCTACCGTAAGGTGGGGGGCATGCCGATGATCGCCCTCGGCGAGGACGGCGCTTTCGTGGCAGCCCTGCTGCAGCACGGGCTGCGAGTGCGGCACGCCAAGGACGTGGTCGTCACCGTTTCCGGCCGCCTGGTCGGCCGCGCGCCCGGTGGCGTCGCCGATACGATACGCGCGCGCTGCGAGGTGCCTGACAGCCTCTGCGATGCACGTATGGAGGCGGTTCCCCGCGCGCTCTACCGCTATCTGTGGCGACGCCGCCTTCGTCGGCTCCACGCCTCGAGCGCCTTGGCGACCACCACGGCCTGGGCACGCAAACTGTCGATCCCCGAGGCGGATGCCGTGCGGATCGCCAAGCAGCCTCTCGTCGGACTCGCGGTCGCCGAGATCGAGCGTGTCAGCCCCAAACTGGTCTACCGCCCGCTCGGCCCTCGGCAACTGCCCCGCCATATCCGCCTGGCGACGGTCGCCCTTACATTCCTACGCGCTGCTTCGGCCCTTAACCGCAAACTGCCGCCCCCCGAACTGCCTGAAGTCAAGACACTGCCTGAAGCCAAGACAATGGCGGTCGATCCCGCCTCTCGCTGAGCCTCGCGCTTCGACAAAGACGACGCCTTCAGATCGGCTTGCCTGCGATCCCCAGGCCGACTTTCTCGCCTCTCACCGAAAGAATGCCTCGCTTCAGGATCGCGTCTTCGAGTTCGTCGAAGGTTTTCGTGAGATGGGTCTTGGCCGTCAGGATGGTCGTGGCGCGCGGACGAGGCTGCTCCATCATCAGGCCGACAAGGTCGTCCGTACTTTCCAGGACGATGCGGTGAAGCGAGTGGATCGTAGGGTCGGGTTCGATGAACCGCATCGCACTATCGGTCCACCGCCTCAACTCGCCAGATAAATCCTCACCCACGGAAGCATAAGCTTCGATCTTCATGCGAACGTTCACGAAACTCGTCGCGATGTCTTTGTGCAGCTGCGTCATGACAATAAGGTCGGTCGGGGTTGGACTTCATAGGCCGTGAGGATAGTCTCTGTTCGTCAACAAAATATGGCATGCAAAATCGTGCGCAAAGTCGCACCGATCAGCCATGATTGGTGCTGGCCAGATATCGCGCGGCGTTCATCCGAACCACACGTTGTGCCGTCGTGACGGAGAGGGCCTGGAAGGCCGCCGTCATGCCATGCATCGCTTCGGGCGCCGTCGCGCGCTCCGAATGCGAGGTCGTGAACAGCTTGAGGATTTTCCAGCCGAACCGTACGGAGCGGACGAGATGATGTCTCCGGCCAAGCCCCCCAGCCAGCGCATCCCATTGTTCACGGATTGGTCGCGCGTCCGTTAACGCCCGGCCGTCGCCCGCCGCGAACCGACCATCCGGCGTGGGATGAGCCGCAACGGTATCGAAGGTGCCTTAGAAAATTCCCGATGATCGGTGATTCCCGCCATCGGGCTGAAAAACCGACGCCAGCCCTGTCCGTCAGGGTAAGGCCGGGCGAACGCCCTGGCTTCCTATAGGCGCAACACATTGGAAGTATTCTGATATATGGTTTTTCTCAAGAACCGGCTTTGCTTCCGACGATCGCTGGGCTACGCGCTAGCGACAATGCGCAAGATCACTCACTCCGCACTGATTTCCGCCTCCCTGCTGGCCTTCGCGGCCCTGGGCACCGGCTTCGCCTCGGCCAAGGAGACGCCGATCGGCCCTCCCATGCTCAAGGACGGACTGGAAGTGACGGCGGTCTATCTTCAGCCGATCGAGATGGACCCGCCGGACATGATGCGCGCCGCCGCGCAATCCGACATCCACCTCGAAGCCGATATCCGCGCGGCCAAGGACAACCGTAACGGGTTCGCCGAGGGCGACTGGCTGCCCTCCCTCGACGTGAGCTTCGAACTGACGAAGCTGGAGGGCGAGGCCGCCACGGGTCCGAAGGTAAGCGGCTCGCTGATGCCGATGGTCGCCAATGACGGCCCGCATTACGGCGACAACGTCAAGCTGAGCGGCCCTGGCCGCTACCGGCTCAAGCTCACGGTGGCGCCTCCCGGCAAGAACCAGCATTTCGGCCGCCACGTGGACAAGGAGACGGGTGTCGCCGAATGGTTCAAGCCCTTCGACCTGATCCAAGACTTCACCTTCGCCGGCACCGGCAAGAAGGGCGCGTATTGAGCACCGTGATGCAGCACGTCCGCAGCCTTGCACTCGCCTGCGCCTTCATGGCAGCCGGCATCGGCTTTGCATCGGCCAATGACATGCCGGTGATCAAGGTCGAGATGAAGGATGGCATGATCATCCCCGAGATCATCGAGGTGCCGGCTAATACCCGCTTCAAGCTGGAGATCACCAATACCGGCACCTCGCCGGTGGAGTTCGAGAGCATGGAACTGAAGCGCGAGAAGGCCCTGGCCGCCGGCTCGACCTCGGGAATCGTATTCCGCACCCTCGACCCCGGCACCTACGACGTGTTCGACGACTTCCACCCGGAAGCCAAAGCCAAGCTGGTGGCGAAGTAGCCCGATGGCGGCGAGCGTCTCGACGGACCTGCGTGAAGCCTGGATCGACCAGCGCCTCGCGGAACTCGGCCATTGGCTCCAGCGCCACGGCGGAATCATCCGCAGCGTGCAATGGGCTGTGGTCGCGGTCTACCTCGTCCTCGTGGCCGTGCCGGCCTTCCTGCCCCTGCCGGACCGGACCGCCCATCTCTGGAACAACCTGACCGTCCTCGCGCAGTTCGCGTTCTGGGGCATCTGGTGGCCCTTCGTCCTCGTGAGCATGGTCCTCGTCGGCCGGGCCTGGTGCGGGGTGCTGTGCCCAGAGGGCACGCTCACGGAATTCGCCAGCCGCTGGAGCCTCGGCCGCGCGGTGCCGCGCTGGATCACTTGGGGCGGATGGCCCTTCATCGCGTTCGCCGGAACCACGGTCTACGGCCAGATGGTCAGCGTCTACGGCTACCCGAAGCCCGTCCTGGCCGTCCTCGGCGGCTCGACGGTGGCGGCGATCGCGGTGGGCCTCGTCTATGGCCGCAACAAGCGCGTCTGGTGCCGATATCTCTGCCCCGTGAACGGAGTCTTCGCGGTGCTGGCCAAGCTCGCGCCGGTGAGCTTCCAGGTGGACCGCCCCGCCTGGGCCGCCTCCGACAAGCCGCAGGGCGCCGCCTTCAACTGCGCTCCCCTGGTGCCGGTGAAGACCATGCGCGGGGCCGGCTCCTGCCATATGTGCGGGCGCTGCAGCGGCTATCGCGGCGCGGTCCGCCTCGCCCGGCGCTCCCCCGCCTACGAGATCGTCCATGTGGCCGGCACCGAGCCGAGCCTCGAACAGACGGTCCTGATCCTGTTCGGCATGATGGGCCTCGCGGCCGGTGCCTTCCAATGGTCGTCGAGCCCCTGGTTCATCGACGCCAAGCAATGGCTCGCCACCTGGTTCATCGAACACGGGATGGTCTGGCCGCTCGAGACCACCCTGCCGTGGTTCGTGCTCACCAACTACCCCGAGCACAACGACGTCATGACCCTGCTCGATGGCGGCCTGCTGCTGGCCTATATCGGCGCCGCGACGATCATCCTCGGATTCGGCCTCTCCGCCCTCGTGGCCCTCGCCACGCGCTTTCTCGGCCCCTGGTCGTCGTCGCGTTTCCACCACCTGACGCAGACGCTGATCCCCATCGCGGGATGTGGCGTCTTCCTCGGCCTCTCGGCCCTCACCGTCACCTTCCTGCGCGGGGAGGGGCTCCCGCTTCCCTACGTCGCCGAGATGCGGGCCGGGCTGCTCATCGGCGCGAGCCTGTGGAGCGCGTGGCTCGCCTGGCAGGTGGCGGGGCTTACCACCGGCGGATGGCGCCGGGCGGGCGCGACGGCCTGCATCGCCGCCGCCGCCACCCTGTCGGTTTCCGGCTGGGTGCTTCTGTTCTGGATCTGGTAGGGCGCTCACACCGCCCGCCCGCGACATCGAAGGAAATCTCCGCATGATCGGAGCATTCGTCATCGCCTTCCGCGAGGTCATCGAAGCCGGCCTCATCATCGGCATCGTGCTGGCGGCCACGCGCGGCATCACCGGGCGCGGCCGCTGGATCGGCCTCGGCGTGGTCGGCGGGCTTGCCGGCGCCTGCCTCGTGGCGCTCTTCGCCGAAGCGATCTCCGACGCGTTCGAGGGCGCGGGTCAGGACATCCTCAACGCCGCCGTCCTCGCCACCGCCGTCGTCATGCTGATCTGGCACAACACCTGGATGAGCCGCCACGGGCGCGAGCTCGCGGGCGAATTGAAGGCCGCCGGAGAATCCGTGCGCAGGGGGGAGACCACATCCGCTGCCCTGGCCTTCGTCGTCGGCGCGGCGATCCTGCGCGAGGGCGCGGAGCTCGTCCTGTTCCTCTACGGCCTCGTCGCGTCGGGCACGTCCGGCCCCGATCTGCAGATCGGGGCGCTGGCCGGAGTCGGCGCGGGCATCCTGATCTCGGCGGTGAGCTATTTCGGCCTGGCCGCGATCCCGACCCGCTACGTCTTCTCGGTGACCAGCGCGCTCATCATCTTCCTCGCCGCCGGTCTCGCGGCGCAGGCGGCGCAGTTCCTCACCAATGCCGGGCTCGTCACCGTGCTCGACCGGCCGCTCTGGAACACCGCCAACATCCTGTCCGAGGGCAGCATGGTCGGCCGCGTGCTCCACGCCCTCGTCGGCTATACCGACCGCCCGACGGGGCTGCAGGTCATCGTCTATCTCGGTACGATCCTGGTCATGGTCGCCCTCATGCAATGGTCGTCGGCGGACAAGCGTCGGCGGACACTGCGGACGGCGTGAAGCGGAGACACAGGCCGTGCATGTGACTCACGATTCGGCGGCCCCGGCGGCCGCCCCGATCAGCTTCGACGAGTTCCTCGCCGTCGACATCCGGATCGGCACGGTGGTCTCCGCCGAGCCTTTCCCCGAAGCGAGGAAGCCGGCGATCAAGCTCATCATCGATTTTGGGCCGGCCATCGGCACCAAGCGCTCCAGCGCCCAGATCACCGAACATTACCGGCCGGAGGATCTGGTCGGCCGGCAGGTCGCCGCGGTGGTGAACTTCCCCCCGCGCCAGATCGGTAAGTTCCTCTCGGAGGTCCTGACGCTGGGCTTCGCCGATACGAACGGTGCCGTCGTACTGTTCCGCCCCGACCATGCCGTGCCGGACGGAAGCCGCCTGTTCTGAATGTAGACTTACCGCCGGCGGGGAGCGGTAGCTATCCAGGCCTGCACTCGCGCGGCCATCCCGGCCGGATCTCCGCTGAGCGCGAGGATTTTCTGCCTCGAGGTCTCGCCCGCCGCGATCCGGATCTCAGACCGTCGCAGTGACAGGGCCTCCGCCAAGGCAGCGATAAGAGCCGTATTGGCGGCGCTCTCCACCGGCGGCGCGGCGACCCGCATCTGTACCCAAACTCGTCCATCGGCGGTCTCGACCAGCCCGTCGAGGCCCGTTCGGCTCGCACGTGGCGTCAGACGCACGGCGAGCCGAATCCCCTCCAAAGTCAGCGTATAGGGACACGCCTCGGTCATGGCATGGCCGAGGCGTGGCAACGGCTCTCCGCCGACGGCAAGATGATTCCAATTAGCCGCAACACCAGACCCCTTCCTCAGTGCGATCCCGGCGCGAGGCAAAAGCGGAGCATCGGCGAAAGTCTTCTCTCCGGATTTCTCCCAAGAGACCTATGCGGCGGTCTTCGGCACGCACGGCCGCTTGTCAATCGCGCATCATCGGCGCGCATTTTATATCCGGAGGGCTGTCGCGGCAGCCGTGTTGCACTAAGCTGCACCGCATCGTCACTGGAATGCGTTCATGTCCGATCTTCGCCTGCGCCGCAGCGTCCTTTACATGCCCGGCTCGAACCAAAGAGCCCTCGACAAGGCGAAGACGCTGCAGGCGGACGCTCTGATCCTGGACCTCGAAGACGCGGTCGGGCCGGACGAGAAGGAATTGGCCCGGGATCAGGTCTGCGCGGCCGTGAAGTGTGGCGGGTATGGTAGCCGCGAGCTCGTGATCCGCGTCAATGCTCCCCAGACTCCCTGGGGCGAGGCGGATTTGAAGGCTGCGATTCAGGCCTGTCCCGACGCCATCCTGATGCCGAAAGTGTCCTCGCCTGCGGTTCTCGAGAGCATCGCCAACCATCTTGAAGCCCTCGACGCACCCGAGAGCATCGATGTCTGGGCGATGATCGAGACACCGGCGGCGATCCTCAACATCCAGGAGATCGCCAAGGCCCGGCGCGACCGGCGCACCCGGCTCACTTGCTTCGTGCTCGGGACGAACGATCTCGCCAAGGATACCTGGGCCCAGCTCGTGCCGGGCCGGGTGCCGATGCTGCCCTGGATGATGTTCACCCTCGCCGCCGCCCGCGCCGAAGGACTCACCATCCTCGACGGCGTGTGGAACGATATCGGCGATGTGGAGGGATGCCGCACCGAATGCCGGCAGGCACGCGACCTCGGCTTTGACGGCAAGACGCTGATCCATCCGAACCAGCTCGAACCGGCCAACACCTCCTTCGCCCCGACCGAGGAGGAAGTCCGCCGCGCTACCTTGGTGATCGAGGCCTTCGACAAGCCGGAGAATGCCAAGCGGGGTGCCATCAAGGTCGAGGGCCGCATGTACGAGCGCCAGCATATCAGCATGGCGCGCCGCGCGGTGAACTGGTCGGAATCTATTGCCGCCAAAGGGTATTGAGGCAGGTCATCTCCTCCATGAACGGCGGAGAGCCCCCCCTCTCCCCGCAGGCGGGGAGAGGATCGCGGACACCTTGTCGTGTCCGCGATGAGCGGAGGCGAAGCCGGAGCGACGGTGAGGGGGCGATTCCGAAGGTGTCTCATCCGAAATCGCCCCCTCACCGTCGGCTACCGCCTCGACGCGCCGACGACGCGGTCGTCGCGTCCCTCTCCCCGCAAGCGGGGAGAGGGACGCGCACCCGGCGCAATCGGGGGAGGGGTGCGGGAACAACGGATCGGGCGGCGGGATTGCCCGTCCATAGCGCTTCACCCCATCCAGCCCGGTCCCGCCTCCCTCATGAAAGCGGGACGGCTCGGTCGCGTGAACGGGTGAACGCGAGGCCTCCCGGTCGGGGGTCTGTCTCATTCCCGTTAAGGACAGCACGCCCCTCATGAGCCCGATCCTCGAACCCTTCACCCTCGGCGACCTCACGCTCAAGAACCGCGTCGTCATGGCTCCATTGACCCGGAGCCGGTCCTCCGACGAGGGCATCCCCCCGGATTTCGCGGTCGCTTACTACGCCCAGCGCGCCAATGCCGGTCTCATCATCTCGGAGGCGACCAACATCTCGCCCCAGGCGGTCGGCTACGCCCTGACGCCGGGCATCTGGACCGATGCGCAGGTGGAGGGATGGAAGCCCGTCACTGCGGCGGTTCACGCCAATGACGGGCGCATCTTCCTGCAGCTCTGGCATACGGGACGGATCTCGCATCCCGACGTGCAGCCGAACGGCCAGTCGCCGGTGGCGCCCTCGGCCCTGAAGCCCGAGGGTATGGCTTTCACCAAATCCGGCATGAAGCCGCATGAGACGCCCCGTGCGCTTGAGACGGACGAGATCCCGGGCATCGTCGAGGATTATCGCAAGGCCGCCGAGAATGCGAAGCGCGCAGGGTTCGACGGTGTCGAGATCCATTCGGCCAACAATTACCTGCTCGAACAATTCGTGCGCGATTCCACCAACAAGCGGACCGACCAGTATGGCGGCTCCATCGAGAACCGCCTGCGCTTCCCCCTCGCCGTGGTGAAGGCGGTGACGGAGGTCTGGGGCGGCAAGCGCGTCGGCATCCGTC
Source organism: Methylobacterium sp. SD274 (assembly GCF_017355285.1). NCBI lineage: Bacteria > Pseudomonadati > Pseudomonadota > Alphaproteobacteria > Hyphomicrobiales > Methylobacteriaceae > Methylobacterium > Methylobacterium sp. SD274. The sequence continues at coordinate 78,771 of NZ_JADIJP010000019.1, read as the reverse complement.
TTTCGCCCGCCACCACGGAGCCGGGCAAGACGCCTCTCGACAGCGATCCGAAGGCAACGTTCGGCGCCTATATAGACGCGCTGAACGCGTTCGATCTGCTCTACGTCCACACGATCGAGGGCGTGACACAACAGACCCGCGACGTGCCGGACGAGGTCGATTTCAGTCAGATCCGCGAGCGTTTCCAGGGCGCCTATATCGGCAACAACCAATACACGCTCGAACTCGCCGAGAAGGACCTCGCCGGTGGGAGAGCGGACCTCTTCAGCTTCGGCCGGCCCTATATCGCCAACCCCGATCTCGTGGAGCGTCTCCGCATCGGCGCGCCGCTGGCAGAAGCACCGAAAGCCTATTGGTATGGCGGGGGAGCCAACGGCTATTCCGATTGGCCGGGCATGAACGGCCCCATCGCGTTCCGGCGCTGAGGCTTTGTCCTGAAAGGCGGGCCTCAGCCCTTCGGTGAGGGCGGGGGCTCGCTGGCCTTGGCCTCGACCTGCGCGCCATCGGCGTTGGCCGGTTGCGGCACGGACACTTCCGGGTAGCGCTTACGATACTCTTTGAGGAAGGCCTGCAGCGTATCCGCCTTGGTGGCTCTCTGCGCGATATCCCGGAAGGCCTGGCTCCGCACGGCGTTCGGCTGGGTGAGCAGGGCGAAGGTGCGCGCGTCCATGCTGTCGGCCATGGGGCCGGCGAATTTCGCCCGCAGGCGCTCGAGCCCGAGCACCTCGTTCGACAAGCCGTAGGCAATGGCGGCGCGGATGATGTCGGAGCGCATGGCATCGTCGAGGGGTTTGCGCATGCGCCAAGCCTCGCCGACCATGGCCTCGTGCGCCTCGCCGGCCTCGCGCCAGCGGCGGCCACCCCAAAGAATGTCGGCACGCAGCCGGTCCGCGTCGGGGCCTGACTCCGCTTCGATGGTCTCCAAAGCCAGATCCGTGCGTGACAGGTCGGACAGGGCGCGGGCGCGGATGAGGGCGCGGGCGCGGCGCAGATCCTCGGGAAGCTCGGGCTGGTAGGTAGCATCGATGACCTGAAGCGCCTGAAGGGGCTTCTCGTCCATCATTCTGATGGTCGCCAGCCGCGCAGCGACACTGGCGCGGGCCGGCCCGGACAGCCGGTGGTCGACCTGATGTTGGAGCAGTTCACCGGCTGAATCGAGGAGATCGAGTTCGACCAGCTTGTCCGCGAGGCGGCGCACGATCTCGTCGCCACGGCGGCCGATCGGGGCGAAATCCTTGAAGTCGAAATACAGCGCCAGCGCCTCCACGCCGGACATCTTCGCGCCCTTCTCCGTCAGGAAGAGGTCATCGAACAATTCCTGAGCGCTGTCGTGAAGTTCACGGCTGATCGGCGATCCTGGCGCCAGCGCATCCGCCTTGCGTGACGCGGCAAAGGCCTGCCGCCAGCGCCCGGCTTCCATGTTGAGCTTGGCGAGCGCTGCGATCGTCCTCTGCTCGATCTCGTCGCCATGCCAGGTGAGGAGGAGGGTTTCCAGCCGCTCGATCGCCTCAGCCACCGGGATCTTGTCGAGGGCATGGGCCAGGATCGCGGCGCGAAGGGTCGCCACCGCCGCGATGGGCCGGTCCGCCGTGTCCGAGAGCCGCGTGTAGGTGTCGAGGGCAGCACTGGTCTGGCCCGTCACCTCGTCGATGCGTGCGCGCAGGAAGGCGAGCCTGTCGGTAACGGAGCGATCCGCCGCGCGCGCCAGCGCCGTCGTGATCTGCCGGCCCGCAGCGGCCCAGTCGCCGTTCTCGATGGCAGCCTCCGCTGCCGCCGCGCGAAGCAGTCCCTGCAAGTCGTCGGGATAGCGCTCGATGATGCCGGCCGTATCGCGAAAGGCTGTATCGGCGGCCGGCCAGCGACCCGCCATCGCATCGAGATAGCCTTTCCAGAGCCGTGCTTCCGGGTCCGCCCGGAGGAACTCGTTCTCCAGCGCCTTTCGCGCATCGGCGTAGCGCGCCATCTGGATGTTTGCCACGGTGGTGAGGATGGCGAGTTCGCGTTGTCCGGCCAGAACCGGATCCTCGCTGGCTGCCACCTGAAGGACACCGAGGGCTTCCACGTCGAGCCCGTTGGCGAGCATACCCCTCGCGAGGATAAGTCGCAGCGGTCCACGCGCCGGCCGTGGGGCATCCACCACGTCGTTCAGTTGCTGGCGCAGGTTCTCACCGATATTGCCGCTCCTCGCCGCATCCCAGGGCGTGCGCTCTATGGCGAGATCGCTCACGGCGGTGAGTGCCGGCTCGGCAGGACGCGCGACGCCGGAAACCGACATGCCGCCCTCGCGGCCGATCACGACGCCGTCCATATCCGGCCGCACCAGCAGGTCATCGGCTTTCGCAAGGACGGCGACGCCCTGACGACTGGGCAGCAGCTCGAAATCCACGAACGCCTGGCGTTTGGGGATCCCGGCGGGCTTGGGCCCATAACCGGTCACGACACCGATCCGCTCGCCGTTCCGCTCGATCCATGTCGCTCCGCCCGGATGCGGCAGGCGTATACCGATGCCGATCCGGCCGCTGGCTTCCGGGTTGCGGATCGCCGAAAGCGGTTCGCTGGCCGATAGATTCTCACCGGCGACGAGTTCCCACCCGGTCGGTGCGTCGGCATCGCCAATCGGCACGAGATCGAGAAGGCGCTCGCGGGGAACCCTGAAACTGAGAACGATGAAGGCACCCTGCCGCCGGGGCTGGCTGACCGTCTCGAAGACCGGATCGCCAGCGGGCACGACGACGGTTTCGGCGGTCTCGAAGACGAGGGTAGCGATGCCTGCGCGTTCGAACAAAGCCGCCGCCGGCTGTCGGCTGAACGGGAAAGCGAGGCCGGGGCCGGCTGGCCGCAGGATGATGGTTTTCTGCGGGGCCGTCACCTGCGGGGCACCCACCTGCTTCTGCATCGTTGCGGTGAGCGGCGAGGCGGGTTTCGACGCAGGTTCGGCCTTCGCATCCGCGGCCTTGCCGTCGGCGGAGGACTTACTGTCAGGGGAGGGTTTGCCATCGACGGGCACGGCCTTGGCGTCCGATGGCACAGCTTTGCGGAGAATATCCAGCGTGACGCCGTCATCGTCCCGTCCGGTCCGGATCTCGTAGCCGGCGGCGGGACTCACCATGAGACGGGCGCCGTCCGCGTCGTTCTCGACCGTCAGGGTCTCGATGGCAGGCTTCGTCCGTCCGCGGGGAGCGCCGTCGTCGATGCGCCAGGCACCGGGAATCGTCAGCCGCGTTCCCGATCCGGTCTCGTCGAAGCGAGCGACCGTATCCGGCGGGAGCCGTAAGCTGAGGCGTGTCAGCGTTGGGAGACGCGAGAGTTCGAGGGCGAGTCGCCTCGGTTCCACGATGGGCGTGGCCGCCTTCATGGCAGCTTCTGCCAATTGCGCCCGACGAACAAGGTCGGCCACGATCTCCGGTGGCAGGGGAGGGGGAAGCCCGGACCAATCCTCCGGTAGTAGATCGATGAAGACGTGCTCGCCCGCCGCCTGGACGTTGAGGCGATACGGCTTCTGCAAGGCGATGCGCATGCCGGTCCCGTCAGGGTCCCGCCGCACCATCGAGACGAATTCGGGGATATCACTGACGATCTTTTCCGGCGCAGGAGTGGTGGGCTCGCCGAAATTCACCAGGAGGACGAGGCCGGACATCCTGGCCTTCACCGGAACCGCCGAATTGAAGGTCATGGCGATTCGGGCGTAGCGCCCGACCTGATTGGCCTTCACCGTCAGGAGCCGCGCGGCTTCCGCCTCGCTGGCCCAGACGAACGTCCCCGCCACGATCGAGGTCGCCATGAAGCCGGCCATGAGGTGGCGCCGACGTCTCGCGATTCCGGCCCCCATTCCCATTGCAGTTTACGCCACACCCGGTTGCGCGGAGAGCCGAAGACAAGCCGCCGCGAAACGATACACCGTCGGCGACTCTCCCCCTTCGAGGCTAACGCCCGCCTAACGGCCGCCTGGCGCGCTGTCTCAAAACTGCGCGTCGCTCGAGCGATACTGGCGCGTGCATTCTTTCGAAGCGCGATATCGTCGGATCCGCGCTATCTCGCCCTCCGAACAAACAAAAAGCCCCACTCGGCTTTCGCCAAGCAGGGCAGTTTTCAGAAGGACATTCCTTGGGAGGAATGACCCTTCATATCATGTGAGATCCCACATTTACCACATCGACCCCAAACATCTCCCCGGCTTTCGAGGCTGGGCTACCCTGACGCTCGAGCATATGTCAGCGTTGCCCAGGGCGGACGGGACAGATCCGGTCGATGATCGGCGTTACAGACCGCCGTTTCCGCCGCTGCCACCGCCAGCGCTTCCGCCCCCGGACCGACGTGAGGGCTGGCTGGAATTGCCGCCCGCCGCCGAGCTGTCGCGACCGCTGCGGCCACCAGTATTGTTCGACATGCTGGGGGTGCCGAGCCCGCGCTTCGAGTAGCGCGAGCGCGCATCGGCGGACGTCGTCATCTGGGCGAGCGCGAGAGAGGAAACGGCGAGCGCACAAAATGTGATGGCTAAGGTCTTCATAGGTGCTCCTGCGAATGCCCGGAGGTAACGCGGGAGCGACCGGAAATATCCATACTGGACAATGGAGATCGCGATAGTAAAAGCCCCGCCCGGCATAGGCCGGACGGGGCGAAGTCGTCATATCCCCCTCGGGGCCGAGGGTATGGGTTAGACGCTTCACGGCACCGGAATCATCCCGGAAAGACGGCGGCTGCGCAGATGTCGCACCTCCCCGGCGCGTTACCGCCCTAGATGACGCAGGCTATCGATGGGTTCGGCAACCGATGTGGTATCTGTACGGCCTCGTACTGCTCGCCGGCGTCGCGAACGCTGTGCAGGCGGGACAGAACGGTGCATTGGCGAAAAGCTTCGGCGGCTCGCTGAGTGCGGGCCTCGTCGTGGCAGCGGGAACGGCCACTTGCGTGCTTCTCGTAGGGCTTGCATCGGGCAAGCTCACGCTGCCGACCACGGCTCAGGTCCTCGAGGCCCCGTGGTGGGCATGGTTCGGCGGAGTGCTGGGCGGCGGCATCGTTGTCGCGCAGCTTATGGTGGCGCGTCAGATCGGGGCGGCTCCCTTCCTCGGCATGCTCGTGACGGCGGGCGTCGTCGCTTCGATCATGCTCGATCATTTCGGATGGGTCGGCTTCGAACGCCATCCGGCGACCCTGTGGCGCATCGTCGGCGGCCTACTGATGATCGGAGGCGTAGCCCTGGTGGCAAGCTCCTAGCCCATCGGGCCGAACCCTTACAGCGCCGCCCGTCTCCCGCCGGGCCAATTACTCTCACATTTCGTCCTCAGGAACACCGATGCACCGCTACTTTCCCGTTCTGATCGCCGTCTTCGCCCTACTTGCGGCAGGAATTCTATATGCGTTCGTCCGAAACGGAGACACGGCACATACCGCGCCCGTCCAGCAGACGGCGCCTCGCTGATGCGTCGCCTCATGCCCATGGTGCTGCTGGGTCTGGCTGCGATCCTGGCGGTGATCTGGGTCGGCGTATGGAATTTCGAATCGCTTCGCACGGAAAGGGTCGAGAACGGCGGAGCCCCCGCCGTTCCCGCCTGCGATCCGGACAACAAGGTCGGCAAGGCAATCCTGCCGAACTGCCCGGATGCGTCGATCAAAGCGACGTCCAAACCCTGACACGTATGCCGACGACCGAACTTCGACCCATCCGGGACCGACGACTGTCCCGGATAGACAGTCTGTACAAACGGATCGGGCGGATACCTGATCCGGTCACTGCTTCACGACGAGGCCCGGAAGGGTTTTGCCGTTCGCGCCGAAATTCTCCAGCGCCTTGGCGCAGTTGGCCGGAACGTCCCGCGAATAGACGTCGGCATAGGCCTTCACGCGCAGAATGAGTTCGCCGCCCGCCAAGGCATCGGGCTCGAGACCGAGGCTCCGCACCACCGTCTTGAAGGTCTCGTAATTCGGTTTCGCTTCGGGGCAGGACGCCGAGACGAACTGCAACAGCCCAGCGAGCTTGGCGGCGGTGTTCTTCTGGCGTTCCTCCTTGGTGTCTGGAGGCGCTGGCGCGTCCGGAGCAGGCTGTGCGGCGAGCGGGAGCGTCAGGCTTCCGAACAGGAGCGAGGCGAGCAAGATCTGCTTCATGGGTGGCGTTTTCCTACCTATCTGTCGCATCGCCTGACTGTTTGCCGTCAGTGCGAGAGCGCGCTGGCCCGGGCGAGGGCGGCACCGAAGCCGTTGAGCGGCACGGTGATCGTCGTGGGTTCGGTGGCGTCCTGCTTCGGTGCGAGAATGAGCAGGTTCTTCGCGGTCTTCATCGTATCGGTGGCGAGGGTGGGCAGGCTCACCGGGACGAGGCACCCTTCGGAACTGCAGGTGTAATAGGGGGCGCCCTTGCCGAGGACCGCCTCGTCGATCTTGAAGCTCAACCCTGCCTCGATCTGGAACCCGAACGGCATCAGGATCAGTCCATCGGTGCGGTCGTTCGCCGGCGGCTTGAGCTCGATGGCGAATTCGCGGCGATTGTCGCGCTTCGATCCCTGGGCCTGGACCACCGAGCAGATCGTCGCCTGATTCTCGCGGGAGCAATTGATGCTCCAATCGCCGTAGCTCTCGCTCAGCGCGCTGGCTCCTTCCGGCCACGTCGCCTTGGCGGGGGCGGTGGGCGCAGGCGCGGCTGTGGCGGCAGCGGCCGGTTTCAGTGCGGGCTTGGGTTTCGGTTTGGGTTTGGGCTTCGGCGACGACTCGGCGGCCGGTGTGTCCTGCTCCGGCGCGGCCTCCTGGGCGTAAGCGGCGTTCCAGGCATCCCCGATCGCGGCAAGCGAGATCACGCCGACCAGGGGTAAAACATGTCTCCAACGCATCAAGCGGGCATCCGGCGTTCGAACGAAGTCACGCCTGCCGCCTAGCCCTCCCTGCCTCCGAGCGCAATGCACCGGTTGGCATCGCGATTTATCGCCCACCGGCAATCCGACCCGTTCGCCTTGCCTGATCTACCCGCCGGGTTCAACGCCGCTTGTCCTGGCCGGTGCCCTGGTCGATGGCCGGCAATTCGTTGGGGCCAAGGCCCATGACGACGGGCTGCTGCGTCGGTGTCTGGCCACGCGCGCGGTTGGCCAGGGCCACGGTCAGCTTCTCGGCGGGCTCCGATTGCATCAGGGCCAGGACGTCGGCCATCTTACGCGGGTTCATCGCCAGGACGATGGGCACCAGCACGTCGAGGGCAAGACGGTCGAAGACGCGGGCGGCATCCTTCGGCTTCATCGTCTCGTACATCGTGACGATGTTCTTCAGGGCCGCCCTCTCGGCCTCGGCCTGTTGGGCGCCGGCCCCATCGGGCCTCTCTTCGTTGCGTTTGAGATCCTTCACGCCCTCTTCGAGCTTGCGTTCGGCGGTGCCGAGCATCTGCTCACGCAGGCTCAGGGTCTCGTCACGCTGCTTGAGCGCGTCGCGCCGAGCAGACAATTTTTCGAGGATGGCGCGCTCGCTGGCCGGCATCGGCTCCGCGGGCGGCGGTGGCCGTGGAGCAGGCGGCTCCGGCTCGGCCGCCGGCTTCTCCGGCTCTTTCGGTGTCACCGAACCCGTGGTCTGCGGGTCGGCCAGTTCGTAATTGGTCCGCGCCTTGGCGAGGACCCTGGCGAAGTCCGGCAATTGCCCGCCCGCCGAGGCCGCGCTCGGCCCCATGTCGTCGACCACGATGGCGCCGAGCTTGAGCACGAGCAGTCCGACGGCCGCCATCGTCACGGCATCGATGAGGCGCAGCTTGTAGGGCCGAACCTGGCCGGGACCTTTACGGCCCGGCCGCAGCTTTCCGAGGTGGTTCTGCCCCGCGCGGACGAGGAAGCCGGACTTCTTCATGCGGCGCGGCTCCGCAGGCGTCCAAGGGCGCGCTCGGACATGGCGAGCGCGGCGGCGGCGGCGGCTCCGAGACGCTCGCCGTTAGGGCTCGATGCCGCGACCGGCGCCTGCTCGGGCTGGGTCCGGCTGGCGCGGAGCTCCGTCGGGCGGATGTCGGTGGGGCGGATTTCGACGGGCGGCACCGCGGCTAACTGCGACGGCTGGGAATGCGCGACGATGGCCGAGATGCGGGCGATCACGGTCTGGCCGGCCTGGACATGGGCAGAGAGATCGGCGGCATAGCGCTCCGCCGTGCCGAGACGGTCGGCCAGGGTGCGGTCGCATTCGTCGAGGGTGGCGCGCAAGCCGATGATCGCCCGCTCGGCGGTGGAACTCGCCACGACGAGATCGCCGATCGTCTGGCGCAGGGCCGCTTCATCGGCCTTCATCCGGGTGATGCGCCGGCTCAGGCTCACCGAAGAAACGATGCTGGCGACGAGCAGCACGGCAACGAGGATATCGGCGGCGAGGGTGACGAGGAGGCTCATGGCGCGGTCACCCGTCGTTGCGGTTGTTGATAGAAGCCTCGAAGGCCTGGAACGTGGTGCGCGAGCGCCGCAGCGGCCGCGTGAGTTGCACCGAGATGTTGTCGTCGACCCGGCCGATGCGCCCCTGCGTCAGGGCCCAGTCGCCACAGCGCACGGAGATCAGGTCCGTGGGCTTGGTATCGAACATCAGCGTGTCGCCGACCTTGAGCGACAGCACCTTCTTCAGCGGCAGCATCATCTCGTGGAGGACCGCATCCATCGTCGCGTCGGCCTGCCAGATCTCGGTGGCGAGGTGGCTCTCCCAGACATGATCGCGGCCGAGCTTCTCGCCCATGAAGCTCTGCATGAGCAGTTCACGGATGGGCTCGATCGTGGCGTAGGGGAACAGGATCTGGAGCTGGCCGCCGCGGCCGTCCATGTCGAGCTTCAGGGTGATCAAGATGGCGGCGTTGGCCGGCCGGGTGATCGTGGCGAAGCGCGGGTTGGTCTCGATCCGGTCGATGCCGAAGCGCACCGGGGAGAGGGGCTGGAACGAGAGTTCGAGATCGCTGAGGATGATCTCCACGAGGCGCCGCACCAGCTGCATCTCGATGGTCGTGAACGGACGCCCGTCGAGCCGGGTCGCCGAGCCGCCGCGCTTGCCGCCCAGCAGCAGGTCGAGGGTCGAGTAGGCGAGGTTCGATTCCACCGTGACGAGGCCGGAATTCTCCCAGGCATCGGCCCGGAAGACCCCGAGCAGTGTCGGCAGCGGAATGGCGTTGAGATAATCGCCGAAGCGGACAGAGGTGATGTTGTCGAGGGTCACCTCGACGTTGTCCTGGAAGAAGTTGCGCAGGCTGGTCGACAACAACCGGATCATCCGGTCGAAGACGATTTCCAGCATCGGCAGGCGTTCGTACTGGACGACGCCAGAATCCACGATGGCGCGGACACCGCCGGCACCCGATGCCGACAATTCGCGCAAGGAGAAGCCGAGGACGCCGTCGATCTCATCCTGGTTGAGGATGCGGTCGTTGCCGGCGAGTTCGGGGAGATTGTCGGTCTCCCCGTCCTCGATCATCGTCGCCCATTCGGCGGCGACGTCGCTGGCATGCGTGCTCGTGCCCTGCTCGGCGAGAGCGGCGCCCCACTCGTCGGCGAGCGAGGTTTCACCGCCTTCGGCATTCTGCGCGATCAGGGCGGCTGCCCAATCGTCCTCTTCGAGCTCGTCTTCGGGACCTGCCATGACCGTCTCGATACCGGTTGAGGGGAATTACTGGACGATCACGTCCTTGAAGAGCACGGCCTCGGCCCGTGCCGGATGGATCGCGACATTGACGCGCCGCAGCAATTCCTCGCGGAGCCGGTAGAGGCCAGCCGAGCCGGCGAGATCGCTGGCGCGCAGCTCACGCATGTAGACTTGGAACGTGTCCTCGATGCGCGGCATCAGCGGCTTGACCTCATTCTCTACCTTGGCGTCCTTCAGTTCGAGGGACACCTTGACCTTGGCCACGCGCGGCTTTTCCTGGCCGGGGTCGTTGGCGAGGTTGATCGTCATCTCGCGCACGTCGAGGAAGACGAGGGGCTTCTTCACCTCGACGGCGGCGTGATCGTCGCCGCCCTTCTTCTTCATCATAAAATATCCACCACCACCGCCGGCCAGCAGCAGCACGGCCGCACCGATGATGATGATCTTCTTCTTTCCACCCTTCGGGGCTTCGCCTTCGGCGTCTTCCCCGTCGGCGGAAGGGGTCTTCGTCGGCTTCTTGGCCATGGCGCGCCCCCTTCGGATCTCGTCTCAGGGTGCGTTCGGCGATGTGTGCCCGCGACCCCTTGGAGGGATATATCTGTGGCTACGGTTAACACCTCGTTAAGGAGGCAAATTCTGCCGGGCGGTTCTTGCCGTGGGGAGAGGAAGATCAGCGAACGGGAGCAAGCCGGACTCGCACCAAGCGTCTGAAACTGTTCATCAAAGTCATTTTTCGGCGGATGGCACGGGCCGTGCGGACATGATTAACGTCGCCGCAGCCCAAGGCCTTTCGATCCATGCAGAACGCGCTGTTTGTCGGAGTCTCCAGTCAGGTCGCCCTGCAGCGTGAACTCGACGTGATCGCCAACAACATGGCGAACGTCTCCACCACGGGCTTCAAGGGCCGCAGCTCACGGTTCCAGGAATACCTGATGCCGGTCGCGAGCGCCGACTCGTTCCAGCGGCAGGATCGGCGCGTCTCCTACGTCATCGACCAGGGCACGGCCCTCGACCTCGCCCAGGGGCCGATCGAGCAGACCGGCAATCCTCTGCACGTGGCCGTGCGCGGCGAGGCGTTCCTCGTGGTCCGCACTCCGACCGGAGACCGCTACACCCGCAACGGTGCGTTCGAGACCGACCCTCAGGGCAACCTCGTCACCAGCGACGGCTATGCCGTCCAGGGCGAGGGTGGGCCGATCCAGATCAACCCCCAGGAAACCGGCATCGCCATCGGTCCGGACGGAACGGTCTCCACCAATCTCGGCATCCGTGGTCGCGTGCGGATGGTGACCTTCCCCAACCCGCAGGCCCTCACCAACGAAGGCGCCAACCTCTACTCGTCCCAGGCGGCCCCGGTGGCCGCCGGTGTGAACGGCCGCCTCGAATCGGGTGCCCTCGAACGCTCCAACGTCAAGCCCGTCATCGAGATGACCCGGCTGATGGACGTGAACCGCACCTACACCATGGTCTCGGGCGTGATCTCGCGCCTGGACGAATTGCGGGGCACGGCGATCCGCCGCCTCGCCGACGTCGCGTAAGGAACCCAGGCGATGCGCGCCCTCTACGCTGCCGCCACCGGCATGGCGGCCCAGGAACTCAACGTCCAGGTCATCTCGAACAACATCGCGAACCTGCGGACCACCGGCTACAAGCGCCAGACCGCCCATTTCCAGGATCTGCTCTACCAGAACCTACGCCGGGCCGGTTCGTCGACCTCGGACCAGAATACCCAGCTTCCCGCCGGCCTCGCTATCGGCTCGGGCGTGAAGACGACCTCCACCGCCCGGACGATGTCGCAGGGTCCGCTGGCATCCACGGAGAAGGAATACGACGTCGCCATCCGCGGCGAGGGTCTGTTCCGGGTCACGATGCCCGATGGCCGCATCGCCTTCACCCGCGACGGCTCGTTCGATCTCTCCGCACAGGGACAGCTGGTGACCCGCGACGGCTACCTCGTCGATCCGGGCATCACCGTCCCCAACAATGCGACCAGCGTGACGATCAGCGCGCAAGGTTCGATCCAGGCCACGGTGCCGGGTCAGACCGCGCCGCAGAATCTCGGCCAGTTCCAGCTCTCCCGCTTCGTCAACAAGGTCGGTCTCGAATCCATCGGCGACAACCTGTTCGTCGAGACCGCCGCCTCCGGCCCCCCCATCAACGGCCTGCCGGGCGCCGAGGGCTTCGGCAACCTGCAGCAGAGCTACCTCGAAGAGGCGAACGTGAACGCCGTCAACGAGATCTCGTCCCTGATCGCCGCGCAGCGCGCCTACGAGATGAACTCGAAGGTCGTCACGGCGGCCGACCAGATGCTCTCGACAACGTCGCAGATGTTCCGCGCCTGACGGTGCGGGCGCCTCACTCCCCTGACGTCCCGGCCTCGTCCTTCCATTTTACCCCGCCTCCGAAAGCGTCATGCCATGTACGCCCTGAGACAGATCCCCGCCGCCGAGTCACGGCGCGCCGCCACGCTCACCCCCGGCATCGTGGTGCGCGCCCTCTTCGCCCTGGCGGCCCTCTGCTTCATGACCGTGCAGGTTCTCGCGGAGAACAACGGCCAGCGGCTCCGCCTCCGCGGCGACGTCACGGCACGCGGCGACATCCTGACCCTCGGTGACCTCGTGGAAGGTGCGCCGGCGGATCTCGCTCAGCGCGCTCTGTTCCGCGCGCCGGCGCTCGGGGCGTCCGGCACGATCCAGGCTCGCCGCATCGCCGACGCGATCGCGCCCCTCGGGCTCGGCGAGATCGAGACGGGCGGGCGGGCTCAGGTCTCGGTCCAGCGCGCGGCTCGGCGCGTGGGCCCGACCGAGATCGAGGCCGCGATCAAGCGCGTGCTGGAGACGTCCTACGGGCTCGATCCGCGCAACCTCGCGATCCGCATCGATGGAGAGAACACCGTTCTCCTCGCCCCCCTCGATCTCGACGGACAGGCGACGGCCCTCGACGTCACCTACGATCCGCGCCTGAAGCGGGTCGCTGCCCTCATCACCCTGGGTGAGCGTCAGGCATCCCTGCGCGTCGCCGGACTCGTGCAGGAAATCCGCGAGGTCCAGATTCTCTCTCGCACGCTCAATCGCGGCGACACGGTGAGCGCCGCCGACGTCACCATCGAGCGCCGCCCCCGGGAGGCGACGCCCCCCGACGCCCAGGCCGGGTCGGTCGTCTCCATCGGCCAGGTCGCACAGCGCAGCCTGAGTGCCGGCTCCATTCTCCGATCCGGCGACGTCGCACCGGCGGATATGGTCCAGCGTGGCGAGGCCGTGACCATCGTGTTCGATGCCCCCGGCCTCAACCTCTCCCTGCGCGGCCAGGCCAACGAGAACGGCCGCCTCGGTGCCGCGATCACCGTCACCAATCCCGTCTCCAAGAAATCCCTCGCCGCCACCGTGATCGGCCCCGGCCGCGTCTCGGTCAGCTCGCCCGCCAGCCTCGGCCGCCAGGCCAGCGCGGCGTTCGACGCCGCCCGCTGATCCCACCCGATCGCCTCTAGGAAAAAAGCTGGCTCCCATGACCAACCGCACCACCCGCCTCACCTTCAAGCCGCTCTCGCTTGCCGCTGCCGTGCTGGTTTCGTCGGGCCTTGGCGCTTGCAATACGGCCGATCGGCTGTCGCAGGTCGGCGCCACGCCTACGCTCTCGGCCATCGAGGACCCGACTTCGCAGCCGGGCTACCGCCCGGTGCGCCTGCCGATGCCGGACGTCCAGCCGGTCTCCTACGCACCGAACTCCCTGTGGCGGACGGGATCGCGCGCCTTCTTCAAGGATCAGCGCGCCGCCCGGATCGGCGATCTCGTGACGATCAAGGTGAACGTCACCGACCGCGCCAACCTGAACAACGAGACGAAGCGCTCCCGCTCCAATGCGGAAGGAATGGGCCTTCCCAACGCTTTCGGCCTGGAGAGCAGCGCCGCCGTCGCCGCCGCCGGGATCAGCCCGGACAAGCTGATCGCCGGGACATCGACCTCATCGAGCGACGGTTCGGGGTCGGTCCAGCGCAACGAGACGGTGACGACCAACATCGCGGCGATCGTCAACCAGGTCCTGCCCAACGGCAACCTCGTCGTGGAGGGCAAGCAGGAAATCCGCATCAATTTCGAGGTGCGCGAACTCATCGTCGCCGGCGTGGTCCGGCCGGAGGACATCGAATCCGACAACACGATCGATTCCTCGAAGATCGCCCAGGCCCGCATCGCCTATGGCGGTCGCGGTCAGATCACCGATGTGCAGCAGCCCCGTTACGGCCAGCAACTCGTCGACATCCTGCTTCCGTTCTAAGCCGGAAGAGGCCGGTCAATGGTCGGTGCCGGGCCGGTTCGGGCGCGGCGCGGTGCCGTGATTGTCGACGAAGGCGGAGCGTTCGGGATCTTTCTTGAGCGCGGCGACACGGCGGCGCTGCCACATCGCGACCCCGATCACGAGAGCGAAGGTGGCGAGCGCAAGCACCAGGATCAGAACTTCATTGTCCATTTCGGGATCCTTGATCGACGCGAAGTCGTATCAGTAATCACGAGATGAGCGCGAAGGTTCCGGCGCAGAAAATCAATGCCCTGCCAAGCTTACGCCGGATATCGGGCCCCGATCATCGGATCGAAAGCTCGGGCTCCGGTATCCGCAATGCTTGAACTCCGATGCCATCCCCGACAGAGCCGGCAGATGACGTGAGGTTGGTGCTACTCGTCCCGATAGACGCGCTCGCGCCGCTCGTGGCGCTCCTGCGCTTCCAGGGACAGGGTGGCGATGGGCCGGGCATCGAGCCGCTTCAACGAGATCGGCTCGCCGGTTTCCTCGCAAAATCCGTAGCTTCCGTCCTCGAGACGGGCGAGCGCCGCGTCGATCTTGCCGGTGAGCTTGCGCTGCCGATCCCGCGCCCGCAACTCGATGGCCCTATCGGTTTCGGACGACGCGCGATCGGCGAGATCGGGATGGTTCTCGTTCTCGGTCTGAAGTGCGACGAGTGTATCCTGCGCCTCGCGCAGGATATCGGCCTTCCAACCCACCAGCTTGCGGCGGAAATACTCACGCTGCCGATCGTTCATGAACGGCTCGTTCTCAGACGGAACATACCCGTCTTCGATCTTGACTGTCGCCATCCTCGCCCCTTCGCAAGTCCGTCACAGCCGGTACGCGGCGATGTTTCGCGTGCCTATACTTGAGGGCGCCCCACACTACAACGCACCCGACGTCCCGAACCTCATCTGATTTCATGATGCGTATACCATGCGACAAACACGCAACGGGTGCATCCTCCCGGCGGGGGGCCGTCGGTGGCGGTTCCACCCGGTCGCCGAGGATTATTGGGGTCGGGTCACGGCGCGTCAGATTGGCCCATAGCTGTGGCAATCGAGACCGTACGCAGTCGGACAGGTTGCGCGAATGGCTGTCGCCGGAGCAGTCCCGCAGGTATGCGACTGGACCGTCGTGACCTATACCTGTCTCGTTCGCGCTGGTCCGGTGACCGACGGCTCGATCTCGCCGTAAGCGTGCAACCGAGGCCCTGAGAGTGCCGGAAAGCCGATCTTTGCCGAAGCCGATCAAAGAACATTCGGAGATCTTCGTAGGCGGCAGCGAGATGGCGGCCCTGATGCGGGCCAAGGACTGGTCACTGACCCCTCTCGGCTCGCCGGAAGGCTGGCCGGAGGCGCTGAAGGTCGCCTTGCGGATCCTGCTGACCTCGAGATTCGAGATGTGGCTCGGCTGGGGGCCGGACATCGCCTTCTTCTACAACGATGCCTACCGCCCGACCCTCGGCCTCAAGCACCCGGATTCCCTGGCCAAACCCACCCGGATCCTCTGGGCCGAGATCTGGGACGATATCGAGGAACGTATCCGCAGCGTCTACGATCACGGCGAAGCGACCTGGGACCGTGGGTTGCTGCTTCTTCTGGAGCGCAACGGCTATCCCGAGGAGACCTATCACACCTTCTCCTACAGCCCCGTCATCGACGACGACGGATCGGTGGGCGGCCTGTTCTGCGCGGTCAGCGAAGAGACCGACCGGGTCATCAGCGAGCGCCGGCTCGGTATCCTGC
Organism: Methylobacterium sp. SD274; assembly: GCF_017355285.1. Classification (NCBI taxonomy): domain Bacteria; kingdom Pseudomonadati; phylum Pseudomonadota; class Alphaproteobacteria; order Hyphomicrobiales; family Methylobacteriaceae; genus Methylobacterium; species Methylobacterium sp. SD274. Next base: position 63,175 of record NZ_JADIJP010000019.1, on the reverse strand, counting down.
GCCTTCTGGGAGAGAGTCTCGCGCGTGCGGAATCCCGCCCCGACGTTCTCAGTGCGGTCGAGACCAGTTTAGGCGCGGCGCGCCGAGATCTTCCCTTCAGCGCCATCCATCTCTTCGAAGGGAGCAACCTCGCCCATCTCGCCTCCACCACCGGAATATCCCGGGACCATCCCGCATTGCCGGGTGTGATCGATCCTGCGGGCCCCCTCGCCGAATGGTTCGGCGGCACCCAAGGCGAGACGCTCATCGATCTCGATCAGGCGCAGAACTGGCCCACGGGCGATTGGTCGGGGCCGCCGGCGAGAGCAGTGACGCTGCCCCTCGTCGGACAGGGTGGAAGCGCACCGCTGGGCATCGTCACGGTCGGCCTCAATCCGCACCGGCCCTTCGACGCGGATTATCTCAGCTTCCTCAAGCTTCTCGCCGGCCAGATCTCGTCGAGCCTCGCCAGCGTTTCCGCCTACGAGGCCGAGCGGCGGCGCAACGCCGTCCTGGCCGAAGCCGTCCGCATGCGGCAGGAGGCGGCCGAAGCCCTGAGGCAGGCCAACGACGCCCTTCTTTCCGAAGTGCGGCAGCGGACGGCCGAGCGCGACCGCATGCGGTCTCTGTTCAAGGACGCGCCCGGCTTCATGTGTGTCCTGAGCGGCCCGACGCACGTTTTCGAGTATACAAACGAGGCCTATCTCCAGCTCATCGGCCATCGCGACATCATCGGGATCGCCGTCCGTGAGGCGTTGCCCGAGGTCGAGGGCCAGGGCTTCTTCGAGCTCCTCGACGAGGTCTATGCGACGGGTAGGCCCTTCATCGGGCGTAACATGACCGTGACGGTTCAGTTCGGACGGGAGGGCGGCCTCGAACAGCGCGTCGTCAACCTCGTCTACCAGCCGATCACGGAAGCCGACGGAACGGTCAGCGGCATCTTCGCCGAGGGTCACGACGTCACCGACCGGGCCCAGGCCGAGGATGCCCTGAGGCGCCTCAACGAGACGCTGGAGCAGCAGGTCCAGGCCCGCACGAAGGAGGTGCAGGAACGGACCGAGGAGCGCGACCGGGCTTGGCGCCTGTCACAGGACCTGTTGATGGTCACCGAAGCCGACTGCCGGATCGCGGCGGTGAACACGGCGTGGACGACGCTTCTCGGCTGGACTTCCGACGCCCTTACCGGACGGTCCTTCGCGGAACTCGCCCATCCCGATGACCGCGACGCCGTCTGCTCGACCTTCTCGGCCATCGTCACCGAACCGCTCACCGCTCCTTTCGACCTCCGCCTGCGCCATGCCGACGGCAGCTATCGCTGGTTCGCCTGGACGGGCGCGTTCGAGGACGGGCGGATCTATGCCAGCGGGCGCAACACCACGGCGGAGCGCGAACAGGCCGCCGCCCTGGAACTCGCCGAGGATGCCCTGCGCCAAGCCCAGAAGATGGAGGCCGTGGGCCAGCTCACCGGGGGCATCGCCCACGATTTCAACAACCTCCTGACCGGGATCGTCGGCTCCCTCGACCTGATGCAGACCCGCCTGTCGCAGGGGCGGATGGAGAATATCGAGCGCTACGCCAAGGCGGCGATGTCCTCGGCCAACCGGGCAGCCGCACTGACCCACCGGCTTCTCGCCTTCGCAAGGCGCCAGCCGCTCGATCCGAAACTGGTGGATGCCAACGCGCTCATCGCGTCGCTCGAAGATCTCCTGCGCCGGACGATGGGCGAGACGATCGCTCTCGACATCGCCATGGGGAAGGGGCTCTGGCCGACCTTGTGCGATCCGCACCAGCTCGAGAACGCCATCCTCAATCTGGCGATTAACGCCCGCGATGCGATGCCGGATGGCGGCCGGCTCCGCATCGAGACCAGCAACACCGAACTCGACCGAGCCTATGCCCGCCTGCATCCGGGGGTGGAGCCGGGCCCATATGTCTGCATCGTCGTGTCGGATACCGGCACCGGCATGCCGGCCGATGTCATCGCCCGTGCTTTCGATCCGTTCTTCACGACGAAGCCCCTGGGGCAGGGGACCGGCCTCGGCCTGTCGATGATCTACGGCTTCGCCCGACAATCCGACGGGCATGCCAAGATCGATTCCCAAGTGGGGAGCGGCACGGCAGTGAAGCTCTACCTGCCCCGCTCCATCGAAGCGGTCGTGGAGGTGGACGCGGTCGGCGCCGTCGCGGAACTTGCTCGCCTCGGCGCCGGGGAAACGGTTCTGGTGGTTGAGGACGAGACTGTGGTCCGGGACCTCATCGTCGATGTGCTGGAAGACCTCGGCTACCGTGCGATCTCCGCCGCCGACGGTTTGTCCGGCCTCAGGATTCTCACGACCCAGGAGCGCGTCGACCTGCTCGTGACCGATGTCGGCCTCCCCGGCCTCAACGGTCGCCAACTCGCCGATCAGGCGCGTGAAACCCGGCCCGGCCTCAAGGTGCTGTTCATCACGGGGTATGCCGAGAACGCCATCTTCGGCAACGGCCAGCTCGATCCGGGCATGCAGATGATCACCAAGCCGTTCCCCGTGGAGATCCTGGCTGGGCGCATCCGCGAGATGATGGAAAGCTGATCGGAGGGCGCGTCGTCGAGCGCTCGTAGCCCCTCAGCTGTCCTGCGCCGATTGCAGTTTGGCGAGTTCCACCGCCGCACGCAGCTCGATATCGGCGATGAGCCCATCCAGTCGCGGATCACCGCTCGTTCCCGCACGTTCCGAGAGACGGCTCGCGATGGACTGAAGTTCACGTGTCGACACCCGCCCCATCACCAGCGACGCCTTGAGCCGGTCGAGACCGTCCAGAAGGTCATGGCCGCGCCTGGCGAAACGACGGCGACGCTCGCCGGGCTGCTCGTCCTGGCCCTGAAGGGTCAGGATCACGTCGAGCCCCGCCAGAGACGTGGTCGATGCGGTGGAGGCGGCGGTGGAAGTCGCCGCGGTATCATGGCCCAGCATGAAGGATGGCGACGCATCCGCCTTGCGAATGGTCGGCGAGGCAGCGGCCGAAGCCTGCGAGACGAGGCGGTTATCGACGCGCATGGGCCGTCTCCGAAAATCAGGGCGTCGTTTCGCGCATCGGCACGACGATCGTTCCGCCCAGCAGATTCCGCCCTCGATGGTTAATCATCGGTAAACAAGCCGGCAGAACCTGCCGGGTCGGCAGGGAAGGCCGCCCCTTCCATGCCTCGACACCACCAGTGTGAATCAAGAAAATCAATTATTATCAGTCACTTATAAGACCAGATCTGTTGGCACGGTCCTGGCAGACATACCGGTATGTCCGACTTGACCGACATACTCCGTCGACCAGCAAAGCGACTCATGCCACTCGCGATCGCCCGGCCCAAACGTTCCGCTCTCCTTGCCTGCGCAGCCGCGCTGCTGACGCTGGTCTTCGCCATGAACGGGCAGGCTTCCGCCCTGTCACGCGTGAAGGATCTCGCGAGCATTGAGGGAGTCCGACAGAACCAGCTGGTCGGCTATGGCATTGTCGTCGGTCTCAACGGTACCGGCGACACGCTCAACAACATCCCGTTCACCCGGCAATCGCTTCAGGCGATGCTGGAACGCCTCGGCGTGAACACGCGGGGCGCCACCATGCGCACCCAGAACCTCGCGGCCGTGATGGTCACGGCGAGCCTGCCGCCCTTCGCCACGCAGGGAAACCGCATCGACATCACGGTGTCGTCGCTGGGCGACGCCAAGTCGCTCCAAGGCGGCACGCTCCTGGTCACGCCTCTGCTCGGTGCCGATGGCGAGGTCTATGCGCTGGCGCAGGGATCGGTGGCCATTGCGGGCTTCTCGGCCGAAGGCGATGCCGCGAAGATCACCCGCGGCGTTCCCACCAATGGGCGCGTCCCCAACGGGGCGATGATCGAGCGCGAGACGGCGTTCAAGATGAACGACATGCGCTCCCTGCGCCTGTCTCTGCGCAACCCGGACTTCACCACCTCGAAGCGGATCGCGGCCGCGATCAACGACTTCATGGGCGCCGACACCGCCGAGCCCACCGATCCGGCCACCGTGACCCTGCAGATTCCCGCCAAATACAACGGCAACATGATCCGCCTCGTCACCGAGATCGAGCAGCTGAAGATCGAGCCCGACCAGACGGCGCGGGTCGTCGTCGACGAGCGCTCGGGCATCATCGTGATGGGCCGCGACGTGCGCGTCTCCACCGTCGCCATCGCGCAGGGCAACCTCACCGTCACCATCACCGAGCAACCGCAGGTGAGCCAGCCCGCACCCCTCTCGAACGGCACCACCACCGTCGTGCCTCGCACGGGGGTCAAGGTCGATACCGGCGACGGCAACAAGCTCGCCATGGTCAAGGAAGGCGTCACCCTGCGCGAGCTGGTGGATGGCCTCAACGCGCTGGGGGTCGGCCCCCGCGACCTGATCTCGATCCTCCAGGCCATCAAGGCCGCCGGCGCCCTCCAGGCCGATATCGAGGTGATGTGATGAAACCCCTTTCCTTCCTCCCACCCAAGAGGCGCTGACCATGCTGTTCGCCCCCCTCGCCGCCAAGGCCGCCATTGGCGTCGGCCGCGCGCTCATCGGCGACATCGCCAAGACCGTCGGCAACGGCCTGAAGGAAGACGCGGTCAAGGAAAGCGCCAAATCCGCATCGACGTCAGCGACTGCCAGACTGTCGGCGACGGCCGCCAAAACCCCGGCGGAGGTCAAGGCCCGGAAAGCGTCCAACGAGTTCGAGACGATGTTCCTGGAACAGACCCTGGAGCGACTCACCACCTCGGAGGGAACCGACGGTCCGCTAGGCGATAATGGCACCGGCGGAGCGGTCTACCGCTCGATGCTGACCAAAGAATATGCGGGCCAGATGGTGAAGAGCGGCGGAATCGGCATTGCCGATCAGGTTTACCGTGAGATGATCAAGATGCAGGAGGCCGGCAATGCACCCCGGATCTGAGACCAGAACGCTACGGATCGTCGACAAGGCCGGCGCGGACGCGCTGATCGCCCATATCATGGAGACGATGCAGTCGCTGGAGGCCATCCTCGTCGAAGAGGGTAGCCACGTAAGGGCCGGTCGGCTGCGCCAGGGGCTGTCGGACACGGAGCGGAAGACCGCTCTCGGTGCGTCCTATATGCAGGGTCTCGAAGTCGCGAAGGCCAATGCCATCGCGCTGGCGCGCTTTGCCCCGGACTCGATCGAGGGACTTAAATCCGTGCACCAGCGCTTCGCTCAGGTGGTCGAGACCAGCCAGATCGTCCTGGCGACGGCGCGCACGGTGTCGGAGAGCCTGGTCAAGTCCCTGGCCGAGGATATGAGCCGGTCGAGGACGGCGACCGTCTACGGCCGTCCCTCGCAGCCGCCCTCGCCCTACGGCAGGGGCGCGGCTGCCCGGAGCCAGCCGCTGGTTCTGTCCCGCAGCCTCTGACGGCTCAACGCCCGCCCGCGTCGATCCTCACATAGGTGCGGACCGGACCGTAATCCGTGTCCACGCGCGTATCGACGGCCAGTCGGCCGCCGGTGATCGGCCGCGAGGCGGGACCGTCTTCGCGAGAGCGGAGAGCGAGGCCCGTCGTCGCCCGACCACCAATGCGAATGCACGTGTCCGAGCCGGGAATACGAATGAAGCCGGAGCCGTGGCGGGGGCATGGTTTCGCCGCTTGCTGGGGCTCGGGGCGGAGTGGCTCGAGCGCGAGAGCGGGCGCGGCCGACGCCAGGACCATACCGAAGAGCAGGCCATAGGTCCCGATCGTCCTCGCCATGCCTCTCCCTCTCCCCCATTCCCGAGCGATCATGCTGGATAGCTCAGCTTTAACGATGGGTCGATGCCACCTCGCCACAGCGAGACGGTAACCTTTCGGTAAACAAACGTCCTTAATGCTTTCTGACACAGTCAAACGGGAAGCATGGGTCATGGCGGATAAGGTCATCGGGGCGGCGGCGTCCGATCGGTCGCCGGAAGCGCTGTTGAAACAGGCCGTGAGCGGCGCCAAGACGCGGCCGGCGCCGGTACCGGAGGCACGCAAGCGCCTGCCGGCCATCGATCCGCTTCTCGCCGGTGTCGCCGCGGCGGCTCTCGTTCTCGGCCTCGCCATGGGTGCGGGCGCGATGAGCCTTGCCTCCCCGAACGGTGACCTTTCCTCGGAATCCCTGACGCAGATCCAATCCCGTCTCGATGCCCGCCACGCGGATCTCGGTCGTCTGCAGACCGACATCGAGAAACTCGGCAAGGTCCTCGCTCAGGTGCAGGATGCGACCGAATCGGTTCGCAGCGAAGCGAAGAATCGCTCCGCGACGCTCAACGACCGGATCGGAAAATCGGAACAGGCCATCGTGACGAAGATCACGAGCCTCGCCGATCGCCAGGACCAGACCGAGCGCGACCAGACGGCGAAGATCGCGGCCCTAACGGCTCAGATCGAAAAGCGTGCCGTGGCACCGGCTCCGGCCGCACTGGTGATGGCGCCGCAAGCCGCAAAACCGCATCAGGCTGAGCCGACTGAAACCGGCTCGATCCCGGATAAACCGAAGGTCGCCGCCCCGGCCGTGATCGAAACATGGGCCGTGCGGGAGGTCTATAACGGGGTTGCCGTCATCGAAGACCGCCGCCATCGTCTGGTGGAAGTCGGCCCGGGCGATACGATTCCCGGTATCGGCAAGGTCGATGCGGTGGAACGGCGCGGTCGTGGCTGGACCGTCGTGACGAAGCAAGGGCTAATCACGAACCAGACGTGGTGATGGGAACGAAATGAGCGCGCAGGTGCGACTTCAGGAAACCTGAACCTCGATTTCCGGATCACGCAAGGAATGCGGAAAGCGCGGCTCGATGGTCATGGGATGGACCATCGCGCTAGCGCGCGTGATGCGGGTCCGACCATGCGTCAGAGCACGGTCCTGGCTTTCCAGGGTCGGAAACAGGATTGCCGCCAAAAGGGCTTGGCCTTCGAGATCGGCGTCGAGATTCTTGGCTTCGAACACTGGCATTGCGGTCACCGGACCTTGAGCCGTGCGGATTCGCAGGGGTCGTTGGGCTCGTATAAGCGAATAATGGGGATTACGGCAACAAGTTCCCGATCACCCTGATTATTTACGCTTAATTTGCTTTTGCACTGCCACGAAGTTTTCGCAGTGCGAAAGCGCACCGGATCAGAGCTCTAACTGCGACGACCCAGAGTTTTCGCCATTCAAAAATCTTAACCGAGTAAAGCCATCGCTTCTTTGGCAAGTCTCCAATGCAGACCGCCCCCTGGCCGTGAACACGGAACCGTCATCCGGTCGAAATCTACGATTAAAGACAAGTATTCTTCTGCTCATTGCGTCAGGAACCGTACGTTCCGGCATCCTAGACATGACCGTGACTTGATAAGACGTCGAATAAAATAGAATCGACGCTGAGCATACCTATATTCGGACCTCGAATTCAAGCATCCGGCACGGTCACCGCAATGGTTCGAGCAAGCTCGGCAACTCGTCGGGGATCACGGCGACGATCCTGGGAAAGGTCGCCCTGTCGAGATCGGGACGTCGCCTCCTCTGGGTATTCGACACGAAAAAGGGCGCTTTCGCGCCCTTGATCGACGTCTCCATTCGGACTTCGCTGGTGTCAGGCGACTGCGGTCGCCTTCACCGGGATGCCCTTTTCCGTCAGGAACTGCTGCAATTCGCCGGACTGGAACATCTCACGGGTGATATCGCATCCGCCGACGAACTCGCCCTTCACGTAGATCTGCGGAATTGTCGGCCAGTTCGAGAACGCCTTGATGCCGTCGCGGATCGCCATGTCGTCGAGGACATTCACGCCCTTGAACGGCACTTCCAGGTAATTGAGGATCTGCACGACCTGGCCGGAGAAGCCGCACATGGGGAATTGCGGCGTGCCCTTCATGAACACGACCACGTCCTGGGAATCGATTTCGGTCTTGATGGCGGTGTTGGCGTCGGTCATTGCGATGTTCCTTGTTACTGGCCTGATCTAGTGATGGTCGGGCGCCGGTTTCAATACGGCTGCAAGACGCTCGAGACCGCGGTCCATATCGAAGTCGAGCAAGGTGAGTTCCTCGGGCGTGAAAGGCATGATGTCCGGGAGGCCGCCGGGCAGGGATTCTCCAAACACGTTGAGCGACGCGTCGGCGAGCTTTACCGATATGCTCCACAAGCGTTGCCAGTCGATCCGCTGACGCATCGAGGGCCTGTAATTGCGCGCGGCCGACGCATGCCAAACGCTGACCTCCTTGCGCCATGACCGGGTCGATTGAGCCGTAGGCGCAGAGACGTGCTTCAAAATGTGAATGAGCACCTGGGAAAGCGCGCTCTCGACACGATCGATCTCGGATCGCCCGACGCTCTCGATCTCCTCGATTACATTATGCCAATCGAGAACATTCGATAATTCCGGGCGCTGTCCAAGCGCGCGCAGAGCTACAGCCTGTTCCATCGCCCAGGCCACGGCACCGTCGTCGTAAAGGCTCGGCTGGTCCATGGGGACGCCTCGTTGATCGCCCTTAATCCTGCGGGACGCCCGTCGTGAGCGCAAGGGCGTGGAGCACGCCCCCCATCCGCCCCTGGAGCGCCCCGTAGACCAGCTGGTGCTGCGCCACGCGAGTCTTGCCCTTGAAGGCCGAGGAGATGACCGTCGCGGCGTAGTGGTCGCCGTCGCCGGCTAGGTCCTTGATCTCGATCGTGGCGTCGGGCAGCGCCTCACGGATCATGGCCTCGATATCGCGCGCATCCATCGGCATCGGACTTAATCCCTTTCGAGTGACGTTCAGACCGCGGCAGGCCGGGTCGCCATGTAGGTCGGCAGCCAGCCTTCATGCGCCTCACGGAGATCCGCGACGGATATGGTTTCACCCGCGGGCAAGGTCAAATCCTGCCCCCCGGTGAGGCCGATGACGGCGGCCGGGATGCCTTGCGCGTTCGCGCTGTAGAGAAGGTCCGGCACGTTTTCGGGATCCACGCTGAGGAGATAGCGGGCCTGGTCTTCTCCGAAGAGATAGGCATGCGCAGGTAGACCCGCCGGCGCTTCCGGCAGCGTCGCGCCGATGCCACCGGCGATGGCCATCTCGGCCAAGGCCACGGCAAGGCCGCCATCTGACAGGTCGTGCACCGTGTCGACGAGTCCGGAGACGATGAGGCTGCGGACGAAATCGCCATTGCGTCGCTCGACCGCGAGGTCGACCGGCGGCGGCGCACCGTCTTCGCGGCCGGAGACTACCGAGAGATAGACCGACTGGCCGAGCCAGCCCTCCGTCGCGCCGACCAGGACCAGCATGTCGCCATCGCGCTTCAGCGAGAGGGTGGCATGCTTCGTCACGTCGTCGAGGAGGCCGACGCCGCCGATCGTCGGGGTCGGCAGGATGCCGACGCCGTTGGTCTCGTTGTAGAGCGAGACGTTGCCGGAGACGACGGGGAAGTCGAGGGCGAGGCAGGCCTCGCCGATGCCCTTGAGGCAGCCGACCAGCTGACCCATCACTTCCGGCTTCTCCGGGTTGCCGAAATTCAGGTTGTCGGTGATGGCGAGAGGCTTGGCGCCCACCGCCGTGATGTTGCGCCAGGCTTCCGCCACGGCCTGCCGACCGCCCTGGACCGGATCGGCCTCGCAATAGCGCGGCGTGACGTCGGCGGTGAGGGCGAGTCCCTTGGGGCCGTCCTCGACGCGCACGATGGCGGCGTCGCCACCGGGCTTCTGCACGGTGTTGCCACCGATGAAGTGGTCGTATTGCTCGTAGACCCAGCGCTTCGACGACAGGTCGGGGGAGCCGACCAGCTTCTTCAGGGCCTCGGCATTGCCGATCGGCGCGGGCACGTCGGCAGCGGCGATGACCGGCTGGTGCGTGTTGGCGATATGAGGGCGGTCGTAGAGCGGGGCTTCGTCACCGAGTTCCTTGATCGGCAGGTCGGCCATGGTCACGCCGTCATGCTTCACCACGAAGCGCAGCGTGTCGGTGGTGTGCCCGATGATCGCGAAATCGAGGCCCCATTTCACGAAAATGGCCTCGGCTTCCGCTTCCATACCGGGCTTGAGCACCATGAGCATGCGCTCCTGGCTCTCCGAGAGCATCATCTCGTAGGCGCTCATATTCTCTTCGCGGGCCGGCACCTTCTCGATGTGGAGCTCCACGCCGAGATCGCCCTTGGCGCCCATCTCGACGGCCGAGCAGGTGAGGCCGGCCGCACCCATGTCCTGGATCGCGATGACGGCCCCCGTCGCCATCAGTTCGAGGCAGGCTTCGAGCAGCAGCTTCTCGGCGAAGGGGTCACCGACCTGCACCGTGGGCCGCTTCGATTCAGAGGCGTCGTCGAATTCGGCCGAGGCCATGCTGGCGCCGTGGATGCCGTCGCGGCCAGTCTTCGAGCCGAGATAGACGATCGGATTCCCGACGCCCGTCGCCGCCGCGTAGAAGATCGCATCGGTGCGGGCGAGGCCCACCGCCATGGCATTGACGAGGATGTTGCCGTCGTAGCGCGGGTGGAAGCCGACGGCGCCGCCCACGGTGGGAACGCCGAAGGAATTGCCGTAGCCGCCGATGCCCGCCACCACGCCGGAGACGAGGTGGCGCGTCCGGGGATGGTCCGGCGAGCCGAAGCGGAGCGCGTTCAGCGCCGCGATGGGCCGGGCGCCCATGGTGAACACGTCACGCAGAATGCCGCCGACCCCGGTCGCCGCGCCCTGGTAGGGCTCGATGAAGCTCGGGTGGTTGTGGCTTTCCATCTTGAAGACGCAGGCCAGACCGTCTCCGATATCGATGATACCCGCATTCTCGCCCGGCCCCTGAATCACCCACGGCGCCGAGGTCGGCAGCCCACGCAGATGCTTGCGGGAGGACTTGTAGGAGCAGTGCTCGTTCCACATGGCCGAGACGATACCGAGTTCGGTCAGCGTCGGGTCGCGGTCGATGAGGCCACGAAAACGCTCGTACTCGTCCGGCGTCAGTCCATGCTGGCGCACCAGTTCAGGGGTGATCGGAACATCGTTGCGGAACATGCGAGCCCTCTCGACCGCTCAGGCTCCACTCGGGCGGCCTCCCATGGACGGAAGTCGCGCGAGGTGAACCTAGTTGGGTCGGCTCTAGAGTGTAAGCGCCTGTGCTGGCAACACGTCATCGCGGCGTCCGGCCATGCGCTCTCGCGGAAAAGCGCCGTCAGGCCGCTTTGGACGGGGGCAGAACACCCGCTCCGCGACAGCGGTCGATGATGCTGTGGATAGGCTCCGGCCCGGCGACGAAGGCGACGTAATCGAACGCCTCCGGGTTCAGGCTCGACATCAGAAGCTGGAAATGCATGCGGAACAGGTTCCACTTGCGCCGGGCGATGATCTTGCGCTCGATCAGATCGGTGATGCGGACATGGATCTCCACCGGCTGGTGGCCGGCAAGCGACGGGACACCGGAGGCGGTGAGCACGTCCCGATCGTGGACCGAGAGCCAGTCCCATTTCGCGCGCACGTCGATCCAGCGAATCGCCGGTGCCGCCGCCACCCGGGAGAGCGCTGCGCGCATCTCTTTGGCCGGCGCATCGAGGGTGATCCAGGGGATCACGCTGCCGATGCTGACGAAGGAGACGGGCGTGCCGCGCAAGCCGAAATCCGGATCGCGGGTGAGGATCCGGTCGAGGGCCTCGATGCCGAGAAAGCTCGACGAGGAATGACCGATGACGACAATCTCGGAGGCATGACCTTCGGCGGCCTGGATCTCGGTCGCGAAGGCGTCGAGGCGCGCGCGCATCCGGGTCTCGGCGCCGCTGGCATGGTCGTAGGTGAAGGCGGTATCGTCCACCAGATGGGCGACGTAGAACGGCTTGCCCCGTGTCACCGCCATCAGGCCGAGATGAATCCCGTAGGCGAGAATGGGGATCGCCGCGAGGCTCCAGGGTCGCCATTGTTCCGGTACGAGCCAAGCCGGCAATGCCGCGAGGACGAGGGAGAGGACCACCAGGGCGGCATAGATCGCGTGGACGCCGATGATCACGCGGGCGAAGCGCTTCGCCTCGCGACGGAATCGCTTCGGGTAGCCGTCCCGTAAGAGCCGCCTCCAGAGTGCGGGCACCTCGACGAGCCGGCGCAGGGTCGAACGTGGAAACCGGGCGCGGACGATGTCGTCCCAGCGCAGCAGGGTGTAGCGCGTCGGCGCGCCATCCGCCTCCACGCGCCAGTCGAGACGCAATCCGTCGGCGGACCGCTCCGGATCGCTCACGGTGATGGTCATGCCGCGCCGGACGGCGGTCAGCCGGCTCTCCCGCCGGAAGAGGCCCCAATAGGTCTCGGGTTCACGCGGGTCGAAACCCGGCATGTAGAAGACCTGGCGAGGCAAGGTGTCGGGGGCCGGCGGTTCGGAGGCGATGGGGCTGGTATCCGTGACTGTGTGGAAGACAGGCGCGAGCGGGGCGCCGAATCCGCTGCCTACACGAACTGGCCGGCACGATACGAGTGCGAAACCGCATCAGGCTGTGCCGGTCGAGAGCGCTCCCCGCCGAAGTGGATGCCGGTTCAACGACAACGAGCACGGCACAACAAGGGGCTGGAGCTGTGTCCGGCCCGACATGCTCGGGCCCAGCGCTAGCCGTGCGCGAGGTATTCCGCGATGGCGGTGACGAAGCGGTCGCCATAGGCGTCGCGCTTGCGCTCACCGACGCCGTGCACCGTCCGCAAGGCGTAGAGGTCGACGGGCTTGGCCTTGGCCATCTCGATCAGCGTGCGATCAGGGAAAACCATGAAGGCGGCGATGCCTTCGCCGCGGGCGATGGTGGCACGCAGGCCCCTGAGATGCTGGAACAAAGCTTCCGTCGCCGGATCGAGATCGAGGGTCGCATCTTCGCGCGCCGCGCCGCTGCGCTTGCGGTCGCGCGGCTCGGCCACCTTCGGCTCCGGGTCCGGCCGCATCTGGATCGCTTCGCGGCCGAACAGGATGGCCTCGCCCTTTTCGGTCAGGGAGAGCCCGCCGAACCCGTCGTCGTTCTCCGCCACGGCCCCGGCTGCAAAGAGCTGGCGCAGCATTGCCCGCCATGCCGGGAGCGGCTTGTCGGCACCGACGCCGAAGGTCTTCAGCGCCGTGTGGCCGTTGCGCCGAATCGTGTCGGTTTCCTTGCCGTGGACGACGTCGCAGACATAAGCGGCGCCGAAACGCTGCCCCGTACGGACGATGGCCGAGAGCAGTTTCTGTGCCGGCACGGTGGCGTCGATGAGCGAGATGCCGCTGCGGCAGAGATCACAGCGGCCGCAGGGCTCGCTCGCCTCGCCGAAATAGCCGAGCAGCGATTGCCGCCGGCAGGTCGCACCCTCGCAAAGCGCGATCATTGCCTCCAGCTTGCGCCGCTCGACCCGGCGGCGCTCGTCCGGCACGTCCTTCTCGTCGATCTGCCGTCGGCGCAGGGACATGTCGTCGAGGCCGTAGATCGTGAGCGTATCGGCGGGCAGGCCATCGCGACCGGCGCGGCCGATCTCCTGATAGTAGCCCTCGACATTGGAGGGCATGTCGGCGTGGCAGACGAAGCGGACGTCCGGCTTGTTGATGCCCATGCCGAAGGCGACGGTGGCGGTCATCACCACCCCATCCTCCTGCAGGAACGTGTCCTGGTTCTTCATGCGCGTGCCCTGGTCGAGGCCGGCATGGTAGGGGAGGGCGTTGAACCCATCCTTGGCGAGCACCTCCGCGAGCTGCTCCGTGCGCTTCCTCGACGAGCAGTAAATGATCCCGCTCTCGGAGCGGCGGTGGCGCAGGAAGCGCTCGATCTGGCGGGTCGGGTTGTCCTTCGGCGTGAAAGTCAGCCGGATGTTCGGCCGGTCGAAGGAATGCACGAAGGCCTTCAGGTCGCGGCCGGCCGGAAACAGCCGCTCGGTGATGTCGGCCCGCGTCGCCTTGTCGGCGGTGGCGGTGAGCGCCACGGTCTGGACATTCCCCAACGCCTCACGCGCCTTGGAGAGGTCGCGGTATTCCGGGCGAAAATCATGGCCCCATTGCGAGACGCAATGAGCCTCGTCCACGGCCAGCCGCCGCACGCCGGCCCCGCGCAGGGCATCCATCAGCCCTTCCATCATCAGCCGCTCAGGCGAGACGAAGAGGAGCCGCAGATCGCCGCTGCGGATCTTGCGCCAAGTCTCCCGCGACGTCGCCTCCGCCACCGATGAGTTCAGGGTCGCTGCTTCGACGCCGAAACCGATCATCTGCTGGACCTGATCGTGCATCAGGGCGATCAGCGGCGACACGACCACCGTGAGCGAGGATTCGACCAGGGCCGGCAACTGATAGGTCATCGACTTGCCCGAGCCCGTCGGCATCACCGCGAACACGTCTGTCCCATCGAGGACGGCACCGATCACCTCGTCCTGTCCGGGCCGGAAATCGTCGTAGCCAAAGGTCTTCTTGAGGGCGCGTCGAGCTTCGTCGAGGCGGTCGGTCATGCAGGGCCCGTCATCGCGGTCAGGGAAGGGCGGCAGGCGGACGTCGCGCCGGCCATCCTCGGCACGGCAATGCCGCCGTCGCGGCCGTCATTTGCCAGGATGGTGGCTTTGACGGCCTCGGGCTCCAAGGTCAATCGTCGGGATCGCCGCCTCGCCTCGATCTCGAACGTGTTAGCGGGATGCGATCGCCACGGCGGCACCGGCCATGACCGTTCCGGCTCCACGGTTGAGCAGTCGCCGCGCCCTGGCAGAGGTCATCACGCGCCGGGCCCGTTCGGCCGCCAGGACGTAACCGGAGAGGATGATGCCGAGGACGAGAACGATGGTGACACCAAGCTCCGCCAGCCCCAGAGCATCGATCCGGTCGAGATCGACCACCGTCGGCAGCAGGGCCAGGAAGAACAGGATCACCTTCGGGTTGCCCAGGGTGATGGCGAGGCCGCCCGCGAACAGACGCAAGGCTCCCTCGTCACGAAGAGGCTCCGCGTCGATCACGCCGACCCGGGATGTCCAGGCTTTGAAGGCCAGGACAGCGAGATAGACCGCGCCGGCATATTTCAGGGCGACGAGGAGCGGCGCGAAGGTCTGCGCCACCAGGGCGAATCCACCGGCCGCTACCGCGAACCATATCAGGTCGCCGACAATGAAGCCCGCGACGAAGGCACCGATGCCGCGGGTGCCCTCGGCCAGGACACGCGCCACCAGGGCTGCGATGCCGGAGCCGGGGGAGGCTACGGCGGCATAGATGGCGGCAAAGACGACAAGATGCGCGATGGGAATGACGCCTGCTCCGGTCGACAGTTGCAATACAGGGCATACAAAGACTTCACATCTTAAGTCACCCGAAAGGAGATGTCTGCTCAGATTGGGCAAGGGTCAGCGGGTCGTCATCGCGGGCCGATGAAAGACCGGCGAGTTTATCCCATGATGGTCCTTCCCTTCCTCGGTTTCGCTGGCGCCACGGGGGCGGCGATCGCCGGGAGACGCGGCCTGGCCTTGCTGCTCTGGGGCCTGTCCCTGGGCGTGCTGCTGGCATTGTTCCGCGAGCACGCCACCGACGCCCTGCCGCTCGTCTTCTGAAGGCCACGGAATGTCCGCATCGTCCCTCGCCCGCGCGCTGAACGCAGCGGGACTCCTCGGCTGCAGCCTCATCCTTCTCGTGGCGTTCTGGTTTCAGATCGTCCTCGGAGAATTGCCGTGCCCGCTCTGCGTGCTCCAGCGCGCCGCTTTCACGGCAGTCGGGCTGGGGCTCGTCCTCAATATCTGCGACCGGCCGAGACCGTCACATTATGCCATCGTCATCCTGAGCGCCGTGGTGGGAGGCGCGGTCTCCGCCCGTCAGACGGCTTTGCACATCATCCCCGGAACCGGGACCTATGGCTCGGATCTGTTCGGCTTCCATTTCTATGTCTGGGCGCTCATCGCCTTCACCGGCATCATCGTCGCCGTCGCGATCCTGTGCCTGTGGGATCGGCAGTTCACTCCTGAGGCCGCCGTGTCGCGCTCGGAGACGGTCTCGGTCCTCGGGCAGCCCACCGGAACGGCGCCGACGGTTCTCCCCGGCACCCGGGCCGGAGCACTAGGCCTATCCGTGGTCCTGCTGTTCCTCGTCGTGGCGCTGGCCAATGCCGGTTCGACCTTCGCAGAATGCGGGTTCGGCCTGTGTCCCGACAATCCGGTAAATTACGAGATGTTCGAGCGGCTGATCGCGCGGTGAGTCAGGCGGGCACGATACGCCCGTCGGACACGGAAACCATGTCAGCCCGGCCGTCCAGCTCGGCAAACAGCGCCGGATCGGCGCCGGTCATCCAGACCTGCCCCTGCAGGGCGGCCAAGGCATCGAACAGGCCCGCCCGCCGCCGCGGATCGAGATGCGCCGCGACCTCGTCGAGCAGAATGACGGGGGCGATGCCGCACATGGCCTGAACCAGGCGCGCATGGGCCAGGACGAGGCCGATGAGCAGCGCCTTCTGTTCACCTGTCGAGGCGGTCGCGGCAGCCACGTCCTTCGGTCCGTGGCGGACCACGAGATCGGTGGCCTGCGGGCCGACCAGGGTGCGCCCGGCGGCACGGTCGCGGTGGCGGCCCTGGCGCAGGGCGGCGCGGAACCGGTCCTCCGCCTCCAGGGCCGGCCAGACGGCCACGAGATCGTCGAGGTCGCCTTCCAGCCTGAGCCCGGCCCATGGAAAGGGCTGCGCGTCGTCGCGGGTCTCGGCGATGAGACGATCCAGCCGCTCGGCGGTCTCGCGCCGCGCCAACGCCACAGCGACGCCGAGTTCGGCGACTTCGCGCTCGATCGCATCGAGCCATTGCCCGTCGCTGGGACGCTCTTCGAGCAGGCGGTTGCGGGATCGAAGTGCCCGCTCCAGCGCGTTCACCCTGGCGCCGTGCGTCGCGTCGACGGCAAGGACCAGGCGGTCGAGGAAGCGGCGGCGGTCGCCGGCGGGGCCGCGAAACAACCCGTCGAGATCCGGCGTCAGCCAGACCACCCTCAGGAACTCGGAGAAAGCTACGGGGGAGCCTACCGTCTCGCCGTCGATCCGGCAGAGACGCGTGGCCCGGCCGTCGCCCACGGCGGGCTCGAAGCCCGTGCCGATGCGATGTTCCTCCTCGCCCTGTTTGAGCGCGAGGGAGACCGCGAACCCGCCGGAGCCGGCATTGCGCGCCATGCTCGACAGGTCCGCGCGCCGCAGGCCACGGCCAGGGGAGAAGAGCGAAATCGATTCGAGGAGGTTGGTCTTCCCCGCCCCGTTCTCTCCGACGAGCGCGACGAAGCGGCTCCCGACGGCGAGGTCGAGATCGGCATGGTTGCGGAAGTCGCGGCAGATGACACGGGTGAGGCGCAGACCGACGACGGACGGTTCGTCGGTGGATGGATCCACGATGCCCGAACTTTCTGGGGTAATCGGCGAAACGACCTCGATCACACCCGCATCGGCATCAGCACATACAGCGCCGAGGCGCCCTCGCGGTCCTGGATCAGGGTCGGCGAGCCGGGATCGGCGAGCTTGAACAGAGCCGTGTCGCCCTCGAGCTGGCTCGTGATGTCGAGGAGGTAGCGAGCGTTGAAGCCGATATCGAGGGCGGAGGCCTCGTAATCGACGTCGAGCTCTTCCGTGGCGCTGCCGGAATCCGGGTTGTTGACGGAAAGGGCGAGGCGGCCCTCCTGCACGGCGAGCTTCACCGCGCGGCCGCGCTCGGACGAGATCGTCGAGACACGGTCGACCGCACGGGCGAACTCGTCACGCTGCACCGTGAGAAACTTGTCGTTCCCCGACGGGATCACCCGCTGGTAGTCGGGGAAGGTGCCGTCGATGAGCTTGGAGATCAGCGTCACGCCGCTGGCGAAGCGGAAGCGGATTTTGGCCGGCGACAGGTCGATCTCGACGGTCTCGCCGCCATCCTCCACCAGCTTCTGAATCTCCGCCACGGCCTTCCGCGGCACGATGATGCCCGGCATGCCACGGCTGCCCTCGGGCGCGTCGATCTCGACGCGGGCGAGGCGATGGCCATCGGTGGCGACCGCACGCATCTTGAGGGCGCCATCGACATCGATCGTGTGGAGGTAGATCCCGTTGAGGTAGTACCTCGTCTCCTCCGTGGAGATCGCGAACTGGGTCTTCTCGATCAGACGCTTGAGGTCGCTCGCGCCGATGGCGAAGCTGGTGCCGAGTTCGCCGGCGGCGAGATCGGGGAAGTCACCCTCGGGCAGGGCACCGAGGGAGAAGCGCGAGCGGCCGGAGCGGATCGTCATCTGCCCGGTCTCGCCGCTGGTCTCCAGCGAGACCTGCGCCCCGTCGGGGAGCTTGCGTACGATGTCGTAGATCACATGGGCGGGCACCGTGGTGGCGCCCGGATCGACGATGTCGGCCGGCACGGATTCCGTCACCTCGATGTCGAGATCGGTCGCCTTCAACTCCAATCCGTCGGTTCCGCTGCGCAGGAGCACATTGGAGAGGATCGGAATCGTATTGCGCCGCTCAACCACACGATGCACGTGGCCGAGCGATCGAAGGAGGGCCGCGCGCTCGACAGTGACTTTCATCGCAACAACTCGTGGTCAGTCGGAAAAACGTCGCCGACCCCGAAAACGATGACGGATGGAGCCGGCGGCTTGGCCGGTGAACTTGGCGAAGGCCCTGTCCGAACGCAAGAGCGCGAAACGCTCTATCCAGGGCAATGCGGAAGTGACGTCCTCCAGAGCAACCGCTCCGAGCGCTTGCCCCGGCTTTCTTCGACGCCCTCGGTCTCCGACGCCAGCCTCCGAGAACCGGAGCTTTCGCTCCAGCGCGAGGCGAAGCTTCTCATGCGGCTTCGCCTCGTCCAGGCTTTCAGTCCTGCAGCATTCGCTTGAGGAGCTCGACCTCGTCGTTCAGCACATTGTCCTCGCCGATCAGCTTATCGATCTTGCGGACCGCGTGGAGCACGGTGGTGTGGTCGCGCCCTCCAAAGCGGCGGCCGATCTCGGGCAGCGACCGCAGGGTCAGCACCTTGGAGAGGTACATCGCGATCTGGCGCGGCTTGACCACGGCGGCGGTCCGCCGCTCCGACAGGATGTCCGAACGCGACACGTTGTAGCGCGACGCAACCAGTTTCTGAATGTCCTCGATCTTGATGCGCTTCGGCTCGCGGTTCTTCACGAGGTCGCGGATCGCGGTCTCGGCCGTCTCCATGGTCACGGCGGTGCCGGTGAGCGTGGCATGGGCGAGGAGCCGGTTCACGGCGCCCTCGAGATCGCGGCCATTGGCCGTGATCGCACGGGCGACATAGGTGGCGACGGTGGGCGACACCTCGAAATTCGGATGCGCCACCCGTACAGCGGCCAGCCGTGCGGACAGGATCGACATGCGCAGCTGCTCGTCCAGCGTGCCGATCTCGACCACGAGGCCGCCAGCCAGGCGCGACCGCACCCGCTCTTCCAGGGCTTCGAGTTCGGTGGGCGGACGATCCGAGGCGACGACGACCTGACGGCCCGCATCGATGAGCGAGTTGATCGTGTGCCCGAACTCAGCCTGAATCGACTTGCCCTGAATGAACTGGACGTCATCGAGGATCAGCAGATCGATGGCGCGCAGTTTCTCCTTAAAGGCGAGCGCACTCTGGGTCTTCAGCGCGTTGACGAAGCCGTACATGAAGCGGTCGGCGGTGAGGTAGATCACCCGGCGGCCGGATTCGCGCGCGGCGTGGCCGATGCCGTGGAGAAGGTGGGTCTTACCCAGGCCGACGCCGGCATGGAAATAGAGCGGATTGTAGAGGGCACCCTGGCCGTCATGACGGGCTACGCGCTCGGCTGCGGCGTGTGCGAGGGCATTGGATCGACCCACGACGAAGCTCGCGAAGGTGAGGCGATTGTCGAGGGGCGCGCCGTTGAGGTCACCGGAGGCTTCGCCGCGCGCCTGAGAGGAGGATTCCGCCTCGGCCGGGAAGCTCATCTCGCCGGATGAGGGCTGCGCGCTGCTGGCGGCCTGGAGACGAGCGAGGGGACTCGCGGGAGCCGAGGACTTGACCGCACCCGAAACGACGCGTGGGGGAGCACCGGCACCGCGCACGCCCACCTCGATGAGCGAGACGCTCTCGACTTCGCTGCGGAACGTGGCCAGGACACGGTCGAGATAATGGGATTCGATCCAGCTCTTGAGGAACCGGGTCGGCACGCTGAGGCGGGCGGTCCCGGAGACCACCTCCACCAATTCGAGACGCGCGAACCAGCTGGCGAAGACGTCTTCGCCCAGTTCCGCCCGCAGGCGCCGCTTCACGCGCGCCCAGGCAGCAACCGTGTCCGATCCCCCTGCGCCACTCATGCCGGTCTCGGCGTTACCCGCCACGCTACCGTCGACATGCATCATCGCTCTCCTCGCGCCGAGGGCGGAAGCCGCCGCCCGGAACGTACGCACACTGGACTGACTTCACGCCCCGCAAGGAATTCGCGGAACCCATAGAGATCCGGCGGAGTCAACACCTCCACCGCAGGCTTTTGCCGATGAGAAGACCCTATCAACAATAAGCTACGGTTCTCCTAACAACGGGGGTTGCGGGGAAAGCAGTGTGAGGTGCCCTGAGAGTCTCGCTGATCCGCACCGAGTCCTGAGCCGCCCGAAACCTTGCGGACGATTCGGATAGGTTTGAATTAAGTGTGAATTTTCCCGCTTTTGGCGAGACATCATTAATCTACACAGCCCTCCTAGACTCCGCAACACGGCAGATTCGCAAGTAGGGTTAACGGTTCGACTCGGATTGGAGTGACCAACAGCCCATCGGACAGTCCGGGATGGCAATCACCCGCGACGAAACATCCGGCGGGCTCGCACGGCGGAAGCATTGGGACAGAGGCGGGAAAACACGGCCTGAAACGAAAGAAGCCCGGCACTGAGGCCGGGCTTCTTTCGCGTCATCCGAGGAAGGAAGGGATCAGGCTGCGAGAGCCTTGACCCGCGCCGCGAGGCGCGAAACCTTCCGGGAGGCGTTGTTCTTATGAACGATGCCGTGCTGAGCGGCCCGCATGATCTCGGGCTCGGCTGCCCGCAGGGCGGTCAGCGCAACGGACTGGTCGCCGCCGGAAATCGCCTCTTCGACCTTGCGGAGGAAGGTACGCATACGGCTGCGGCGCGAGCGGTTCACAGCGGTCCGCTTCGCGATCTTGCGGGTCATTTTCTTGGCCGACACGGTGTTGGCCATGGGGCATCCTCGTTCATGTAGGGCGATGCCGACGAGCCCGCGGGCTTGGTGTGTCGGTCTACGCGCGAAGGTTGTTCGGGCAATGGCGAAGCCGACGGGCTGCGTGAGTGCGGCCTGTCGGCGAAGCGCGCTCTATAGACACGCCCCGGCATTCCGTCAACGCGACAGGCGCGAATGTCCGTACCGCCGATGCTGCCGAACCCTCGCTCGGGCCATCGACATTCCGCACTGAATGACGCCGGTCGAACAAAACAATCGGCTGACAGCAAGTATTGTATCGGACTACGAACAGGTTATCCGCCGCCTCGACAGTCAAACGGGGCGCCCCGACACAGCCCTCTCGTTCACGACACGATCATCGGGCGATCGTCTTTTTTCGCTCGACGATAATACGACGTTTGACCGGGGCCGGGCTTCGGAGAAAGTGGCCTTCCACGATTCGCACGCGAAACGGAATAGATGACCTCCGACATCACGCTCTTTCATTCACCCAACACGCGCTCGTCTGGCGTCCGAATCCTGCTGGACGAGCTCGAGGTGCCCTATCGCCTACAAGTCCTCAATATGCGGGCGGGGGAGCATCGCCAGGCCGCCTATCTGGCGATCAATCCCCTGGGCAAGGTCCCCGCCATCCGGCACGGGGATGCGGTCATCACCGAGCAGGCCGCGATCTATCTCTATCTCGCCGACGAATTCGCCGAGAAAGGCCTCGCGCCGCCGGTCGGGGACCCGCTGCGCGGTCCCTATCTTCGCTGGATGATCCTCTACGGGTCGTGCTTCGAGCCGGCGGTGATCGACCGCGCGCTCGAAAGAGAACCGGGCCCGATGGCGATGTCGCCCTATGGCAGCTTCGACGCGGTTCTCGACAGCATCGTCGCGGGCCTGTCGAAGGGACCGTATCTTTTGGGCGAGCGATTCAGCGCCGCCGACATCCTTTGGGGTGCCGCACTCGGCTGGATGACCGCCTTCAAACTCGTCCCGGAAGAACCCGTGATTGTCGCCTACGTGGCCCGGATCAAGGATCGCCCCTCCTTCCGCAAGATCACGGCCGACGAATCCGCCCTGGCGGCCAAGCAGCAGGAAGCGGACTGATCCCTGTTCGCGACCCACCATGCCCATCGGAATCACGAGAAGGAGCCACAGACATGCGGATGATCTTCGTCAATCTGCCGGTGAAGGATCTCGAAGCCTCGAAGACCTTCTTCGGCGCCCTGGGCTTCACGTTCAATCCGGCGTTCACCGATGAGAATGCGGCCTGCATGGTGGTGTCGGACAGCATTTTTGTGATGCTGCTGACGGAAGCGCGCTTTCGTGACTTCATCACCGGCGACATCTGCGATGCATCGAAGGCCACCGAAGTGCTGACTTGTCTCTCCTGCGAATCACGTCAGGAGGTTGACGATACCCTGGCCAAGGCGCTGGCGGCCGGGGCCAAGCCTTGGAAGCCGAACATGGATTACGGCTTCATGTATGGCTGCTCGTTCCAAGATCCGGATGGCCACGTCTGGGAGCTGATGCATATGGATCCGGCAGCCATTCCGCCGCAATCCTGAGACGTGCATCCGGCCGCCGGGCTCAGCCCGGCGGTATCGCCGTGCCGGTCGAGCGCGTCATCATCGTCGAAGGAAGCGAGGAGGGGGCGAAGGCCGCAACGAGATGCATGCCGATGACGGGCGCGAAGACCAGGGTCATCATCACGAGAAGGATCAACGCAACGCTGTTGTCGCGGGAGGGCGAAGCGGCGCGCGAGCGGGCACGGCGGAAAGCAAGGGTCTGGAAGGTCATGGACTCACCTCGTTCGACCGGCCGTCAGGGCCGATCGCGGGTGAACCCGATCAAGCGATCAGGCGCTCAACACGCTGTCGGCCGAAGTCGGCGCGGTCCATCGACTACTGTCGCTGGGCATTGGGTTCGAAAGTTCCTGTGATCCACCGAGCCGAGCATATGCCGGGCAACGGCGGTTGCGCCCACATGATGCGGTGCGAAGGGTTCGTCAAGCCTTAACGTGGCATCCGCGGGATTGATCCGCATCACGATGCGAGCCGCGCGGCGAAGCGCTCCACCAGCCGTCGCCCAACCTCGTCCTTGTCGAGGGTCGGCCATGTCTCCAGACCACCATCCCGGTCGAGCAGATGGATGGTGTTGGCGGTGCCGCCCATGACACCGCCCTCGGCGGAGACATCGTTGGCGACGAGCAGATCGCAGCCCTTGCGGGCGATCTTCGCCCGGGCATGAGCGATCACCGAATCTGTTTCGGCGGCAAAGCCGACCACCAGCCTCGGGCGTCCTTCACTGCGCTGGGCGATGGTGGCGAGAATGTCCGGATTCTCCACAAGCGAGAGGGGAGGCACGGCCGCCCCGTCCTTCTTGATCTTGGACGCGTGATCCTGTGCCGGGCGCCAATCCCCCACCGCCGCGGCGAAGATGGCGAGGTCGGCGGGGAGGGCGGCCTCCACCGCCGCCAGCATCCCCCGCGCGGTCTCCACACGCACCATCGTGACGCCCTTCGGATCGGCGATGGAAACGGGACCGGAGATCAGCGTGACCTCCGCGCCCGCTTCTGCGGCAGCGGCGGCGATGGCGTGGCCCTGTCGCCCCGACGAGCGGTTGGCGAGGTAGCGCACCGGGTCGATCGGTTCATGCGTCGGGCCGGACGTCACGAGCACGCGCCGGCCCGCGAGAGGCTTCTGCGGCGAACGACCGGCCAGAAATCCAAATCCCCCGGTCGCCGCCGAGGATGCCCTCGAGATTTCACCGAGCATGGCCTCGACCGCGTCGGCGATCTCCAAGGGTTCCGCGAGGCGGCCCGGACCGAACTCAGCTTCCGCCATGGCGCCGTCATTGGGTCCGACCACCCGGACACCGTCGCTCTTCAGGGTCGCGAGATTCCGACGCGTCGCCGGATGCTGCCACATGCGGACATTCATCGCCGGAGCGATCAGGATCGGGAGGGTCGTGGCCAGGAGAACCGTGGAGGCGAGGTCCGAAGCGTCTCCGCTCGCCATCCGTGCCATCAGGTTGGCGGTGGCGGGCGCGACCACAATGGCATCCGCATCGCGTGCCAGCTTGATATGGCCGATATCGGCCTCCTCCGCCCGGTCGAACAGGTCGGTATGGGCGCGCTCTCCGGCCAGGGCGGCAGCGGCGAGGGGGGTGACGAATTCCTGTGCCCCCGCGGTGAGCAGCGGACGCACCCGCGCCCCGCGCTCGCGGAGGCGGCGGATCAGGTCCAGCGACTTGTAGGCGGCGATACCGCCGCCGATGACGAGCAGGATGCGTCGGTTCTGGAGGGGGAGGGTCATGATGAAGGGCTACTCCCGCTCTTCGTGATCGTCCACAGCGAACGGACTTGGCATGGCGGCCACGAACAGCGGTGTCCGCGCCATCCCGTTCACCCGGCCCTTACCGGAACGCCATCACCAGCGCGCCTACCGCGATGGCCCAGAGCGCCGCCGTGGACCAGAGCGCCCGGCGACGCTCCTTGCGGGCGATGCTCTCCAGAGCCTTGCGGTCGCCGGTTCCGCTCTCGTCGAGACGCACGAGAATCCGGCGCAGGCGCTGGGCGAGATCGGGCAGGTCGGTGACGACGTCGGACAATGTCAGGGCCGCACGTCCCGCACCCTCGATTCGCCCGAGGGGGCCGAGATTGCGCGCGATCCACGAGCGGACCACCGGCTCCGCCCCGGTCCACATGTCGAGCTGCGGGTCGAGGGAGCGGGAGACGCCCTCCACCACCACCATGGTCTTCTGCAGCATCACCAGTTCGGTGCGCGTGCTCATGTCGAACAGGGCGGTAATGTCGAAGAGCAGGGTCAGCACCTTGGCCATCGAGATCTCGTCGGCCCGTCGCTGGTGGATCGGCTCGCCGATGGCGCGGATGGCCTGGGCGAAATCCTCCACGGAATGGTGGGCCGGCACGTAGCCCGCCTCGAAATGCACCTGCGCCACGCGCTTGTAGTCGCGCAGGATGAAGCCGAGCAGGATCTCCGCGAGGAAGCGCCGCTCCATGATCCCGAGCCGGCCCATGATGCCGAAATCGACCGCCACCAGCGTGCCGCTCGCATCCACGAATAGGTTTCCGGGATGCATGTCGGCGTGGAAGAAGCCGTCGCGGATCGCCTGCCGTAGAAAGGACTGGATGACCGCGAGCCCGAGCGCCTTGGGGTCGTGGCCGGCGGCGACGATGGCGGCGCGATCATTGAGCCGGATGCCCTCGATCCACTCGCTCGACAGGACGTCCCGCGCGGTCAGCTCCCATTCGGGCTTCGGCACGCGGAAATCGGCATCGTCCTTGGTGTTTTGCGCCAGCTCGGACATGGCCGCGGCTTCAAGCCGGAAATCCATCTCCATCATCACGGAGCGGGCCAGGATCTCGACCACGTCGCGCGGACGCAGGCGCTCGGCCTTCGGCGACAGGGCATGGACCACGCGGGCCATGAACCGCATCACCTGAAGATCGCGCTGGAACCGCTCCCGCACGCCCGGCCGCATGATCTTCACAGCCAGCACCCGCTCGACGCCGTTCGCGTCGAGAATGTGGGCCTTGTGGACCTGGGCGATGGACGCGGCGGCCACGGGCTCGCTGAAGGACAGGAACAGTTCGCGGACCGGCTTGCCGAAGGCGGCCTCGACCACGCGGATCGCCTGCTCCTGTGGGAAAGGCGGAACCCGGTCCTGCAGCTTCTCGAGATCGAGGGCGGCGTTCATGCCGACGATGTCGGGCCGCGTCGCCAGGAACTGGCCGAACTTGACGTAGGAGGGGCCGAGCCGTGTCAGAGCGCGCTGCAGCGGCCCCGCCCCTGCGCCGAGGCCCGGCCGTTCCAGCATCCGCCCGAGCTTAAGGGCGAAGCGAAGATGCGGCGGCAGCTCGGTGGGGTCGATGAACGACAGCCCGCCTTCGCGCGCCAGCACGAAGCCGACCCCGGCACCACGGATGAGATAGACGATGGCGCCTAGCATGAGAGGCTTTCAAGGCGGATGGTCAGCTCGGAACGGCGCTTCATCCCACCCATGACCCTCATCCTGAGGTGGTGTATCGAGGTTGCGCCGATCTGAGACAATCGATCTGACGTCACGAGATCTTCCAGCCGGAATGGATCGCCACGATCCCGCCGGACAGGGGCCGGTGGGTGACGTGCTTGAACCCGGCTTCCTCGATCATGCCGGCAAATCGACCAGGGGTCGGGAATTTGCGGATGGATTCCACGAGATACCGGTAGGAATCCGCGTCGCCGGCCACGCTGGCGCCCAAGCGAGGAATTACGTGGAACGAATAGGCGTCGTAGATCCGGTCGAGGACCGGCAGGTCTACCTTGGAGAATTCGAGGCACAAGAAGCGCCCGCCGGGCTTCAGGACGCGGCGCGCCTCGGCCAGGGCAAGGTCGATCCGGGGCACGTTCCGAATGCCGAACGCGATGGTGTAGGCGTCGAACGCCTCGTTCGGCAGGGGAAGCGACTCGGCATTCGCGGTGACGAAATCGATCCGCCCGTCATAGCGGTGGCCGGCCCGCTCGGCGCCGACCCGCAGCATCGATTCGTTGATGTCGAGCACTGTGACATGGGTCTCGGGACCCCCCGCCTCCAGGCAGCGGAAAGCGATGTCGGCGGTGCCGCCGGCCACATCGAGATGGTGGAAAGGCCGGTTGCGTGGTGGCCGCAGCATCGAGATGAGATGCGACTTCCAGGCGCGGTGGAGCCCGCCCGACATCAAGTCGTTCATCAGGTCGTAGCGTTTCGCCACGGAGCGGAACACGTCGTCGACACGCCCCTGCTTCTCGTCGAGCGCAACCTGCTCGAACCCGAAATGCGTGCTGGTCTCGTCCTTCGAACGCTCGGCCGAACTCATGTCACCATCCTCTTGCGCGAGCGTCATAGCGAAAGCCGGCAAGGATCGCCATGTGCCGGGTTAGACAGGTGCATGACGATCGGTGGCGGATGCCGACCCTCGCCGTGTCGGCGCCGTCCCCCGATCCAGAGCCTCGCCCCCTCCATGCCAGAACTGCCCGAAGTCGAAACCGTCCGTCGCGGGCTTTCCCCCGCCATGGTGGGTGCACGATTCTCCCGCGTGACCCTGCGCCGGCCGAACCTGCGGTTTCCCTTCCCCGAGCGCTTCGCCCAGCGGCTCGAAGGCGCCACGGTGACCGATCTGGCGCGACGGGCGAAATACCTCACCGCCGGTCTCGACACGGGAGAGACGCTGATCCTGCATCTCGGCATGAGCGGGCGCTTCGACGTGGCCTTGCCGGACGGGAGAAACGTCTCGCCGGGAGATTTCTATCTCGAAGGGGCACTCGGCAACGCCAAGCACGACCATGTGGTGATGGCGATGTCGAACGGCGCCACCGTCACCTATAACGACGCGCGCCGCTTCGGCTTCATGGATCTCGTGCCGACCCTGGACCTCGCCGGCTGTAAGCATTTCGCCGCGATGGGGATCGAGCCGCTGAGCGAGGCCATGAGCCCGGAGAGCCTGGCGCTCCTCTTCCGCAACAAGATTACGCCGCTGAAGGCCGCTCTCCTCGATCAGCGGCTGATTGCCGGTCTCGGCAACATCTATGTCTGCGAAGCGCTTCACCGCGCCGGGCTGCATCCCGAATTGCCGGCGGGAATCCTGGCGAAAGACGATGGGCGCCCGACGACGAAAGCGCGGTTGCTCGCACGGATGATCCGCGACGTGCTCACCGAGGCCGTCGCCGCCGGCGGGTCCACCCTGCGCGACTATGCCCATACCGATGGCGGGTCGGGCTCGTTCCAGCATGCGTTCCGGGTCTACGACCGCACCGGCGAACCCTGCACGGCGAAAGGCTGCGGCGGCACCATAGCGCGGATCGTGCAATCGGGACGCTCGACGTTCTATTGTGCGACCTGCCAGCCTGCGAAGCCCGGCAAACCTGCTGTTCGCCGGGCCTGACTCGGTATTACCAGCCGCGACGCTCCTCGGGATCCGGCTTCCGTCCTTGCGGGGTCAGTCCGTCGATGACGCCCGGTAGCGCCTGGGCAAGCTGTGACAGCAGATCGTCGCGGGAGAGGCCGGTGCGGCTCTGCAGCGTGTTCACCGTGTCCGAACCGAGGGCGTCCGCGAGCCGGTTCGGCTCGACGGGCTGGTTCTGTCCATGCCCGATCCAGGAACCGATGGCGTCGCCGAGACCGCCCCGCTGGAGCCGGTCGATCAACCCGTCGAACCCACCGAGATCGTCGCCCTGCTCCTGGTCGAGGCGGCTGTAAGGCCCCGCGCCGGAGGAATGACCCTGATCGCGAGAGCCCTGGTAGCCCTGGCCGCCGCCGGGTCCGTCGAGCATCCCCGACAGGTCGCTGAAATCGCCTTCCGGCGACGATCCGCGTGATCCGCCGCCATAGCCGCCACGGTCTCGGCCCTCATTGTACGGGTCCTGGTTGAAGCCGCCCTGGTCGCCGTCGTCATAGTGCTCAGGCGGCCCGCGCCGTCCCTGCTCCATTTCCGGCTGGCCTCCCCGACTGCCGCCGAGGATGTCGCTCAACCCGCCGCCGCCCTTCTGCAGGAGCAGCATCAGCAAAGCCTGCACGATGGGTGACAGGGAGCCTCCGAGCGCGCCGCCACCTGAACCACCGCCTTGCTGGTGATCGCTGCCCCGGCCACCGCCGAGAACGTTGCCGAGCACACCGCCGATGACCTGATCGAGTAATCCCATGGTCGTTCCTCCTGAGCAGCGAGCCTTGACGGCGAATTCTATTCCCGGCGTCCGCCGGTCCCGGCGCGGTCGCGCGCGGGCAGATGATCGAGCGGGTTGGTCCGAGACGACTTGCCGTCATCCTCGGTCACAGCCGTCGTGGGGCGGATGGCGCTCGGCGGCTTCACGTCGCCGATGGGCTTCGAACCGGATGTCTCGCCGGAACGGGTTTCCGACGGCACGTCGGCGGCCGTCGGTTGGTCGCGGCGATCGGAGATTGCCTGGGCAGGCGCGGTCTGCACCAGGAAGATGCCGGCAGCGAGGAGCAGGCTCGCCCGGATGAGAGGTTCCTTGCGCATGGGATTGCTCCGTCGGTTCGAGGCACGGGGGCGCCCGGGTTCGGGCGCCGTCACATGCTTCTCCAAGCCCGAGCCTAGGCCGGGGGTTCCGACGCCGGTGCGGGTTTCAGTCGCGCTTGCGCCCGCCGCCGCCCTTGTATTTCGGCTTCTGGCCGCCGAGCCCCTGGGTCGAGCGCGCCTTCGGGCGCTCGGCCCAGAGCGGCGCTTCGCCACCCACGGGTAATTCGCGGTCGGTGCCCGGGCCCATATTGTCGAGGCTCGGCTTCGAGATACGGCTCCGCTTCGCGCCGTACTTTCCGGCATCGCGCTCCACGTCACCCTGGCGCGCCATAGGGTCGTCGGAAAGCAGAAGCTCCGTCGCCTGGAGGCGCTTCAGCTCATCGCGCAGGCGCGCCGCTTCCTCGAAATCGAGATCGGCGGCGGCCGTGCGCATGCGCTTCTCGAGATCGGCCATGACGGCCTTGAAGTTGTGGCCGATCGTGGCCGCGCTCTTGGCCAGACCCGTATCGACCTGGACGTGGTCGCCCTCGAACACGCTGCTGAGAATGTCGGAGATTCCGCGCTTCACGCTCTGCGGCGTGATGCCGTGCTCCTCGTTATAGGCGAGCTGCTTCTGGCGGCGGCGCTCGGTCTCCGCCATGGCCCGCTCCATCGAGCCGGTGATGTTGTCCGCGTAGAGAATGCAACGGGCGTCGGCATTGCGCGCGGCGCGGCCGATGGTCTGGATCAGCGAGGTCTCGGAACGCAGGAAGCCTTCCTTGTCGGCGTCGAGGATCGCCACGAGGGCGCATTCGGGGATGTCGAGGCCCTCGCGCAGCAGGTTGATGCCGATGAGCACGTCGAACGCGCCGAGTCGCAGGTCGCGGATGATCTCGATCCGTTCCAGCGTGTCGATGTCCGAGTGCATGTAGCGCACGCGGACGCTGTTCTCGTGCAAATACTCGGTCAGGTCCTCGGCCATGCGCTTGGTGAGCGTCGTCACCAGGGTTCGATAGCCGGCCTGGGCCACCTCGCGCACTTCGCCCAGCAGATCGTCGACCTGCGAGCGGGCAGGGCGGATCTCGATGACCGGATCGACGAGGCCGGTGGGGCGGATGACCTGCTCGGCGAAGACGCCGCCGGTCTGCTCCATCTCCCATTTCGCCGGGGTCGCCGAGACGTGGACCGATTGCGGTCGCATGGCGTCCCATTCCTCGAACCGGAGCGGGCGGTTGTCGAGGCAGGAGGGCAGGCGGAAACCGTATTCGGCCAGCGTCGCCTTGCGGCGAAAGTCACCCTTGTACATGCCGCCGATCTGCGGAACCGTGACGTGGCTCTCGTCGGTGAAGACGATGGCATTGTCGGGCAGGTATTCGAACAGCGTCGGCGGCGGCTCGCCGGGCTTGCGGCCGGTGAGGTAGCGCGAATAGTTCTCGATGCCGTTGCAGGCGCCCGTCGCCTCGATCATCTCGATATCGAAGGTGCAGCGCTGCTCGATCCGCTGCGCCTCGATGAGCCGGCCCATCTTGGTCAGCTCGTCGACACGCAGCTTCAGCTCGGTCTTGATGCCCTTGATCGCCTGCTGGAGCGTCGGACGCGGCGTGACGTAGTGCGAGTTGGCGTAGACCTTCACGAATTTGAGGTCATTGATCTTCTTGCCGGTGAGCGGATCGAATTCGGTGATCGACTCGATTTCGTCACCGAACAGGCCGATGCGCCAGCCGCGATCCTCCAAGTGGGCGGGCCAGAGTTCGATCACGTCGCCGCGCACCCGGAAGGTGCCGCGGGCGAAGTCGGACTGGATGCGCTTGTATTGGAGCGCCACGAGGTCGGCGACCAGTTGGCGCTGCTCGATCCGCTCGTTCAGCGACACCGTGAACGACATGGCGGTGTAGGTCTCCACCGAGCCGATACCGTAGATGCACGAGACCGAGGCGACGATGATGACGTCGTCGCGCTCGAGCAGAGCGCGGGTGGCCGAGTGGCGCATCCGGTCGATCTGCTCGTTGATCGAGGATTCCTTCTCGATGAACGTGTCGGAGCGCGGCACGTAGGCCTCGGGCTGGTAGTAATCGTAGTAGGAGACGAAATACTCCACCGCGTTGTCGGGGAAGAAGCTCTTGAACTCGCCGTAGAGCTGCGCCGCCAGGGTCTTGTTCGGCGCCAGGATCAGGGCGGGGCGCTGCGTCGCCTCGATGATCTTGGCCATGGTGAAGGTCTTGCCGGAGCCGGTGACGCCGAGCAGCACCTGATCGCGCTCGTTCTTGTTCACCCCCTCCACCAGTTCGGCGATGGCGCGCGGCTGGTCGCCCGCCGGCTCGAACTCGGATTTCAACGTGAAGGCGAGGCCGCCTTCGGATTTCTTCGGACGCTCCGGGCGATGCGGCGCCCAGGTCTTGCCGTCCCGGAACAGCGGGTTGCCCTCGGTGAGGAGGCGCGACAGCGCGTCCACCGTGGCGGATACGCCGTCGGTGGCCAGCGAACCTTCATCCTCGTTCGCCAGCGCCTCGGGTGCCGGACCGTCTTCCGGCGGCGTGATCCCCAGCGCCTGGGCGAGGCGTGGATCGACCTCGGCCGCGTCGCCGAGGGTGAACCCGGCCTGCGGCGCTTCACCGAAACCGCCGGGCGGCGATGCGGCTTTCTTGGGCCTGCCGGGCTTCTTCGGCGGAGCCGGCGGTACGGGATTCTCGACGGCGGGCAGCCGGTTACGGTTGAGCGCGGGGCTCAGCAGGGCCGCCAGGTGCTCGTCGAGCGGTTTCAACTCGGGCTTCGAAGCCTTCGCCGAGGAGACGCGGGGTTTGTTCGCAGGAGGCATGGGTGGAATATGGCCCCGCGGAACGAAAGGGGAAAGGGCGGCCCATCGCTTCGCGCCAATCAGGAGCGAGACCCATCATGACGACGACGTCGAACCCGATCCATCCGCAGGCGCGGATCGGCCATGTCCATCTCAAGGTCGCCGATCTCGACCGGGCCCTGGCCTTCTATTGCGGCGTGCTCGGCTTCTCCCTGAAGGCTCACTATGGCACCCAGGCCGCCTTCATCGCGGCGGGGGATTACCACCACCATATCGGGCTCAACACTTGGGAGAGCGAAGGCGGCAGCCCGCCGCCGCCCGGCACGACCGGCCTATTCCACCTCGCAATCCTCTATCCGACCCGCGCCTCCCTCGCCGATGCCCTGCAGCGTCTCGACGCGGCCGGCATCGCCCTCGACGGGGCCAGCGACCACGGCGTGAGCGAGGCACTGTACCTGCGCGACCCGGACATGAATGGGGTCGAACTCTACAGGGACAGGCCGGAAGCGGAATGGCCGCGCGATGCCGAGGGTGGCCTCACCATGTTCACCCGCCGCCTCGACCTCGCCGATCTCCGGGCCGCCCTGGATGAAACCTGAGGAGCACCAAAACGTTAGGTGGCAACCTTTCCGTGTGCTAACCAGTGACGAGACGATACCGCTCTCGAACGGGGGCGGCCGAGGCGGGCAAGGCGGCACCAGATCGTCGCCGCCTCGACGCCACCCGCTCGCTCGAGGCCCACGGTCTCGGGCGCAGGGCGGCGGCGGGTGGAGACGAGCCGCGCCCCCCTTTGCCCGATGCGAGCGACCCCATGAAAATCCGGACCGGCTACACGATCGGCTACGACACGTTCGGCCCGACGCCGATCACCCTGATGCTCAACGTCCACCCATCCAGGGCGGGTGATCTGCTGACACCGGAAACGATGACGATCGAGCCGCCGGTGGAGGCTCACAGCTACCTCGATCCGTTCGGCAACGTCTGCACCCGCATCCTCGCCCCCGGTGGCCGGATCACGGTGTCGGCCGATTTCACGATCGAGGATTCCGGCGAGTTGGACGAACTCGTGCCCGAGGCGAAACAGCATCCGGTGCAGGATCTCCCGGACGACGTCATGCCGTTCCTGCTCGGCAGCCGCTATTGTGAGACCGACAAGCTCTCGAACATCGCCTGGGGTCTCTTCGGCACCACACCCGAGGGTTGGGCACGGGTCCAGGCGATCCACGATTTCGTGCACCGGCACATCAAGTTCGATTACCAGCAGGCCGACGCCACCCGCACGGCTTTCGAAGCCTACACGCAAAAGATCGGCGTCTGCCGCGATTTCACGCATCTCGCCGTCGCCTTCTGCCGCTGCATGAACATCCCGGCCCGCTACTGCACCGGCTATCTCGGCGATATCGGCGTGCCCGTGGTGCCGCCGGGCGACTTCTCGGCCTGGCTCGAAGTCTATCTCGACGGGCGCTGGTTCACCTTCGACGCCCGCAACAACAAGCGCCGCATCGGCCGCATCCTCATTGCGCGAGGCCGCGACGCCACCGACGTGGCGATCTCCACGAGCTTCAGCACGGCCCTGCTCGCCAGCTTCGACGTGCATACCGACGAGATCACCGAGACCGGCGAGCTGACCCCCATTACCTGAAGCGGATCCGCGCCGGATCGACATCCGGCCTCCCGCGTTCCGATAGACACATTCCCTCCTCGGCCGGTCCCTCCTTCGGATGGGCCGAGGAGGAATGCACCTCTATTGGAGACAGCATGTCGGACAGGATCAAGGGCACGGCGCTCATTGCCGGTGCGAGCGGCATCGTCGGCAACAACCTCGCCCGTCACCTCGTCGCCGAGGGCTGGAACGTACTGGGCCTGGCGCGCCGGCCCGTGAATATCGAGGGCGTGACCCCGGTGGCGGCGGACCTGACCGATCCCGCCTCCCTGCAAGCGGCCTTGTCCGACCTCGCGCCGACGCATGTCTTCATCACCACATGGATGCGGCAGGCGACCGAGGCCGAGAATTGCCGCGTCAATGGCGCCATGGTGCGCAACCTTCTCGACGCGCTGCAAGCGGCTCCGTTGCGCCACGTGGCCCTGGTGACCGGCCTCAAGCATTATCTCGGGCCCTTCGAAGCTTACGGGAAGGGCACGCTGCCGCAGACGCCGTTCCGCGAGGATCAGGACCGCCTGCCGGTGGAGAATTTCTACTACGTACAGGAGGATGAGGTCTTCGCTGCCGCCCAGCGCCAGGGTTTTGGCTGGAGCGTGCACCGTCCGCACACCATCGTCGGCTATGCCCTCGGCAACGCCATGAACATGGGCGTGACGCTGGCCGTCTACGCCTCCCTCTGCCGAGAGACCGGACGCCCGTTCCTGTTCCCGGGCTCACCGCAGCAATGGAACGGGTTGACCGACGTCACCGACGCGCGGCTGCTGGCCCGTCATCTCGCCTGGGCCTCTACCGATCCCGCCGCGGCGAACACCGCGTTCAACGTGGTCAACGGCGACGTCTTCCGCTGGTCGTGGATGTGGGGCCGCATCGCGGAATGGTTCGGCCTGGAGCCGGCGCCCTATCCGGGTGCGGCGACACCCCTCGAAGAGCAGATGGCTAAGGACGGGCCGGTCTGGAGGGATCTGGCTGAACGCCACGGGTTGGTCGAGTCCGACCTCGACCGTCTCGCCTCCGCATGGCACACCGATGCGGATCTTGGCCGACCGATCGAGGTGGTCACCGACATGGCGCGCAGCCGCCGGCTCGGCTTCCTCGATTATCAGCCCAGCGACGACAGTTTCCTCGACCTGTTCGGCCGGTTGCGGACCGAAAAAGTCATTCCCTGACACAGCATTCACTGAGACAGAAAGTGACGATGCAATCCGAAACGCCGGCTTCGCCCAACCCTGCGCTTCCCGAACTCGACTCGGAGACCCTGGCCTTCGCGGGCCGGGTCTTCCAATATGCGCGGGCAGGGCATGTGGACGAGCTCGAAGAGCTATTCGCTCAGGGACTCCCGGCGAACCTCCTCAATGACAAGGGCGACAGCCTGCTGATGCTGGCCGCCTATAACGGGCAGGTCGAGACCACGCGCCTCATCCTCGAGAACGGTGGCGACCCCGAGCTCTCCAACGACCGGGGGCAGACGCCGCTCGCCGGCGCCGCCTTCAAGGGCGACATGGCCATCGTCGAGCTACTGCTGGAGAAGGGCGCCACTATCGACGGCACCGGAACCGGCACGCGCACCGCGCTGATGACGGCGGCGATGTTCAACCGCACCGAGATGGTGGAACTCCTGCTGGCGCGGGGTGCGGACCCGGCCAGGCGCGACGGCAACGGGCAGAGTGCCGCGGATCTCGCCCGTTCCATGAACGCCGCCGACACGCCGTTCCAGCTCGAGGCGGCCATCCGGCTCGCCCGACTGAGCGTCGACTGAAGCCGACCGCTAGATGGATGGGGCGTGACGGGATGATCAAATCATTGGCGATGGTCCGCCGCTCCGTCTTTCCGCTGATGGTGGGCGCCCTGACAATCTCCTCGGGAGCGGGGGCCGAGGAATGGCCGATGTTCGGCCGCGACCATACCAACCGGCATTTCTCGCCGCTGACAGTCATAGACCGGGGTAACGTCGCCAAGCTGCGCCCGGCCTGGATCTTCCAGACCGGGATCACCGGCTACTTCCAGGCCGAGCCGGTGGTGGTGGACGGCGTGATGTACGTCTCCACCACGCAGAACCACGTCGCTGCCCTGGAGGCGAAGACCGGGCGGGTGATCTGGACCTACACCCACAAGGCCCGGACGGAGAAGATCTTCGGCCCGCCCTCGAATCGCGGTGTCGCGGTCTCGGGCGCCAAGGTCTTCGAGGCGACCATGGACGGGCGGGTCATCGCCCTCGACGCCAAGACCGGCAAGGTCCTGTGGGACCACGAGGCCGTCCGCCCTGAGGAGGGCGAGTCGGAGACCGCCTCTGAACTTGCGGGAAAGCTGGGCGCGGGCGCGATCCAGGGTTCGAGCCGGCTCGGGTTCAAGATGCCGCCCCTCGTTGCCGACGGGCTCGTCATCGTCGGCGTGGCCGGGGCCGGCTACGGCCTCCACGTGGAGGACGAGAAAGGCGGGCTCGACGGCGGCGCCGTGGTCGGGATCGAGGGCGGCTACGGACGACGCGGCTGGCTCGCTGCCTACGATGCGGCCACCGGCGAGGAGCGCTGGCGCTGGTACGTCACCAAGGAGGACGGCTGGGAAGGCGGCTTCGTCGAAAAGACCGCCGATGGGGTGCCACTCAATCGCGACATCACCGCCGAGAAGGCGGCCGCGCCCCGGCACAGGGAGGCCTGGAAGGTCGGCGGCGGCTCGCTCTGGATGACCCCGGCCTACGATGCCGATCTCGGCCTGATCTATGTCGGCACCGGCAACCCCGCGCCGCAGAATTTCGGCCTCTCGCGGCCGGGCGACAACCTCTACACGATGAGCCTCGTGGCACTCGATGTGAAGACCGGAAAGCTGCGCTGGTATTACCAGCAGGTCCCCCATGACGAATGGGGCTACGACGTCGCGAGCCCGCCCTTCCTGCTCGATTACGCGACGCCGCAAGGTCCGGTGAAGGCGGTCGCCGAAGCGAGCAAGACCGGCTGGCTCTACGTCCACGACCGGGCGACCGGCGCGCTCCTCGGCAAGTCCGCGCCGCTCACTACGCAGAAGAACCTCTACGCACCGCCCACCGAGACCGGAACCGTCGTCAGCCCCGGCCCCCTCGGGGCGATCTCCTGGCATCCGGTCGCCTTCGATCCGACGACGAGCATGGCCTATGCCCAAGTCCGTCACGGCGCGACCACCTACACGGTGAGGACTGTTCCCGCCGCGGCCGGCAGGCCGCAGATCCGTTTCACCGAAACGAGCGAGGCGAAGGGAGAGCCGTCCTTCAGCACACTCACGGCCATCGACCTCGCCAAGGGCGGCGCGATCAAATGGTCGGTGAAGGCGGGAAGCCGCCTTTCGGGCGGCACGCTCGCCACAGCCGGCGGTCTGGTCTTCTCCGGCGAGGAAGACGGTCATCTCGACGCCCATGACGCAGCGACCGGCACGATGCTGTGGCGTTTCCAGTGCGGTGCCGGGATCGGCGGGCCGCCGATCACCTATTCGCTGGACGGCCGGCAATACGTGGCCGTGGCGGCCGGCGGAGCCTCGTTCACCAAGGGCTCGGGTTTCGGCACCGGCGACGCGCTCGTCGTGTTCGCCCTGCCGGACTGACGGTATCTCGTCACTTCGCATGTCCGCCTCGACGGGCCGAGGAGCGCCTCCGTCATCGACTCCCTGCCGGACATGCTCCCCCCACAAGCTTGGCCAGCACGATGGTTGACTGTCGTGATAGGGGGTCGAGGATCGCTATCATCGCGTAGACGGCGTGCCATTAGCGTGCTGTCGTCGATAGCGGGGCCAATCGTGTTTGCCCGGCGGCAGGAAGGGACGGCATGAACCCGAACACCCGGCGATGGGCCATCAGTAGCGTCTTCGGCCTGTTCGTGGGCTGGGCGATCGGCGGGGTGATCTTTCCCGCCCTCACGGCCCTCATCGGCATGATGGTCCGGCCCAACCCGGGCATGCGGGATGCCGCCATAACCTGGCCGGGACCGGCGGTAGACATGCTGCCCTTCCTCGCCATCGGTCTTCAGGCCAGCGTGGTGATTGCCGTGACGCTTCTCCTTGCCCGCGTGGGCGATGAGCGTCGACGCATAGGCTGGGGCTGCCTCGCCGTCGGGGGCGCCATCCTGCTGAACGGCATCGTCCTGCTGGCGGTCACGGGCGTCCTGGGCTGGCTTCTCGACCGGGATTCCGGTGGTGCCAGTGGTGGCGAGGCGAGTGCCGGGTTCTTCCTACTGCTGTTGGGCCTGCCCTACGCCCTGCTCTGCATCGCGCTGCTGGCGGGCGGGGCGGTGATGCTGCGCAGGCGCCCGCCTTCGCCGCCGCCGGGAGGAACGGGACGGTCCGGATTGTGAGGAAGGCGTGACGACCGCCGTTACCCTTCAAGCGGGTCACCTGTTCGCGGCCGGCCGGATGTGACAGGACGACACAGGCGGCGCGCCGCTTGCATTGGCAGAGCCGAGATCACAAGAGACCGCACCACCCCATGTCGACCGATGTTTCCGAGCCACGACAGCCCACCGACCGCGGCTCCCCCGTGGTGCGCACGATCGCGATGCCCGCGGACACCAATCCGGCCGGGGATATTTTCGGCGGATGGCTGATGGGACAGATGGATCTGGCAGCGGGTAACGTCGCCGCTCGCCGGGCGCGGGGCCGCTGCGCCACGATATCCGTGGATGCCATGACCTTCCATCGCCCGGTCATCGTCGGCGACGAGGTCAGCATATATGCCTGGATCGTGAAGGTCGGCCGCACCTCGCTCCGCATCCAGGTCGAGGTCTGGCGCCGCGAACGCGAGAGCGAGATTACGATGAAGGTGACGGAAGGCCTGTTCACCTTCGTCGCCATCGGCAGCGACCGCCGCCCGAGGCCGATCCCGCCTGAGGTGGAAGAGACCTGGGAGGTCTGAGTTTCGATCCCACCCTGTTCGAGTGGGAAAGTCTCACCACCACGACGTGCCGCGTCCCAATTCGCCGACGTCGAGATGACGCGCGATGGAGGCGCCGATATCCGCGAAGGTCTCCCTACGCCCGAGTGACCGGGCGGCGAGACCGGGACCGAAGGCCAGGACCGGCACCTGCTCGCGGGTATGCTCCGTCCCCGACCATGTCGGGTCGTTGCCGTGGTCGGCGGTGACGATGCAGACATCACCCGCCTCGAGCACCGCGTGGATCTCGGGCACACGCGCATCGAAACGCTCCAGCTCGGCGGCGTAACCGGGCACATCGCGGCGGTGGCCGTATTCCGTGTCGAAATCGACCAGGTTCAGGAAGACCAGCCCGCCCTCGGGGAGGGTGCGGAACGCGGCCAGCGCCGCATCGAGGCAGGCAACGTTGCCGGCGGCCTTGATCTCGCGGCCCGTGGCGCGGTGGGCGAAGATGTCGCCGATCTTGCCGACGCTGACCACAGGGCGTCCCCGCTCGCTCAGGCGATCGAGCAGAGTTTCGCCCGGCGGCTGCGTGGCGAAATCCTTGCGGTTCGGGGTACGCCGGAAACCAGTTTCCTCTGAGCCGAGGAAGGGGCGGGCGATGACCCGGCCGATCCGGTAGGGGTCGCAGATCTCGCGGGCGATCCGACAAAGCTCGTAGAGCCGGTCCAGCCCGAACGTCTCCTCGTGAGCGGCGATCTGGAAGACGCTGTCGGCCGAGGTGTAGCAGATCGGCTTGCCCGTTCGGACGTGCTCTGCCCCGAGACGCTCGACGATCGGGATACCGGCGGCGTGGCAATCGCCGAGGATACCGGGGAGTTCGCCCCGTTCGATCAGCATTTGGATGAGGGCAGTGGGGAAGGCCGGCACTCTGTCGGGAAAGTAGCCCCAATCCTCGGTGACGGGGGCGCCCGCGATCTCCCAATGGCCGGAGGGTGTGTCCTTTCCGGGCGCGGTCTCGACGGCATGGCCGTAGGCCCCATCGACCGGACCGGATGGCTCGAGACCGGGCGGGATGCGGCCGCTCGCCCCCTCGGCGGCGAGACCGAGGCCGAGACGCGTCAGGTTCGGCAGAGCGAGGGAGCCGGCTCGAAGGCCCGCGCGATTACCCGCCCCGGCGGCACAGGATTCCGCGATATGGCCGAGCGTGTCCGAGCCTTCGTCGCCGTAGCGGGCAGCGTCCGGCCCTCCGCCGATGCCGACCGAATCGAGGACGATGAGAAAGACGCGCGCCATGGGTCTCGTCGTGTTCAGGCCGGGACCACGTCTTCGGTGGTGGCGCTGTTGAGATCGAAGGCGGCAGCGAACAGGGCCTTCGTGTACTCGGTCTGCGGCCGGGCGAAGATGGCCTCCGCCGGGCCTTCCTCCACGACCTTGCCGTTCTGCATCACCAGCACGTAGTTCGCCAGCGCGCGAACGACCTTGAGATCATGGCTGATGAAGAGGTAGGCGAGCTTGCGCTCCTTCTGCAGGTCGCGGAGCAGGGTGACGATCTGAGCCTGAACCGACCGATCGAGGGCCGAGGTCGGTTCGTCGAGGACGACGAAGCGCGGTTTCAGCACCATGGCGCGGGCGATGGCGATGCGCTGGCGCTGGCCGCCGGAAAATTCGTGCGGGTAGCGATCCATCGTCGCCGGATCGAGACCGACATCGGTCAGTGCCTTGGCGACCACGGCGCGCCGCTCGGCGCGCGACTTCACCGCCCCCTGCACGACGAGGCCCTCGGCGACGATGTCGGCCACCGTCATGCGCGGCGAGAGCGAGCCGTAGGGGTCCTGGAAGACCACCTGCATGTCGCGCCGGAACGGTCGCATCGGTCCGGGGCCGAGCCCGGCAATGGATTGGCCGAGGAAGACGATAGGACCCTCGCTGCCGGTGAGGCGCAGCAGGGCGAGCCCCAGAGTGGTCTTGCCCGATCCGGATTCCCCGACGATCCCGATCGTCTCCCCCTCGCGGACGGCGAGGGACACGCCATCCACCGCCTTCACGTGGAAGGTCGTGCGCCGGAGAAGCCCCTCGCGGACCGGGAACCACACCTTGAGCGGGCCGGCTTCCAACAGGCGCGGAGCGTCGTCCGCCACCGGGTTGGCGCGCCCCTTCGGCTCGGAGGCGAGCAGGCGCTGGGTATATTCGTTTTTGGGCCCGGCGAAGATCTCGTCCACCGGCCCCGCTTCGACGATGCGGCCGGCGAGCATCACGCAGACCCGCGAGGCGATGCGCTGCACGATGCCGAGATCGTGGGTGATGAACAGCATCGACATGCCGAGGCGCTTCTGCAGGTCGGCCAGGAGAGTGAGGATCTGCGCCTGGACGGTGACGTCGAGGGCGGTGGTCGGCTCGTCCGCCACCAGAAGGTCCGGCTCGCAGGCGAGCGCCATGGCGATCATGACGCGCTGGCGCTGGCCGCCGGACAATTCGTGCGGATAGGCGCCCATGCGCCGCTCGGCGTCGCGGACGCCGACGAGTTCGAGCAATTCGAGGATGCGGGCGCGGGCCTTGCGACCGGACAGGCCGCGATGGATCTCCAGAACCTCGCCGATCTGCCGCTGGATCGTGTGCAGAGGATTGAGCGAGGTCATCGGCTCCTGGAACACCATGGTGATGTCGGCACCACGGATCTTGCGCAGCTCCGGCTCCGGCAAGGCCAGAATGTCCCGTCCCTTGAACAGGATGCGACCACCGGGATGGACGGCGCTGCCATCGAGGAGACGCAGGATCGACAGGGCCGTCACCGACTTGCCCGACCCGGACTCGCCCACCAGGGCCACCGTCTCGCCCCTGTGGATCGTGAAGCTCACGCGATCCACTGCCAGCGTCTCACGCTCACGCGAGCGGAAGGCGACCGACAGGTCTTGGACGTCGAGCAGCGTGTCAGTCATCGAGGGAAGGGCACCGGGTCCGCGGATTGGGAAAGCCGAGGTTCTTATAGCGCGGCGCGATGAGATCGGCGAACGGCGATTGATCCGGCGCCAGACCGCATTACAAACGCCCCGTGACATCCCTCCGCAGCCTGATCCTCGCCTGTTGTCTCCTCGCCGCCGCGCCGGCCTCGGCCGAGGTGGCGACGGAAACCGTAGAGCAGGCGCTCTGCCGCCTAATCGAGGATTCGGCCAGGGTGCGCGGCCTGCCCGTGCCGTTCCTGACGCGGCTGATCTGGCGGGAAAGCAGTTTTCGCGTCACGGCCGTGAGCCCGGTCGGTGCGCAGGGCGTCGCGCAGTTCATGCCGGGAACGGCACGTGAGCGCGGACTGACCGACCCGTTCGATCCCGAACAGGCGATCCCCCACGCCGCCCATCTCCTCGCCGATCTCAATCGCCAGTTCGGCAATCTCGGCCTCGCGGCGGCGGCCTATAATGGCGGCGCGGGCCGGGTCTCGGGCTGGCTCGCCGGAACGGGCGGCCTGCCCGCCGAGACACGCGCCTACGTGATGGCGATCACCGGCGCGCCGGCGGAGGATTGGCGGGGGGGCGCGGCCGTCAACGGAGCCGACGGAGAGTCTGATGCCCCCAAGAAGGAAGCATCGAAGGCGGAAGCGCCGAAGACCTGCCTGCAGGTCACCGCCGCGTTGCGGATTCCCTCGCGCGGCGATCGCTTCGCCCTTGGCGGCAACGAGGGGCCGGCCGCCCCCTGGGGTATTCAGCTCGCCGGGAATTTCTCGAAATCCCTCGCCCTCCAGAGCTTCTCCCGTACCCGGAAACTCTATGCCGGGGTGATCGGCGAGGTGCGGCCGATGATCATCGGGACGCGCCTGCGCAGTCGCGGCACGCGCGCCTTCTACCGGATCCGCATCCCGGCCGAGAGCCGGGCGGCGGGCGATATCCTGTGCGGCCGCATCCGGAAGGTTGGCGGCGCCTGCATCGTGCTGCGCACCTGAATCCGAAAAACCCTTTTTCCGGTCATGAATCCGCCGTGCGGCACGTGTCATTCGGGTCTTCGTTTCCCCGTTTGAGAGATGCATGACCCGCGCCTTCGCCGCCTTCGCCACTCTCGCCTGCCTCGCACTGGCCGCCTTCGGGGTCACGGCCTGTTCGCCCCTCGCCCTCTTCGATGCCATTGGCCCGCGCGACCAGGGCGGCCGGCTCGCCCAGAAGAGCGCCGCCTTCGGCACCCATCCGCGGCAACGCCTCAATGTCTTCACGCCCGTCGGCGGCGCGGCGGATGCGACGGTGCTGGTCTTCTTCTATGGCGGCTCGTGGAAATCGGGCGCGAAGGACGATTACGAATTCGTCGGTCAGGCCCTGGCGGCCCAGGGTTTCGTCACCGTCATTCCCGATTACCGGGTCTATCCGGAAGTTCGGTTCCCCGACTTCCTCGATGACGGCGCCGCCGCCATCGCCTGGGTTCGCGACA
This sequence comes from Methylobacterium sp. SD274, assembly GCF_017355285.1. NCBI lineage: Bacteria > Pseudomonadati > Pseudomonadota > Alphaproteobacteria > Hyphomicrobiales > Methylobacteriaceae > Methylobacterium > Methylobacterium sp. SD274. Next base: position 20,477 of record NZ_JADIJP010000019.1, on the reverse strand, counting down.
ACATCGCCGAATATGGCGGCGACCCGCGCCGCATCGTTCTCGCGGGCCATTCGGCCGGGGCCTACAATGCCCTGATGCTCGGGCTCGATCCGCGCTACCTGCGCAAGGCGGGCGTCGACCCGAAGGTGATCCGGGCCGTGGCCGGTCTGTCCGGCCCCTACGACTTCCATCCTTTCGACCAGGACACCTCGCGGGACGTGTTCGGACAGGCCCCCGACCCGGCGGCGACGCAGCCGATCACCTTCGCCAGCCCTCATTCACCGCCCGCATTCCTGGCCACGGGCGGCAACGACACCATCGTCCGTCCGCAGAATACCCAGAGCCTCGCGGCGCGACTGCGCGCGATGCGCGTGCCGGTGCAGGAGCGGATCTATCCCGGCCTCGACCATGCCGACACGCTTCTGGCCCTCTCGGTCACCTTCCGCTCGAAAGCGCCGGAACTGTCGGAAATGACGACATTCCTCAAGCAATATGCCGGCACTCAACAGCACGTTCGCTCGGTCTCGCGGTGGGACCGTTAGGCGAGCGCCGGAAGACAGGGGGACAAGCCATGCGCGACGACGACACGGACCGGCCGAAGCGCACGGTCTCCCATACGATCGGCGAGAGCCTCGACACCCTCTCCCTCGACGAGATCGCCGAGCGGATCGCCCTGCTGCGCGCCGAGATCGAGCGCCTGGAATCGGCCCGAACGGGCAAGAAGTCCGCGCTGGACCGGGCATCCTCGATCTTCAAACTGTAGGCGCGGACTCCCCGGGCGGGGCCGCGCCCTCCCGCCTCATGGCATCCTCTTCCTCGCCCAGCCGGGCGATGTCGTCGGCCACGACCGCCTCGAGTCCACGCGCGATCTTCAGCGCCCGCGTCGGCTCGCCGACCCGCATCACCAGGACGATGGTCTCGCGATCGGCGCAGCCGGGCTCGCCACAGGCGATTTCGTTGACGGCGAGGACGTCATCCTCGCCGAGCCCGAGACCCAGGCGAAGCGCGCCCTTGAGCCTCGCCGCATCGGCCGACCGTGCGGCCGAGCGGGCGCGGGCATCCTTGAGGGAAAAGAACGCCATCAGGCGGCACGCTGCCAGGCGGGAAACGGATCGGGCAGGGCGCGGTAGGGCGCCGGATCGAACCGAGTCACCTCCTCGGAACCGACCAGACAGGCGTCGAGTGCGGCGGTGATCGCTGCCTGGTCGAGACCCGTCCCGATGAAGACGAGTTCCTGGCGGCGGTCGCCCCAGGGCTCGCTCCAGTTCCGGGACAGGTGATTGCGCCACTCCGCATCATCTGGCCAGCGGGCCTTCGGCACGCAGGCCCACCACGCCCCCATCGGCGAAACCCGCGCGACGGCACCGGCGAGGGAGAATTCACCGACCCAGTCCGGGCGCGTCGCCAGCCAGAAATGCCCCTTCGCGCGGATGAGGCCCGGCCATGTCGCCTTGGTGAAGGCATCGAAGGCCTCGGGCGCGAAGGGCCGGCGAGCCCGGTAGACGAAGGAGCCGATCCCGTATTCCTCGGTTTCGGGCATGTGATCGGCGCCGCCGTAGAGTTCCTTGAACCAGAGCGGGTGTTCCTGCGCCTTCTCCTCGCTGAACAGGCCGGTATCCAGAACCCGATCGAGGGGGACGCGGCCATAGGAGGCCTCGACGATGCGGGCATCGGCATTGAGCCCGCGTATCACCGAGCGGACCAGAGCGAGCTGATCCGCCCCGACATCACCGGCCTTGTTGACGACGACCACATCGGCGAACTCGATCTGCTCCACGAGAAGGTCGACAAGGGTCCGGGCATCCTCCTCGCCCGCAATCTCGCCCCGGTCGCGCAGGAACGCCGTCGAACCGTAATCGCGCAGGAGACTGACGGCGTCGACCACGGTGACCATGGTGTCGAGGCGGGCGACGTCGCTCAGCGCAGCCCCGTCTTCGTCGCGGAACGAGAAGGTGCTCGCCACCGGTAGCGGCTCGGCGATGCCGGTGCCTTCGATCAGGAGGTAATCGAACCGCCCTTCCTCCGCGAGCGTCCGGACTTCGGCCAGGAGGTCGTCTCGCAGCGTGCAGCAGATGCAGCCATTGGTCATCTCCACCAGGCGTTCGTCGGTGCGGGAGAGGTTGGCGCTGCCCTCACGGATCAGGGCCGCGTCGATGTTCACCTCACTCATGTCGTTGACGATCACGGCGACGCGTCGTCCCTCGCGGTTCTTGAGAATGTGGTTCAACAGCGTGGTCTTGCCGGCACCGAGGAAGCCGGAAAGGACGGTGACGGGGAGACGGTGATCGCGCTGGCTCATCGGAAATCCACTATGTAATGTAATACTATTACAATTCGTGGGATCGTCCCTGTCAATCCCGTTTGAAAATCTCTGTCCACGGGTAGACAGAGGAGGGTCGAAAAGCGCGCTCCGCGTGTTAGGGGAGGGCCATCCCGGCAGAGTCGCGGCAAAGGTGCAGCCGCTGGCCGGCGATCGCCCGAGGATGGAATCCAGTGCGACCCTGGCGAGAAGGACCGGGAGACCGGCGCAGCTACCATCACGGCAACCTCAAAGAGGCGCTGATCGAAGCGGCGCGCCGGTTCATCGCCGAGCGCGGCGTGGGCGGTTTCACCCTGGTCGATGCGGCACGCCTCGTCGGAGTGACCCCCGCCGCGCTCTATCGTCATTTCCGGGGTCGCGAAGCTCTGCTGGAGGAGGTGGCCGGCCGTGGCTTCACCGACCTCGCCGAGCGTCTGGCACGCTCCCTCACCTCACGCGGAACACCTCTCGAGCGCTTCACCCGAATGGGGGAGGCCTATCTCGCCTTCGCCGAGGAAGAGCCCGGCTATTATGCCGCGATCTTCGAGACGCGTGGCGCACCGATGGCAGCGGATTCTGCAGCCTCCGACGTCCCGCCCAGGCCCAGCCCCTTCGACCTTCTGCTCGAAGCGCTGAAATCGACGTTTCCGGATGGATTCGGCGGAGTCGAGCCTCGTTTCGTCGCCCTGGAAGTCTGGGCCCTCTCGCACGGGCTCGCCACGCTCTCGGCCTCCGGCCATCTGCCGAAGGGGCCGGGCATGCCAGACAAATACGAGTTGCTACGCGCCGGCGTGCTGGCCCTCGTCCATGGCGCGGGACGCCCTCGACCCTTGGCCTGACACTCTCCTGAAAACGACCCTTGAAACCGCCACGTCGCATTCGCAAGTAAATGTGGTTCACATTAACATCGGAGCTGTGAGCCGTGAGCTTTTCCTCGACCTCTCCCTGGGCCACCGGCAAAGCCTGCCGCAGCGGTCCGTTTCCCCGCCGCTCTTTCGAGATCGGCGCCGTCGTCGTCGCGTTCTTCTATTGGTGGCCGTTGGCGGCGGCCTACATCGCCTGGAAGGTGGCGGGTTACCCGGCATTGTCCGAACTGCGCGGCATGATCGGCCGCGGATCCGATTGGCAGGCGGGCATGCGCAGGTCGCGCTTCGCCCAGGCGTTCGAGGCCGCAGACCTGCGCGGCACCGGCAACCTTGCCTTCGACGATTACCGCCGCGCCGAACTCGACCGGCTCAATGCCCAGCGCAAGGCGCTGCAGGAGGAGAGCCGCGCTTTCGCCGAGTTCGTGGAAGAACTGAAGCGCGCAAAGGACCGCGAGCAGTTCGATGCCTTCATGGCCAAGCGCAACAATAGCGGCCCGACGCAGAGCGTCTGACCGATCCCCCATTCGGGGCAAAGAGGGCTTCCGGCAGCGATGCAGGGAGCCCTTTTTCGTTTGTCCGGCGGCGAGATCAATCCTGCAGTTTCTTCAGGTGATGCAGGGCGATGAAGTGCAGGCAGAAGCCGAGGATCAGCGCCGTCACGCTCACCGCACCCGGCTCGGTCTGGAAGAACCGCAGCGAGACGCTCCACGCCTCGGAGCGGGACAGGCGGTGGTCAAACCCTTCGTAGAGCCGCATCCCCGGCAGGAAGAAGCCGACCATCACCAGGGACGCCCCGAGCGTATTGAGGAACGTGGCGCGATAGCGGACCCTGTCGTTACGGGCGGACTTGCTCATGGGCGTACTGTTTCGGATAAGTTTCATCGACGAACCGGACCACCCTGTTTGCATCGCTCCGACGACCGGGACGCGCCCCCCACCGTGTCATGGCCGCGCTTATTTATCGGATTTTCATGCCCCGGGGGGCCATAAGGGCGGGAGTTCAAAAGAGCGTGGGGTCTGTCCGGTGCCGTCCGTGGCACGGTGGGCCGGTTCTCGGGGGAGTGAAGGCGATGGCGAATACGGACGGTCCCGGCGCGGAGATCCGCGCGACGGTCACGGTGGTCGACCATCCCCTGGTCCAGCACAAACTGACCCTGCTCCGCCAGAAGGAGCGCTCGACCAAAGGCTTCCGCCAGATCCTCAACGAGATCGGGATGCTCCTCGCCTATGAGGTCACCCGCGACCTTCCCCTGGAGCGGGTGACGATCGAGACGCCGATCCAGGCGATGGAGGCACCGCAGATCGCCGGAAAGAAGCTGGTTCTCGCCCCCATCCTGCGCGCGGGCGTCGGCTTCCTCGACGGCATGCTGTCGCTGGTGCCCTCCGCGCGCGTCGCCCATGTGGGGCTCTATCGCGACCCCGAGACGCTGGAGGCAGTGGAATATTACTTCAAGGCTCCGTCCGACCTCGCCGACCGCACCGTCCTCGTCCTCGACCCGATGCTCGCCACGGCCAATTCGGCCATCGCGGCCATCGACCTCCTGAAGCAGCGCGGCGCGCGCGACCTGCGCTTCGTCTGCCTCCTCGCCGCGCCCGAAGGCGTCGCCAAGCTTCAGGCGACGCATCCCGACGTGCCGGTCTGGACCGCCTCCATCGACTGCCACCTCAACGACCACGGCTATATCGTGCCAGGCCTCGGCGATGCCGGCGACCGGATGTACGGCACCCGCTGAGACATTCCGCACTTAACAACTGCGCCCTTGCCAACCCGCCCTCCGGCCGCACATGACGGGTCACGCCAACCGGAGATGTGATGCAATGACGTCAAGCCCAGACCTGCCCGAGACCATGCGCCAGATCCGGTTCGCGGGAGCAGGTGGGCCGGACGTCCTGACTCTCGAGACGGTGCCGCTGCCCCAGCCGGGTCCCGGCCAGGTGCTCATCGAAGTCGTGTCGGCCGGCGTGAACCGGCCCGACATCCAGCAGCGCGAAGGCAAGTATCCGCCGCCGAAAGGGGCCACCGAGATCCCGGGCCTCGAAGTCGCCGGCCGGATCGCGGCCCTCGGCGAGGGGGCGGAGGGTTTCGCCATCGGCGACGAGGTCTGCGCCCTCACCATCAGCGGCGGTTACGCCGAATTCGCCGTGGCCGAAACCGGACAATGCCTGCCGCGCCCGGCGCCGCTCTCACTGATCGAGGCCGCCGGGCTGCCGGAGACTTATTTCACCGTCTACAGCAACGTCATCGAGCGCGGGCGGCTGAAGCCGGGTGAGAGCTTCCTCGTCCATGGCGGATCGAGCGGCATCGGCTCCACGGCGATCCAGATGGCGAAGCTCCACGGCGCGCGGGTCTTCGCCACCGCCGGATCCGCCGAGAAATGCGCCTTCTGCAAGGAACTCGGCGCCGACGAGGCGATCAATTACCGGGAGGCGGATTTCGCCGAGGAGATTAAGCGCCTCACCGAGGGCAAGGGCGTCGATGTCATCCTCGACATGGTGGGCGCACCTTACCTCGCCCGCAACTTGGCCTCCCTGGCGATCGAGGGACGTCTCGTGCAGATCGCCTTCATGCAGGGCTACAAGGTCGAGAGCTTCAGCATGACGCCGATCATGATGAAGCGGCTCACCTTCACCGGTGCGACCCTGCGGGCGCGTCCCAAAGCGGAGAAGGCGGCCATCGCCGAGGGCCTGCGCCGGGACATCTGGCCCCTCCTCGCCGATGGCCGGATGAAGCCGATCATCCACGCCACCTTCCCTTTGGAGAAGGCGTCCGAGGCCCATGCGCTCATGGAATCTAGTGCGCATCTCGGCAAGATCATGCTGACGACCGCGCGGTGACGCAGGGGTTAACCTGGATGTAGCTGCGGCTTTTGCGTCATATGCCGCGACCAGGGCCAATCGACTCGGAACAGGGAGCTCGGCCGTCGCGTTCAATCCACCAAATGGGACATCCGCGTCTCAGGTTGAACATGACGGCCGTCCCCGGCCGAGCTTCGAAAGGTATCCCATGGCAGAACGACTCGACGGCCAGGACGCGCGTCAGGGCAAGAAGGGCAAGCCAGTCCTCTACGTCCTGATCGGCAGCCTCGTCCTCCTCGCCATCGCCATCACCGGTCTGATGACCTGGCAGGGTGCGAACTCTCCGAAAGACTACGCCTCGCAGAGCCAGGACTCCTCCCGTGGTCAGGTCACCGGCTCCGTGAACGGGTCCGGAAACGGAACCTCGTCGGCGAATACCGGCAACGTTCCCGCTGGCAACCCAGCCTACCCGGCGCCGGCCCAGCCTTCGGCCAATGGCGGCCAGAAATAATCCAGACGTCAAGTCGGTCCTAACGACCGGCGATGATGACAGCGCGCTACGGCATTGCGGCGGACTTATCCGCTTCGAAGCCGTAGCGTTTTTTATTGAGACGCACTGTTGGTCTGGTGAGATCTCTCGCTAGAGGTCTTTGCATGAAGAGCTACGATCACCACTCAGGATCTAAGCCTTCGCGTTCCGCCTACTCTCAGCGGGTCGGAACCGGAACTTCGCCACGATAATCGTAGAAGCCGCGCTTCGTCTTCCGGCCGAGCCAGCCGGCCTCGACATATTTCACCAGAAGCGGGCAGGGGCGGTACTTCGAATCCGCCAGCCCTTCGTAGAGCACCTGCATCACCGACAGGCAGGTATCGAGGCCGATGAAATCGGCCAGCTGCAGCGGTCCCATCGGATGGTTGGCACCGAGCTTCATCGCGGTGTCGATGGCCTCAACGGAGCCGACGCCCTCATAGAGCGTATAGATCGCCTCGTTGATCATCGGCAGCAGGATGCGGTTGACGATGAAGGCCGGGAAATCCTCCGACATGGTGGAGGTCTTGCCGAGCTTGGCGATGAAGGCCTTGGCCGAAACGTAGGTTGGGTCTGCCGTCGCGATGCCCCGGATCAGCTCAACGAGCTGCATGACGGGGACCGGATTCATGAAATGGATGCCGATGAACCGCTCCGGCCGGTCGGTCGCGGCGGCGAGGCGGGTGATCGAGATCGACGACGTGTTCGTCGCCACGATGGCGTCGGGGTTCAGCGAGGGGCACAGGGCGGTGAAGATCTGGCGCTTGGTCGCCTCGTCTTCTGTCGCCGCCTCGATGACGAGATCGCAGGGGGCGAGGTCGTCATAGCTCTCGGCGGCCTGAATACGGGCGACGCCGCTGCGCCTCTGCTCGTCGGTGATCGTACCCTTGGAGACCTGACGCGCCAGATTGCCGTCGATCGTCGCGAGCCCGCTATGGATCCGGGCGGTGTCGCGGTCGTTCAGCCGCACGTCCAGTCCGGCCATGGCGCAGACATGGGCGATGCCGCTTCCCATCTGGCCGGCGCCGATGATTCCGACGGTCTTGATCTCGATGGCCATCGCTTGAACTCGCACCCCTGAGGCGCGGCCGGTTCGGCCGCAGAACGCCCGCCTAGCGATCGAGGCGTTGGCGCCGCAATTGAAATGCGGCGCACAAAATTCCTAGATCATTTTCTCGCTGAGGTGCAGCCCGGGCAAGCGCTTAAATGGGAAAAGAACTCCGCCGCGGATGGCTGCGGCGAAGTCCTGTCGTGGTTCCGGGGCTGAGGGTCAGCCCTTGGCTTTGGCGATCTCGGCCTGAAGCTCCGGGACGATCTGGAACAGGTCGCCGACGAGGCCGTAATCCGCCACCTGGAAGATCGGCGCATCCTCGTCCTTGTTGATGGCGACGATGACCTTCGAATCCTTCATGCCGGCCAGATGCTGGATCGCGCCGGAGATGCCCACCGCCACGTAGAGGTCCGGCGCCACGACCTTGCCGGTCTGGCCGACCTGCCAGTCGTTCGGAGCGTAGCCCGCGTCGACGGCGGCACGCGAGGCACCCACGGCCGCGCCGAGAGCGTCGGCCAGCGGCTCGATGAGCTCCTTGAACTTGTCCGAGGAGCCGAGCGAGCGGCCACCCGAGACGATGATCTTGGCGGCGGCCAGTTCGGGCCGGTCGGACTGGGCGATCTCCTCGCCCTTGAAGGTGGATTTGGACGAAGCGGGCGCGCTCACCGTGACGGGCTCCACCGGAGCCGTCGATCCCCCGGCGGCAGCGGCCTTGAACGCCGCCATGCGGACCGTGATGACCTTCTTGCCCTCGGCGGCCTGGACGGTCTGGATCGCGTTGCCGGCATAGATCGGCCGGTCGAACGTGTCGGGCGAGATCACGCTCATGATGTCGGAGATCTGCGCCACGTCGAGAAGAGCGGCCACGCGCGGCAGCACGTTCTTTCCGGTGGTGGAGGCGGCGGCGATGATCATGTCGTAATCGCCAGCGAGAGAGACGATCAGCGCCGCCGTCGGTTCGGCCAGGGCGTGGTCGTAGGCGGCATCCTCGGCCAGCAGCACCTTCTCGACACCGTCGAGGGCGGCGGCGGCATCGGCTGCCGGGCGGCTCGCCGCACCGGCGACCAGGGCGTGGATCGGTCCGCCGATTTCCTTGGCGGCGGAGAGCGCCTTCAGGCTGGCGTCGCGCACGGCGCCGTTATCGTGCTCGATGAGGAGGAGAATGGCCATGCTATGCGTCGAACCTCATATGCGGTGCGGCCTGGCATCCGTCGCGGCGTCGCGCCGGACTGCGGCCGAGGATAAGGATTGTGGGCCGGCGCCGGCCATCCTGCGACGGCCGGAGCGCGGACGGAGCCTGAAGCTCAGATGACCGAGGCTTCGCCCTTCAGCTTCTGGACCAGTTCGGCCGCGGAGCCGACCTTGATGCCCGCCTTGCGTCCGGCCGGCTCGACGGTCTTCAGCACCTTGACCCGCGGCGTCACGTCGACGCCGAGCGCATCGGGGCTCAGCTCCTCGAGGGGCTTCTTCTTCGCCTTCATGATGTTGGGCAGCGACGCGTAGCGCGGCTCGTTCAGGCGCAGATCCGTGGTCACGATCGCCGGCAGGGCGAGGGTGACGGTCTGCAGGCCGCCATCGACCTCACGGGTGACGTCGATCGAACCCTCGCCGAACTCGAGCTTGAATGCGAATGTGCCCTGCGGCCAATCGAGCAGGGCGGCGAGCATCTGCCCGGTCTGGTTGGAATCGTCGTCGATGGCCTGCTTGCCAAGGATGACGAGGCCGGGGGCCTCCTTCTCCACGACGGCCTTCAGGATCTTGGCCACCGCCAGCGGCTCCACGAGCCCGTCGGTCTTCACCAGGATCGCCCGGTCGGCACCCATGGCCAGAGCCGTGCGCAAGGTCTCCTGCGCCTGCTGCGGACCGATGGACACGGCGACGATTTCGGTCGCCTTGCCCTTCTCCTTCAGACGGATCGCCTCTTCGACGGCGATCTCGTCGAACGGGTTCATCGACATCTTGACGTTGGCGAGTTCAACGCCCGAACCGTCGGCCTTGACGCGGATCTTGACGTTGTAGTCGACGACCCGCTTGACGGGCACCAGAACCTTCATGGCGGTCACAATCCTCCAATGATTTTCTTGGCAAGGGCCGGCGCAGCGCGCGAGGGGCCTTCGACGCGGTCGAAGGTCCGGGCACCCTCTTGGAATGAAGCGGCGGACCGTAACGGGGGGATTTCAGACTTGTCAACGCGTGCGACAGTCTAGCCCCGCGTCGAACACATGCGATCCGTAATTCACGCTCGCTTGTATGCGGTCTACCAGATTTCCCGCTTCAGCGGTTCTTGCCTGGAACCCAGAGCACGTCGTCGGCTCCATTGGCATTGGCCGTGCGGCTCGCCACGAAGAGGAAGTCCGACAGGCGGTTGAGGTATTGCAGCGCCTCGGGCGAAACGCGCTCGCCCTCCACGGCGGCGAGGGCCACCGTCAGGCGTTCGGCCCGGCGGCAGATCGTACGGGCGAGATGGAGCGCGGCTGAGGCCGCGGAACCGCCGGGCAATACGAAGGATTTCAGCGGCGACAGCTCGGCATTGAGCACGTCGATATCCGCCTCGATCCGCTTCACCTGGCTGGCGACGATACGCAGGGGCTCGTAGGCCGGCGGCTCGTCGCTTTCCGGGGTCGCGAGATCGGCCCCGAGGTCGAACAGGTCGTTCTGGATACGGCCGAGCATCGCGTCGAGGACGATATCGGCGTGGAGACGGACGAGGCCGATACACGCATTGGTCTCATCGACCGTCCCGTAGGCCTCGACCCGCAGATCCGCCTTGGAGCGACGTTCGCCATTGGCGAGCGCCGTGGAGCCCTTGTCGCCGGTGCGCGTGTAGATGCGGTTCAGGGTGACCAAGGGTTATCCGATCTCAGATCCGGGCGTCGGGCTCAGAACGTGTAGCCGATCTTGCCGCCGAAATTCGTCAGGCCGCGATTCTCGTGGCACAGGCCGGCATTCGACATGTGCTCGACGGTGGCCATGATGCTCCAATGCTCGGTCAGACGATAGCCGAGCGCCGCCGCTTCGCGGAAGAGCGGGTTGCAGCCCAGGGCGTTGAAGCCCGCCGGTGCGTTGGCCTTCAGGCCGGTATAACCGTTATGCGCGCCCGCGCCGAAGAAGCCTTCGAGGAAGACCCGGTTGTTCAGGGTCTGCGGGAAGAGGTCCACCGTCCAGGTCGCGCCGATATAGGCGAAGCTGGTGCGACCATCGAAATTGTAGCTGCCGCCCACGGTCGGGCGCGGCACGAAGGCCTGCCAGAACGGATCGAGGCTCACCACCGGCTTGGAGAACAGGATCTCGCCGTTGATGGCGTTGGTGTTCTTCTCGGCGCTGCCGGGATCCTGCACGGCCCCGCCGATGCGCACTTCGGACACGATGCTCAGCGGCTGGACAGGCGTGACGTAGGCCGCAGCGGGAGGCGGCGATCCGAGATCGGCGGCCTGGGCGGAACACACGACGGGCAGGGCGAGAATGCCGCCGACCAGGCGAGAGCAGATGGCTTGCATCGATGACGGATCCAAAGTGAACCCGACCTTCCTACCACGCAGGAATACGCTGGTGTCAGCCCGGACGATCAGTAATCCCGTCCCGATATCGTCTTAGACGAGAGGTGAGACCCAGCCGCCACACTCACCGAGATGTGATGATTGCTCAGGCGGAGCGCCACCAGACGACGCCCATGATGAAAATGATCGCCAAGAACTGGAGCAGTACGCGGAGGCGCATCAGCCGCTGAGACAGGTTGGCGCTGCCCCCACGCATCATGTTGATGAGACCGAGAAACAGCACGACGGCCACGGCAAGGCAGGCGACGAGGACCAGGGTGTTGGATGACATGGAGGCTCGCGCTCAGAACGGGGGGATGGAGCCCATATGGCTCTGCCGATCCCCTAGCCCATAGGGCAGGGGATCGCACCCGCGGAACGGGTGCGACCTTCAGTTTCGCCGGAGCAGGCGCTCGAAATAGTCGAGCTCTTCCCTGGGCCGACTCGGATCGCCGAGCTTGCGCCGCAGCTCCTCCATGATCCGGCGCGTACGCTGGACCGCGGATTCGTCGGCGGTCGGAACCTTGCCACGGCCGTCGGAGAGGTCGCGGCCCTTGGTCGGACGGCCGAGCGGATCGTCGTCACGATTGCCGGCCTGCCCCTGCTGGCTCGGGTTCTCGCCGCCCTCCTGCTCGCCCTCGCCTTCACCCTCGCCCTGGGCCATCTCCTCCATCTGCTTCTGCATGCCGTCCGCGCCGCGCTTGAGCCCATCGAGGGCGCGGCCCTGAGCGTCGACGGCATCGCCTTCCTTGCCCTCGCCGAGGGCGCTTTCGGCGTCGCGCATCGCCTCTTCGGCATCGGCGAGGCCTTCCTCGCCCTGCATCCCGAGCTCCTTCATCCGCTTCTGCAGATCTTCGAGACGCTGGCGCAAAGCCTGCTGGCGTTCGCCGGCGCCACCCTGGCCCTGATCGCCCTTCTGGCCTTTCTGACCCTGTTGCCCTTGCTGGCCCTGCTCTCCGCCCTGCTGGCCCTGGTCGCCATTCTGCTGCTGCCCCTGCTGGCCGCGCTGGGGCTTCTGGCCCTGCTTCTGCCCGGGCTGCTGGCCGCGCTTGTTCTGGCCGTCCTTGAAGGTCTCGTCGCGGAGCGCCTGCTGCTCGCGGGACATCTTGTCGAGTTCCTCGGCCTGCTTGCTCATCTCACGGCCATTCGGGTCGGATTTGGCTCCCGGCTCGGCGGTCTGGAGGTTCTCGAGGATGCTGCGCAGCTGTTCGAGCAGGCGTTGCGCCTCGGCGGTGTCGCCGCGCTTCATCGCCTCTTCCATGTCCTTCAGCATCTTGTTCAGATCGTCCGGGGTGACGGTCTTGGCGTTCTGCTGCGACTTGCCCTTCTCGCCCTGCTGCTGAGGCTGCTTCTGCTGGCGCTCGGCCATCTGCTTCATGAACTTGTCGAGGGCCTGTTTCAGGTCCTCCGTCAGCTTCTTGATTTCCTCGTCCGGCGCGTTGCGGTCGATGGCGTCCTTCAGCCTGTCCTGGGCAGCGCGCAGGCTCTTCTCCGCATCGGAGAGGTCGCCATCCTCGATCTTGAGCGCCATCTCCCACAGCAGGTCGGCCACCTCGATCAGGTTGTCGTCGGTCCGTGCCGCCTTGAGCCGGCGGGACGCGGTGCGCAGCCCGAGGAAGATCGAGGGCTGTGGCGTGAACTGATCCGGTGCGATCATCAGCGCGTCGAGGGCGGTCTGCACCCGGCGCCGGCTTTCGTCGGGAGCGGTGACGAGGCGCCGACGCTCCTCGGCCAGGGCGCGCGCCAGGGGCTCGCGGAACGGCCGGGCCGGCAGCGTGATCTCCGCCGTCTCGGTTCGCCCCTCCTGGCCGGCCTCGTCCTTCACCACGATGGTCAGCCGGACCCGCGCGCCCGACCAGGGATTGTCGGTGAGGTCCACGAGGGTCTTCGTATCGGTCTCGCCGCTCGCGTCCGAGGGCAAAGCGAGAGGCATCTTGGGCAGGGGCACCAGGGAGCGACCGCCTGTCAGGGGTTCGACGATCCCGTCGGCCGAAGCGATGCCGTAATCGTCCTTGGCGCGGTAGCTCAGATTGAAGGTGCCGCGCGCATTCACCTCCAGGGCGCCGACGCGCCGGACTTCCGGGGCGAGGTCCGGGATGGTCTCGACGATGAGATGCTGCTTGGGCGCCGAGCCCGCGGCGATGATGAGATCGGCGGTGCCGCCGACGAGCTGGAAACGGTCCTCACGAAGGTCGGGACGCGCTTCCTTGCCGGGGAGAGGCTTGAAACCCGCATTCGGCGTCAGCACGACATCGCCCTGGCCGGCGATGCGGACGATCAGCGTCGAGTTGACCGGTGCGCGCAGGCGCTGCTCTGTGCCGTTCATCGTGACGACGAGGGGCGGAAGCCTCGTATAGAGCGGCGGATCGATCCAGCCATCGACGCGAAAGTTCGGTCCCGGGCCGGCGGCCTCGTGCCAGTCGAACGCGCTTCCGATCCGTTGGCGCCATTCCGGGCCTGCGACGAACAGGCTGGCCAACGCCGCCACGACGAGGCCGGCGCGAAGGGCGAAGGGGTCGCGGCGCGGCATGCCCGGACGGGGCAGGCCGACGCTCAAGCGAGAGACGGCCTCGGCTGCGCGGCGCTGATGCAGCGCCCAAAGCGCCTGCGTCGCCGGGTCCGTCGTTCCGACGGCGAGGGTATCCTCGATGGCCGAGGCCGGATTGTGGGACGAAGCGCCGTGGGCGGCGTCACGGTCGAGGCGGGCCAGTGCCTCGCGGCGGCTCGGGCGCGATAGGCGGACCAGCGGCACCAGAGCGGCGAGGAAGGCGAGAGCGAAGGCGGCGAGTCCGGCGATACGCCAGAACGGCGACAGATCGAGCCAGAGCCCAAGCCACGAGGCCGCGAGGAAAGCCAGGACCACGGCAAGCGCTCGCCAGACGAGCGGCCAGGCACGTTCCCACAATCCGGCGGCCTGCGATTGCGACACGAGCCGATCGAGCCGGCTTCGGGCTGCTGGCGTCTTCGGCGCCGTCATCTCGGTCGCTTTGGAGGTCGTCGCGTCGGCCTCGTCCATTCTGTTTGGGCTCCCGAGGCGGGGAATGCTCCAGGCATCCCGCCATGTCAGCCTAGCATGGTGGCGGCGCGCGGCGATCGGGTCAAATCGGCCCACCCGCATCGCGGCTGCGCGGCCAAGCAGGTTCGCATTGGCGAGCCAACGCTTCACCTCGCTTAGGCCTTTGAAGTGTCGCAGGTTTCGGAACGCAAAACCGGTGACCACTTTTACTAAACCTGCTTAGTCCGACCGCAGCCAGTCGGGCACGCGGTCGAGGCCGATGAGGTCGTCGTAGGTCTGACGCGGCCGGACGATGGCGGCGCGGTCGCCACTCACCAGAACCTCTGGCACGAGGCGGCGCGTATTGTAGGTTCCGGCCTGGACAGCCCCGTAGGCGCCCGCCGTCATCACGGCGACGAGGTCGCCCGGTGCGACATCGGGGATATCCCGGGCCAGCGCGATATAGTCGCCGCTCTCACAGACCGGCCCGACCACGTCGGCGACGAGGCGGGGAGTGTCGGCACCGGGCTCGATGACCGGGCGAAGGGCGTGGTAGGCCTCGTAGAGCGTCGGGCGGATCAAATCGTTCATCGCCGCGTCGACGATGACGAAGGTCCGGCCCTCCGTGCGCTTCACGTAGAGGACGCGGGTCACGAGGATGCCGGCATTGCCGGCGATCATGCGGCCGATCTCGAAGACCGGGCGCAGGCCGAGGGGCCGGAAATGCGGGCGCAGGATATCCGCCAGGGCGGCGGGCTCCGGGGGAGGGGCGTTGTCCTCGCGATAGGGAATGCCGAGACCGCCGCCGAAATCGATGTGATGCAGGGGATGACCCTGCGCCATCAGGCTGCGCGCCAATTCGGCCAGGAGCCCGGCCGCATGGGCGAAGGGCGCGAGATCGGTGATCTGACTGCCGATATGCATATCGACGCCGGCCACGGCGATTCCCGGCAGGGACGCCGCGCGGGCATAGACGTCCGCCGCGCGCCCGATGGGGATGCCGAACTTGTTCTCGGATTTTCCGGTGGAGATCTTGGCATGGGTCCCGGCATCCACGTCCGGGTTGACCCGGACGGAGACCGGAGCAGTCGCCCCGAGAGAAGAGGCCACCTCGGACAGGGTTTCGAGCTCGGGCTCGCTCTCCACGTTGAAGCAGTAGATGCCGGAATGCAGGGCCGCTGCCATCTCCTCGCGGGTCTTGCCCACGCCGGAGAACACGATCCGCTGCGGATCGACGCCGGCGGCAAGCGCCCGCCGCAACTCTCCCTCGGAGACGATGTCCATCCCCGCCCCGAGACGGGCCAGGGTGGTGAGCACCGCCTGGTTGGAATTCGCCTTCATCGCATAGCAGACGAGGGCGTCGTCCCCGGCGAAGGCTTCGGCGAAGACGCGGTAATGCCGCTCAAGCGTCGCCGTGGAGTAGCAATAGAACGGCGTACCGATCTCGGCCGCGAGGCCCGTCAGGTCGACATCCTCAGCGGCCAGCCGGCCGTCACGATACTGGAAATGGTGCATGGCGGGCCTTGGGACGCGAATCCCGAAACGCGAACCTGACAGAAGACGGCACGCCCGACATAGCCCCGTCGGGACGGACGTCAGGCCCGCGTCATTCTAGAGGAGCGGATCGAGGATGAAGGGCTGTTTGGGGACGGTATAGCCGCGCTTGACGCCCCTCGAGGTCTGTACGGGAGCCTCGAAGATCGCCTGGGGCGTACCGGAAATCGCCGTGGGGTCGAGGTCGTCGCCATCGGCCACCGCGGTGGCATCCGCCACCGGCGACGCTCCGAGGCCGATCCCTGAGGATTGCACCGGTGCTCGCGTATCGGGGGCCTGCAGGGCACCGCGCCGGCCGCAGCCGGAACCGGCGAGGGCCACGCAGCCCACAGCGAGGAGCAACGTCAGTCGGGAACGAAACAACATCAACGCGGGTCCGGCACCTCAGGCGGCGGCATCATAGCCGCTGCCGCTCGCCGATGCGAGCGCAACGGCCACGCTTTGTGCAGCCTGAGGCCCGGAGGCCTCAGGGAAAGGGATCAAACCTTCGTGTCAGCCGGGCCGGTCAGCCGGGCTGGTCAGCCTTTCTTGCCGCCCGTCTTCTCGTAGGCGTCGATCGCACGGCGGCAATTCTCGGACAGCTTGGTCCAGTTGGTCTGGAAGCACTTGTCCACCGCCGGATCGTCGGGAGAGAGGTTCCCGCAATAGGTGAGGTAATCGCCGGTGCAATACTTCTTCAACGTCTCGTTGCCCCGCTTCGTCTGGGGAGCGGCTTGAGCGAAAGCCGCTGCCGACGAGAACACGGCCATGGTGGCGAGAGCGAGGGCAAGCGAAGTCGACTTGAATGCCATAGGGAACGAGATCCGTCTCAGACAGTGGAGATGTGACGAACCCGATGATGCCTATGCATGGTCGAAACAAGGCACGCCGGTGGTCATCCCATGAACAACGCGGCTTCTACGCCACAGCTTCCATGACCTGCAACAATCCTGTCAGGCTTCGGCGGCTGTTCACACCCGTTCGGCCTGTTTCAACGGAACAGGGCCGGCCTGCGCGCCGGGCATGGGGAAAACATCGACGGACGGAAGCCGGTTCTGCCTCAGCAGCGAATCCGCCACCTCGACGATACGCTGGCGAAGAACGGCGATCTCCTGGTCTTGCGGCACGTTAGCCTGCGCCGCCTTTGCCGCTCGCAGCGCCTCGCATTCCTCCAGAAGCGCTACGTAGCGGGCTTGGAGATCCGGCGCGGGTTCGTCGCTGGCGGCGTCTCCTTCCACGGTCTCCGACGATGCCACTGGGCTGCGTAGCGCATGGAGATCGTCGATGAGATCGCGATGGGCGTTCTCCAGGACTTCGAGCGTGGCGAGGCTGAGGGTTCCTTCCGCGCGAGCGGTGGCGAGGTCGCGTTCGACGCCGTCGAGGGTCGCTCTCGTGGATGCGAGGGTGGCATCCCGCTCCTCCACATTTCGAGCCAGTGCGGCGATCTCGAGGGTCCGCGCTCCGATGGCTGCCATATCCGAATGGCGGCTCGCGCGTGCGGCCTCCACCTTCCGCTCGAGACGGCGCTGGGTGACGGCGAAACGCGCGCGCAGGAAATCCTTTTCGGCGGCGATCTCGGAGGCGGAGAGGGGGACGAGCCCTTCGAGCCGACGCTTGGAGAGACGGATCGCCCGGGCGTTCACGGCCGGCAGGACCATGAGGGCGCAGAGGCTCGCCGCAAGGAAGCCGAGCGCGAAGATCATCACGGTTTCGATCACGCGGGCATGCTCTTCCTAAGCAGGTTTCGCAAAAGTGGTCACCGGTTCTGCGCCTTGAAACCTGCGAGATTTCAACGGTCTAAGCAGGCTCGCGTTGGCACGCCGCCGCGGGCTTGCATAGGCCAGATGCGCGAGCCGACAGACCTCAGCGTGAACGTCTTTAAACCATTTCCCCCGTGCGAGACCAATCCTTTGAACGGCTTGAGACAACCCACCGCCGACCGAGCCGGGCGGATCGGATCAGAACGGGTTCCAAGTCGGCTTCGACGTGAACTTGAGGTAGCCGACATTGATCCCGAGGCGCGCGCCGACACCGGTCCGGATCGGCACCACCACCATTCCGTCATTCGTGACGGCGGTCATCCCGAACCCGCCGATGAAATAGGCCGAGCCGTCGACCCCGGCAAAGCGCCGGTAGAGGCCGGAGACCGAGGGCATGTTGTAGAGGAGCATCATCGTGCGGTCGCCGTCGCCGCCGACATCGAACCCGATGGACGGTCCCTGCCAGTAGATCCGACGCTGCCCGGCATTGCGGGTATAGAGTGTGCCTTCGCCATAGCGGACGCCGCCCACGATGGCGCCGGAGGCTTCCTGCCCGAGGATGTAGCCGTTGGGCTCGCCCCAACGGCGGGTCGCCTCCTCGACGGTGAGGGCGAGGCCGCGCGACATGGAGCCGAAGAACTTATGCCCGTTATCCACGATCTCGGCCGGACGGAAACGGCCCGGGGGCGGCTCGTCGAAGGCCAGAGCCGGGGCGACGGACGCGGCGATCGACAGCGCGGCGGCTGCCACGCCGAGGCTCAGAACGCGCCGACGGGTGATGAGCGGCGAGGGCTCGGCGGATGCGGAGAGGGGATTCGAAGGATCTGTCATCCGGAGCTCCATGTTCGCCCATCAATGGTTCGACATCCGTCCCGATCACCCACATTCTGGCGAATGGGTTTATCCGGTCCGGGACGAGCGGAGAGACGAGCTTGCGTCGCGCCGAGTCGAGCATGAAGTACCGCATGATAGGGTTAACGCGGCGTAACTTCGGAGCGGTCGCGTTGGCGTCGTGCCTCGCCGCACCTCGAAGCGCCTCGGCGGGACAGGGGCTGATCGCCCTCAACGGTTTCGACGCGGTGAGCTACTTCCTCGACCCCGAAGGCCAGCCGGTCGCCGGCAAAGCGACCTACGAATGGGTCTGGAAGAACCGGACCTGGCGCTTTTCGAAGGCGAGCAATCTCGCGGCGTTCCGGGATGCGCCGTCGGTCTACGCACCGCGTCTCGGCGGCTACGATCCGATCGGGATCGTCGATGGCCGGATCGTCGATACGGACCCGCTGGTCTTCGCGATCCTGCCCGGTCCGACGGGGGATGCGCTCTACCTGTTCCGCAACCCGGAACATCGCGCGAAGGTAGTGGCGTCTCCCGCCATCATCGGGGTGGCGGAAGAGACGTGGCCGAGCCTGAAGTCGCTCACGGAGGACGGCGTGACCCGCTGACACGGACGCCCCGGTCAGGGCCGCGCGGTGTGCCCCTCCCGGATCGTATTCAGGTTGGGCCCCCGATCGGGCAGTCCGAGACGGCTGGTATAGCTCGGATCCCCAAGGGCTGCGAAAGGGCCGTTACGGTAGAAGATGCGGTAATGGCCATAGGTGATCTCGCGCCCCGAGGGCACGACGACCCTGCCGCCGGCCGTGGTCAGCACATGATCCCCGGCGGCCGTGTCCCACTCCATGGTCGGGCCGCAGCGGACATAGATATCGGCCTCGCCCGAGGCGATGAGGCAGAATTTCAGGGCCGAGGCCACACCCCGCCTCTGACCGATGGGAAGGCCGGCGAGACAGGCCTCCGTCTCGGTGTCGCCGTGGCGGCGGCTGACCAGGGCCACGAGCCCGTCCTCCGGTACTTTCCGGACCCGGATCGCATTCCGCCCCGTCGGTCGCCCGCGATGGATCACCGCCTCGAACGCGGTGACGCCGGCCCCCCAGACGCGGCCGATACCCGGACCGGCCACGGCCGAGGCCACAGGCCTGTTTCCTTCGATCAGGCAGATATTGACGCTGTAATCCGGGTTTCCCGCGAGAAAATCGCGCGTGCCGTCCAATGGATCGACCAGGAAGAACAGGTCGGCCGGCGGCAGGTCGTGGGTGGATTCCTCGGAAACGATCGGGATCGTTGGATAACGCTGCTTCAGTGCTTCGATGATCAGCTTTTCGGAGGCGATATCGGCGACGCTCGAAGGGGTCCCGTCCGGCTTGATCACGTGTGCGCAATCGCCACCATGATGTCGTCGGAGGATGTCGCCCGCTTCGCAGGCGATGTCGGTCAATGTCGTCGCGATGCTGTCGCGCATCCGCGGATCGAGGGGCATGGGAAAGTCTTGCCTTGCGAGCCGCGCCTTGTCGACTCTAGAGTCGGCTTCAAAGCGTCCCACGCACTCGTCGCGTCGCTTTTCAAAGCATGCTGTGCCGTCTATCGGTGCCGCACCCAGTCGGTTTCATCTCTCGGAGCCGACGGACCGGCCGCATCGGCGGCCCATTCATTGCCCTGTGCGGAGAGCACGATGACCCCCGTCGATCTCGATTCCCTCGATCTCTCCGCGCTGCTGTGCTCGCGCGTCTGCCACGATGTGATCAGCCCCGTCGGCGCCATCGTGAACGGGCTCGAAGTCCTGGAGGACGAGAGCGACACCTCGATGCGGGAATTCGCCCTCGAACTCATCAGCAAGAGCGCGAAACAGGCCTCGGCGCGGCTGCAATTCGCCCGCATCGCCTTCGGCGCCGCCGGATCGGCGGGCGCCTCGATCGACCTCGCGGATGCCGAGAAGGTCTCCCGCGGGATGTTCGGCGACGAGAAGACCCAGCTGACCTGGAGCGCGCCGCAGGCGCTCTATCCGAAGAACAAGGTCAAGCTCCTGCTCAACCTCGTGATGATCGCCACCACCACGATCCCGCGCGGCGGCCGCATCGACGTGGTGGTGAGCGGCGACGGCGAGGCTCCCTCCATCGTCATCAGGTCGAAGGGGTCGCATGCCCGCATCCCGGCGCATGTGGAGGATCTGATCGCGGGAACGCCGGAGAACGGCGCGGTGGACGCGCACAGCATCCTGCCGTTCTATGCGGGCCTCGTCGCGCGTGTCGCCGCGATGAACGTGCGCTTCGGGATCGAAGGCGACGAAGTGACGATCAGC